>JACRKW010000051.1 GCA_016215215.1 Acidobacteriota bacterium
CGGGAATCCGTCGGACGGCTATTTTGGGAAGACGATCGCGTTGATTGTGCGGAATTTCCGGGCCGAGGTGACGATCTACGAGTCGCCGCGAATCGAGATCCGGGGCGGACACAGAGACCGGCTGCACTTCGACGGCCTGGAGGAGTTTCTGGCCGACGTGCAGATGAACGGCTACTACGGCGGCGTGCGTCTGATCAAGGCCGCCATCAAGCGTTTCAGCGACTGGTGCCGGGAGCGCGGCATCGTGCTCGACCGGAGTTTCACCATCGAATACGACACCGACGTGCCGGTACGCGTCGGCCTGGCGGGCTCCAGCGCCATTGTCACGGCCACCATGCGGGCGCTGATGGCGTTCTTCCGGGTGGAGATCCCGGCGCCTGTGCTGCCGGGGCTGATCCTGAGCGTGGAGCTGGACGAACTGGGCATCGGCGCGGGGTTGCAGGACCGGGTGATCCAGGTGTACCAGGGCGTGGTGTACATGGATTTCGACAAGGGCTACATGACGGAGCACGGCCACGGGCGGTATGAGCCGATCGATGCGGCGCTGCTCCCGCCGGTGTTCGTGGCCTATCACGACAACCTGGCCGAGGGCACGGAGCTGACGCACAACGACCTGCGAAGCCGCTTCAACCGCGGCGAGCCGGCGGTGCTGGAGGCGATCAAGACCTGGGCGGGCATGGCCGAGTCAGCCCGGGACCTGCTGCTGGCCGGGCGCGGGGCCGAGATCGGCCCGCTGCTGAACGAGGCCTTCGACCTGCGCGCCAGCCTGATCCGCATCAGCCCGGGCAACATGGAACTGGTGGGCCGGGGCAGAAAGCTGGGGGCGTCGACGCAGTTCTGCGGATCCGGCGGAGCCATCGTGGGGGTCTACGACGGCGATCCGGCGAGGCTGGAGCGCCTGAGGGCGTCGTACGCCGAGATGGGCGCGCAGTTGCTGGTCCCGCGCATTCAACCGGATTCGGAGGAGTCATGAAGGTTCGAAAGGCCGTCATTCCGGCGGCCGGCATGGGAACGCGCTTTCTGCCCGCGACCAAGAGCATGCCGAAGGAGATGCTGCCCATCGTCGACAAGCCGGTGCTGCAATTCGTCATCGAAGAGGCGGTGGAGAGCGGCATCGAGGACGTGCTGGTGGTGACGGGCCGCGGCAAGCAGGCGATTGAGAACCATTTCGACTACAACCCGGACCTGGAGAGCTTCCTGGAGGGGGCCGGCAAACACGACTTGATCGACCAGGTGCGGGACATCGGAGACAGAGTCCAGATCCACTACATCCGTCAGAAAGAGCAGCTTGGGCTGGGCGATGCGATCCGGCTGGCGCGCTACCACATGGGCGGGGAGCCGTTCGCGGTGCTGCTGGGCGACACAATCATCGACCCGCCGGCGGGCCAGAAGCCGGGGTTGCAGCAACTGCTGGAGGCGTTTGAGAGCACGCAATCGAGCGTGGTGGCGGTGCACCGCGTGCCGATGGAGTGGGTAAGCCGGTACGGTGTGGTGGACGGCGCGCCGGAGGATGGGAATCCCAACCTGCTGCGGCTGCGCAAGCTGGTGGAAAAGCCCGCGGTGGAGGCGGCGCCGAGCAATCTGGCGATCGCGGGCAGGTACGTGTTCACGGCCGAGATCTTCGATTGCATCGACCGCACGTCGCGGGGGGTGGGCGGCGAGATCCAGTTGACCGACGCCATGAACCTGCTGGCACAGGATGCGCCGGTGTATGCGCTGGCGTGGCAGGCCAGGCGCTTCGACATCGGCAACCGGGTGGAGTATGCCAAGTGTTTTCTTGAGTATGCGTTGAGGCGGGAGGACACGGGACCGAAGTTGCGGGAGTTCCTGAGCCAGATGCTGGCCCAATAGAGGGGCGGCGATTGCTATAATCGGAAGTGCTGCCGCGGCAGCAGTGTGTCATAACTCGCGTCTACGCGGACCCCGGATCGGGTTTGCGCCGAGGACCCGAACCCCGACAACACTCGCAAGACTGGAACGACAGCGCCGCTGGAGTGCCTTTTTCCGAGGGGCATCTACGGCCTGAAAGACGCCGGAAGGACAATGTTCGATTCGCTCAGCGACAAGCTGCAAAGGGTCTTCAAGAACCTGCGCGGCGAAGGCAAACTGACGGCCGAGAACATGGAGGCCGCCCTGAAGGAGATCCGTGTGGCTCTCCTCGAGGCCGACGTGCATTTCAAGGTCGTCAAGTCCTTCATTGAGGCTGTGCGAGCCAAGGCGATGGGCCAGGAGGTGCTTTCGGCCTTCTCGCCGGCGCAGCAGGTGACGCAGATTGTCCGGGACGAGCTGATCTCAGTGCTGGGGACGCACACCTCCAGGCTGAGGACGGCCAACCAGCCGCCCACGGTGGTGATGGTGGTGGGGTTGCAGGGCTCGGGCAAGACGACCTCCACGGCCAAGCTGGCGCGGCACCTGTCGAAGAACGGCCACCGCCCGATCATGGTCTCAGTGGACGTCTACCGTCCGGCCGCACGGCAACAACTGGCGGTGCTGGCCAAGGACCTGAGCCTGCCGATCTACGAGGGCGCTGCGGCGGAGAGCAAGCCGCTGGAACTGGCGCGGGGGGCCAAGCGCGAGGCCGAGCTGAGCGGCCGCGACCTGGTGCTGATCGACACGGCGGGCCGGCTGCACATCGATGACGCGCTGATGGCCGAGTTGCAGGAGTTGAAAGAGCACCTGCGGCCGACCGAGGTCCTGTTCGTGGCCGACGCCATGACAGGCCAGGACGCGGTGAAGAGCGCCGATGAGTTCCACAAGCGGCTGGGCATTACAGGCGTGGTGCTCACCAAGATGGACGGCGACGCCCGGGGCGGAGCGGCGCTCTCGATCCGGTACATCACGGGCCAGCCGCTAAAGTTCATTGGCACGGGCGAAAAGAGCGACGCGCTGGAAGCCTTCCATCCGGACCGCGCGGCATCGCGGATCCTGGGCATGGGCGACATGCTGAGCTTCATCGAGAAGGTGGAGTCCGCGGTCGATCAGAAGAAGACGGAGCAGATGCAGCGCAAGCTGCTGGAAGACGATTTCACGCTGGAGGATTTCCGCGACCAGTTGAAGCAGTTGCGCAAGCTGGGCCCGCTGGAGTCGCTGCTGGGCATGATGCCGCAACTGGGGCCGCTGAAGGACTTGAAGAACATGAAGGTCGATGAGAAGGAGATCACCCGCGTGGTGGCGATCATCGACTCAATGACTTACAAAGAGCGCGCCAACCACATGCTGATCAACGGCGCCCGGAGGCGGCGGATCGCCCGGGGCAGCGGCACCAGCGTGCAGGAGATCAACAACCTTTTGAAGCAATACGGGCAGGCCCGCAAGATGATGAAGTCCATGTCCGGCGGACTGCTCGGCAAGAAGATGGGAAAGATGAAACTGCCGTTCCCCAACCCGTTCGGCGGGTAAGGGAGAGGCAGCACGGCACCTGTTTAGGAGAAGAGAACGAAATGCTGATGATTCGACTGGCGCGATTCGGCGCCAAGAAGAAGCCCACCTACCGCGTGGTGGTGATTGACAAGGACCGCGCCCGCGATTCCAAGGCGTTGGAAGTGGTGGGCCACTACAACCCGGTGGCCAGCCCCTCGGTGGTCGAGCTGAAACACGACCGCATCGAGCATTGGGTAAAGAGCGGCGCGCGGATGTCGGACACCGTGGAACGGCTGGTGAAGGCCAACCCGGTTGCGGCACAGCCGGTCGCCTAGGAGTTTATAGAAAGACGGGCGGCGCCGGGATAGACCGGTGCGGCTCGCGTGTTAGGATCGGAGGCAGGACGGGAGGTCCTCGCGATGGCTGGCATCAAAGAACTCGTTGAGGAAATTGCGAAAGCACTTGTGGACGTCCCGGAAGAGGTGCAGGTCCGCGAGGTGCAGGGTGAGCAGGTGACCGTGCTCGAACTGCGAGTGGCGCCTGGCGATCTTGGCAAGGTGATCGGCAAGCAGGGGCGCACGGCGCGCTCCATCCGCACGCTGCTGGGCGCTGCCGGGATGAAGCTGAACAGGCGCTTTACGCTGGAAATTCTGGAGTAATGGAGTCAGGCTCTTCCCGCCCGCCGGAAGGCTGGGTGCTCGTCGCAGTGTTAGGACGGACCCGGGGCCTGAAGGGTGAGATCTACGCCGACGGCAAGGACCGCCCGGAGCACTATGCGGCTCTGAAGCGGGCCTGGGTGAGAAGGCCAGACGGCGAATTCGCCAACCAGGGCGAGCCGCTGGCGGTGACGGGGGCGCGGCCCTACAAAGGCCGGCTGCTGTTCCGGTTCGCCGGCATCGATTCGGTCGATGCGGCGGAAGCTCTCACGGGGTGTGACGTGGTAGTTCCGAGGGCGGAACGGCCGGCACTGCCGGAGGGCGAGTATTATCTGACCGATCTGGTCGGATGTGAGGTTTTCGATCGTGGCACGGGCCGCAAGCTCGGCGCGGTGAGCGGCTGGCAGGAGTCAGGCGGGCCGCTGTTGTTGGAGATGAAGGCCGAGGGAGGCCGCCCCGACGAGGCGGTCTGGATCCCCTTCGCCCGGTCGATTTGCGTGGAGATCGATCCCGCCGGCCGGCGCCTGGTTGTGGAGCCGCCCAAGGGCCTGTTGGAGCTGAATCAGCCGGAGGGTATAAGCCAGCCGGCTGGAGTGGACAAGGAAGAGACCGCCGGATGATCTTCCACGTGCTGACGATATTCCCGGAGTTTTTCCGGGGCCCGTTCGAGCACGGGGTGGTCGCCCGGGGAGCGAAGAACGGTCTGCTGCAGATTCGGATTCACAATCTGCGCGACTGGACTTCGGACTTCCACAAGACCGTGGACGACCGGCCGTTTGGCGGCGGCGAGGGGATGGTGCTGAAAGCTCAGCCCATCTTCGAGGCGGCCGAGACGGTACTGCCGGAGCGCGACCGGACCAAGCAGAGGATCGCGCTGCTGTCGGCGCATGGGCCGCTGTTCGATCAGCGGGCGGCGCGGCGGTTATTGGAGTTTGAAGAGGTGCTGCTGATCTGCGGGCGCTATGAAGGCGTCGACGAACGGGTGAGCGAGCATCTGGCCGACGAGGAGATCTCGATCGGCGATTACGTTTTGAGCGGCGGCGAACTGGCTGCCGCGGTAGTAGTGGACGCCGTGGCCCGGCTGATACCGGGCGTCCTCGGCAACGAGGAGTCTTCGCAGCGGGAGTCGTTTTGCGGCCCCGGGGGAGACGCGGAGGCGGAATCCGGCCAGGCCGGCATTCTGGATTGTCCGCACTACACGCGGCCGGCCGTGTTTCGCGGCTGGAGCGTGCCGGAGGTGCTGCTCGGCGGAAATCACGCAGAGATCCGCAAGTGGCGCAACCGGGCCGCGATGGAAAAAACAAGACGGCTTCGCGCCGACCTGTTGGCCGAACGGGCCCCGGGGCGGACGCCGGAGCGAGAGTAGAAAGGTGAGAAGGTAGCAGCCTTATGATGAGCCCCTATCTGAGCAAGGTGCTGAACAAGAACAAGCGGACGGATCTGCCGGAAATCCGCATCGGCGACACCATCAAGGTGCACGTCAAGATCAAGGAAGGCAAAAAAGAGCGTCTGCAGGTGTTTGAAGGCGTGCTGCTGGCCCGCCACAACAGCGGCATGGGCGAGACGATCACGGTGCGCAAGATCAGCTTCGGCCAGGGCGTGGAGCGCATCTTCCCGCTGAACGCGCCGGTGATCGACC
>JACRKW010000129.1 GCA_016215215.1 Acidobacteriota bacterium
ACCGTTCTTCTCCTCCACGACCACACGGAATCCACCGGCGCTGTCGCTTCCGGGGTTCTCCAAACGCAAGGGCAAGTAGCCTTTCAATCCGCGTTCGATGAACGAGGTCTCGTACCTGTGCCGCCGGCTGTTCCACACAAAGACACGGAGCGAATCGAAATGCCAGTTCACGTCGCCGCGGGAGAGCGTCGCCCAGAGCCAGCTCAGCTTGGTCTCACCGCGGTCTTTCACCGAGCCGATGCTGAAGTAGGCCACGATGCGCGCGCGTTCGGCGTACTGGGCCACTTCATCGGGGATGGCCATCAGCAGCATGCGCGACAGCACCCAGCCCGCCTGCCCCCCCTGAGCCCGCACCAGAGTCCATTCGTCCATCGGCGCAGATGATGGAGCCGGCCTCGCTGATCCGGTCTTCGCCGGGCTCTTCTCGGGCATGGGCGGTACGCCGTCGGGCCACCCTGACATCTCCAACCAGCCGGCCGGAACGCCCGGAGGGCGGCCGGCTGGGGGTGGAGGATCAGCCGGCGCTGACTTCTTCCGTCGCACCTTCTTGGCGGGCTGGTCAAACGGTCCTGCTTCGATCAAGTCCGGCGGCTCGAATGGCACCCTGGGGGCACGCTCGTGGGCGATCACATCCACCTGCTGAGCCGGCGTGATGTGCAGGAAGCTGGGGGACTGGCGGTTCGGCGCCGTGTGCACGTTCAAGGTCTCAAAGACCGTTGCGCGGCCCTGGGACGGGGCCTTGGAGGCTCGCTCTCCCAGACGGCGCAACTCCTTCATGTTTGCGGTCGATAACAGTTGCCGGCCGTCCACCCAGCCTTCCTCGCCTGACTTCGTCCTGACCTTCAGAAACCGGCGTCGTTTGCCGATGATCTCCAGACGTTCGCCGTGCTTCACGGTGGCCGCAAGTTCCGCGCGGGCAGTCAGCTCTTCGCGCACCTGCAGCGTGGTGGGTCCCACAAAAGCCTCTCCAATGACGGGGTCCTGCTGCGGGCTGCTGCCGCAGCCGGCCAGCCCAATACAGAGAATTGCGAACGAAATCCGCCAGTTCATATCGCAGTTTGGAGGCGAGGAAACCTCAGGATAGCAAGCCCCGTCCCGGACCGGAGCGCAAAACGCGAGTCGGCGATTCCGGCTCCACCGTGAAGCCCTCAGCGGCCGCTTCCGCCAGCCAGCAGTCGCCTGCGCGGTAGGGCTGCCCGGCGATGCGGCCCGAGCCCTCCAGTACCACCAGCAACTTGAATTCGTCCCCGGCTGCCGGGTGCCGGTAGACGCTGTCCAGCGTGGCGATCTCCGTCACGAAGTAGGCGCAAGCGGCTACTTCGGTCCACGGTGCGGAGGTCACTCGCGGCGCCGGCTGCGGCTCTCCCGGCGTCAAGCGCGAAACCGCGAGGCCGTTCTCCAGATGAAGCTCTCTGCCCCTTCCGTAATCGAAGAGCCGGTAGGTGGTGTCTGAGTTCTGCTGGATTTCGCAGATCGTCAAACCGGCGCCGATTGCGTGCACCGTACCTGCAGGCACCAGAAAAGTGTCGCCGGCATGGGCGGGGATCCAATCCAGAAGATCCAGGATGGCGCCGCTCAGAGCGGCGGCGCGCGCCTGCTCAGCGCTGATCGCGCTCCGGAACCCGAGCGCCAGCGTGGCTCCGGGTTCGGCGCATATTACGTACCACATCTCGGTCTTGCCGTTTTCCAGCCCGAGCTCGCGTGCCTGCGCGTCGTTCGGGTGGACCTGGACCGACAGCCGCTCGCTGGTAAAGATGAGTTTGGTCAGCAGCGGCAGCGGCGGCTCGATTTGGAACCGCACTTCTCCCGTCCTGGCGGCTGGTGGAGGAAACCAAGGCCCAAGGTTGTCTACCCCCCAGGGCCTCTCCATGAACGCGGGCGGAATGCGCCGGATCATCTTGTCATTGCGTCTTCAGTGCGTGGACAGCTTGCCGATGAACGCCTCGAGCCGGTCCAGACCCTTGGCGATGTTCTCCATCGAAGTAGCGTAGGAGATGCGAACGTGCTTCTCCGTGCCGAACGCCTCTCCCGGAACCACGGCCACATGCGATTCGGCCAGCAGTTTTTCGGCAAACTCCATCGGCGTGCGGATGCCTTTCGGACTAAGCGCGCCTCCGATGTTCGGGTAGGCGTAAAACGCGCCCCGCGGTTCGGCGCAGGTTACGCCCGGGATCGCGCGGAGACGGCCGACTACGTAATCTCGGCGTTTGCGGTATTCCGCCAGCATCACGTCCACCGAGCTCTGGTCACCCAGCAACGCCTCGATGGCGCCTTTCTGCGCGATGGAGGTCGGGTTGGAAGTCGAATGCGATTGCAGCTTGATGATCGCGTTGCAGACAGCCGCCGGCGCCAGCGTGAAACCGATACGCCAGCCGGTCATTGCGTAAGTCTTCGACAGAGAGCCCGCGACGATGACTGACTCTTTCATTCCGTCCAGCGCCGCCACCGAGTACGGCTTGCTGTCGTAGAGGAAGTGGCAGTAGCACTCGTCGGTCATCAGCCAAATGCCCCGTTTCCTGGCCAGGTGCGCGATCTTCTCGAACTCCTCGCGTTCCACCAGCGCGCCGGAGGGGTTGCAGGGCGAATTCACTATGATCAGCCGCGTCTTCGGCGTCAGGTGCCGTTCCACTTGCGCCGCGGTCAGGGCGAAGCCTTCCTGCTCGCTGGTTTCCACCAGTACAGGCTTGGCGCCGGCGAAGCTGACCACGTCGTAGTAAGTCACCCAGTACGGAACCGGGATGATCACCTCATCGCCGTGGTTCAGCAGAACCTGGGTCGTGTTGAAGATGGCGTGCTTGCCGCCGACGCTCACCACGCACTCGGGCACGGCGTATGCGGTGCCGAAGTCCAGTTTGTGGCGGTCGCACACGGCCTGCCGCAATTCCTGCACGCCGGCCATCGCGGTGTAGCGCGTGAAATTCTGATCCAGCGCCGCGACGGTGGCCTGCTTGATGTTGTCCGGCGTGGGAAAATCTGGTTCTCCGACGCCAAAATCGACGACGTCCGCGCCGGCCCGGCGGAGCTTTTCGGCTTCGGCCGAGACCCTGGCTGTGGAGGAGACGCTGATCAGTGAGATCCGGTCTGATAGTTGTGGTGCCGCTTGTTGCATTCTTCTTTAGCTGCTCTGACGTGTGAGTAAGCTTATCCTACGCCCGGGAACCGCTGCTTGAGCCTCGCTTCCACCGAAGGTGGAACCAGGCCGCTGATATTGCCGCCCAGTCCGATCACCTCCTTCACCAGTTTGGAGCTGAGGAAGGAATAAGCCTCTCCTGCCATCATAAACATAGTCTCGATCTCCGGCGCCAGCCGCCGGTTCATCAGCGCCATCTGCAACTCGTACTCGTAGTCTGAAATCGCCCTGATTCCCCTCAGCAACAACTGCGCCTTCTTGTGCCGGGCATAGTCCACCAGCAAACCGTCGAATGAGTCGATCTCTACGTTCGGGAACGGCTGCAGGACCTCGCGCAGCATCTCCACGCGCTCCTCCAGCGAGAAGAGCGGGTTCTTGTGCGCATTGCGCAGAACCGCCACTACAAGCCGGTCCACAAGCGGCGCGCAACGTTCCACCAGGTCCAGGTGGCCGTTGGTGATCGGATCGAACGAACCCGGATAGACGGCGACAAGATGGTTGCTGGTCTCCGACAATTCTGAAGTCTCCAGTGGTGTGGCGGTGCTCTGGCCTATTGTAACCCCTCACTGCGCCGTTCCAGCCCACCCTTCCAACAGGCACAATAGTCTCCATGCCCGGCTCCATTCCAAACGCGGTTCTCGACTCCGGCGATCCTTCCCTGTTCGATGTCCGCAGCAAGGCCCGCGGTCCCGCCGGAGCCCTCCCCTTCACCGAAGAGATGCTCCGCGATGCTGCCTCCGGCGACCTCTTCGGCTGGACCATGAACGCCGGCATGGGGTGGGATCCGGCTCTGCTCGGCGGCAGAGAGATCCTGCTTCTTTCCACCCACGGCGGCGTGCGTGCTCCCGACGGCACGCCCATCGCTCTCGGTTACCACAGCGGCCATTGGGAGGTGAACCTGCTGGTGGAAGCCGCCGCCCGGGAGTTGAAGGAACAGGGCGCTGTCCCCTTTGCCGGTTTCTGTTCCGATCCCTGCGACGGCCGATCGCAGGGCACCACGGCCATGTTCGACTCGCTGCCCTACCGCAACGATGCCGCCGTGATCTTCCGCCGCCTGATTCGTTCGATGCCGCGCCGAAGTGGCGTGCTCGGCGTCGCCACCTGCGACAAAGGCCTGCCTGCCATGATGATGGCCCTGGCCGCCCAGCAGAACCTCGCTTGCGTCATGATCCCCGGAGGCGTCACGCTGCTGCCCGAGGAGGGGGAGGACACCGCCAAGATCCAGAGCATCGGCGCCCGCTTCGCTCACGGAGAAATCACCCGTGGCTATGCCGCCGAAATGGGCTGCCGCTCCTGTGCTTCTCCAGGCGGGGGTTGCCAGTTTCTGGGCACCGCCGCCACAGCGCAGGTGGTCGGCGAAGCGCTCGGCATGACGCTTCCGCACGCCGCCTTGGCCCCATCCGGCCACCCCGTCTGGCTCGACATGGCTCGCCGCTCGGCCCGGGCCATCCTCGCGCTGGAGTCAGCCGGACTCGCCATGCGCGACATCCTCACCCCTGACGCCCTGGAAAACGCCATGGTCGTCCACGCCGCGTTCGGCGGCTCCACGAACCTCATCCTGCACCTCGCCGCGGTTGCCTTCCACGCCGGCCTGCCACGACCCTCCGTCAGCGACTGGGCCCGCGTGAACCGCTCCGTCCCCCGCCTGGTCGACGCCCTGCCCAACGGCCCGCGCATGTTCGCCACCGTCCAGGTCTTCATGGCCGGCGGAGTTCCCGAGGTGATGCTCCACCTGCGCCGCGCAGGACTGCTCCATGCCGGCGTCCGCACCGCCTCCGGACTGACCCTCGATCAGACTCTCGACTGGTGGGAGCAGAGCGATCGGCGCGCGAGCTTGAGGCGGACTCTGTTCGACAATGACGCCATCGACCCCGCTGATGTCATCATGTCCCCCGATGAAGCCCGCTCTCGCGGCATCACCTCCACCGTCTGCTTCCCTACCGGCAACATCGCCCCGGAGGGCTCCGTCATCAAGAGCACGTCGATTGATCCCTCCGTCGTGGACGGCGATGGCATTTACCGGCTCCGCGGTCCGGCGCGCGTCTTTCTCACCGAACCGGACGCGATTGCCGCCATCAAGCTAGGAGAAATCAACGAGGGTGATATCCTCGTGCTCGCCTGCCGGGGGCCGCTCGGCTCCGGCATGGAAGAGACCTACCAGCTCACCAGCGCCCTGAAATACCTGCCCTTTGGCAAGCACGTCGCGTTGATCACCGACGCCCGCTTCTCCGGCGTCTCCACCGGCGCTTGCATCGGCCATGTCTCGCCGGAGGCCCTGGCCGGAGGCCCTATCGGCAAGCTGCACGACGGCGACATCATCGAAATCGTCATCGATCGCAACCGCCTGGAGGGTTCCGTCAATGTCATCGGCGTCGACCTGGGAGCCCGCCCGCTCCGCGGCGACTTGGCGCCCGACAAGGACCTTCCCGCCGACACCCGCCTGTGGGCCGAGCTCCAGGATGTGTCAGGCGGCCCCTGGGGCGGCGCCGTCTATGACGTTGAGCGCATTCTGGAGGTCCTCGCCGCCGGCAAGAAGGCCTTGTTCCCATAGGCAAAGCCTCTCGGCCTTTCGCCCGCCCCGCGCTATCCTGGTGTCGCGTCTGGAAGGAAATCATATGCAGTTATCCAATTTCATCAGGTGGTTTGCCTGCGCTGTGCTGGCGACTCCCACGCTCTTCGCCGGGGAAGGGAAGTGGACCCCGCAGCAGGTGCTCCAGCTCGATCCCCTCATGCTCCGCAAGCAGGGTCTGGAACTGCCCGTTTCGCGTCTCTGGGACCCCAAGCGAGGCTCCGGTCTTCTCGCCGCCACCGTCAACATCGGCGGCTGCTCTGGGGGCTTCGTCTCATCCGCCGGACTCATTCTGACGAACCATCACTGCCTTTTCGGTGTTGTCCAGGAGCACAGCCGGCCGGACCGCGACCTCATCACCAACGGCTTTGTCGCCCGGGCCCTTGAGGAAGAGCTTCCGGGCAAGACCACTCGCGTTACAGTACCCAGAAAGTTCACCGACGTCACCGCGGAGGTCACCGCCGCCGCGCCCGCCGGCGCAAGTGACCTCGAGCGATCCAAGGTGATCGACGCGAAGCAGAAATCGCTCGTCGCCGCCTGCGAATCCGTTGCAGGATCTCGCTGCCGGGTTGCCGTCTTCGACGGCGGCCTGCAGTACGTCCTTATCGAGAGCCTCGAATTGAGCGATGTTCGCCTGGTCTACGCCCCTCCGCGAGCCATCGGCGAGTTCGGCGGCGAGGTGGACAACTGGATGTGGCCCCGCCACACCGGCGACTTCGCCATGGCCCGCGCCTACAAAGACGGCAAGCCCTACGCACCAGAGTTCTACTTCCCCATCGCCAGGAACGGCGTGAAGCCAGGCGACTTCGTTATGGTCCTCGGCTACCCGGGACGGACCGTCCGCTCGCTCACCGCCTCGGAGATGGCGTACCAGCGGGACTTCTATTACGCCCTCCGCGAGCAACTCTACGGCGAGTGGATCCGGGCACTGGAGGATTCGACCAAGGACAACGCCAGCGCCTCCATCACCGTCGCCGCCACGCTCAAGAGCCTTTCGAATGTCTACAAGAACGCCCAGGGCCAGTTGGCGGGCCTCGCTCGCGGCCGAATCATCGAAAAGCAACAAGCTCACGAGCAGGCGGTCAGCGCCTGGGCCGCCACCCGGCCCGCCTTCTCCAAAGGGCTGGAGGCCAAGCGAGATTTGGACGCCCGCGCCAGCGCCCGGCGTGAGACCGCCACGCGCGACTTTCTGCTGCAGGCGATTTCCAACGGATCGCTCGCCCTCAAGCACGCGACACAGATTGTCCGCCTTGCGGCCGAGCGCGAAAAGGCCGACGCGGATCGGGAAACAGACTACATGGAGCGTGAGATCCCTCGTCTGCGTCTGCGTATGGATCGAGACCAGAAGAGTCTCTTCCCGCCCGCTGACCAGGCAATGTTCGCGGCATGGATCGCCCGCGCTCTGAAGCTCGGCGCGGGTGAACGCATCGAAGCCGTCGACCGTGTCTTCGGTTCCGGCGAGGCTCTCAAGACCCTCACCTACCTGTACCAGTCCACCAAGGTCACCAACCTGGCCGAACGGCTGCAGATGTTCGACGAGTCTCTCGCCCAACTCCGCGCCCGCAAGGACCCGCTGCTCGGCTTTGCCTTTCTCCTCGAGCCCGAACTCCGCGCTTTCCAGGCCGCCGATAAGACCCACGACGGCGCTGTCGCCCGGCTCCGCCCCGAGTGGCGCCGCGCCGTCATCGCCCACGCCGGGAAGCCCGTCGCGTCCGATGCCAATTCCACCCTTCGTGTTAGCTTTGCCCACGTCAAGGGCTACATGCCTCGCGACGGCGTGACTTACTTGCCACAAACCACTCTGGCCGGCATGTTGGAGAAACACACCGGCATTGAGCCGTTCGAATTGCCTCGCGCCATCCTGGAAGCGGCAAAGTCCGCGGATGCCGCTAAGGTGCCCCTCAACTTCCTGGCCGACGCCGACACCACGGGCGGCAATTCCGGCAGCCCCACCGTCAACGGCCGCGGCGAGATGGTCGGTTTGAACTTCGATCGCGTCTGGGAGAACGTCGCCAACGACTTTGGCTATAACCCCGACGTGGCCCGCAACATCAGTGTCGACATCCGCTTCCTGCTCTGGCTGCTCAAGGATGTGGAGAAGGCGGACAATCTAGTGCGGGAGCTCCAGCCCGCCGCCAGGTGATCAGCGGGCGTAGTGCGGGCGCGCCATCCGGTTCAGCGTGCCCTGCAGTCCCCAGGTGCCTTCGATCTTCCGGATCGCCTTGTCCAGTTCGTACTGGCACAGCTCCGCTTGGTGATCGCACTTTTCGCCCGTGTAATGCTTCTTCAGCGCCGGCAGAGCCCGCCGTTCTTCCATCTGTCCCAACGCCCAGACTGCGCGATTCCTCTCTCGCATCGGGCAGTCGCTGCATTCCGCCTGCTTCACCAGGGAGTCCCACCGCTCACCTCCGTACGCCGCCATCGCGCTCTCCCCAGCCTGCCTTGCGACATGGCGGATCCATCCTTCGAGCGCGAGCATGCCTACAATGGCGACCAAAGCCGCGCCGAGGACGCAAGCAGCGAACGCCCAAGCCTTGCTCCTCTTCCCGTCTGGCGCGGTGTCAGTCATGGGTCTGCGTCTCCAATCCTGACCGGGTACTTACGAACGCTGCGTGCCCGGCCGTCCTACCCCAGCCATAATGGCCCGCTCGACCGCTCCGCGTGCGGTTTGGCCTTTTGCAATACATCGACGTGCGCCGCGTCCAGAAACAACTTCAGCCGCGTCGCCCAGCTCTCGTCCAGTTCTTTCAGCTTCTTGTACTCGGCCAGCGCCCCGTCGCGGTCGCCGTTCATCAGCAAGGCAAAACCCAGGTAGTAATGCGCCGGCGCAAATCCCGGATCCAATTCCACTGCCTTCTTGTAGCAGGAGGTCTTGGCCTTGCCGTGGCCGCTCTTCCCCTCGGCGAAGGCCAGGTGGTACCACGCACGGCCGTTCTCGGGCTGCGACTCTACTGCCTTGCGGAAGTAGAACAGCGCTCCGTCGAAATCCTCCACCCACAGGTGCCCCATCCCTCGCTGATACGCCGCCTCCTTCTCGCGGCTGCGGCTGTTGTTCCAATCGGACAGCAAAACGTGGATCGTCCGCGAATTCGATTCGAACCTGGCTAAGGGCACCGCGAACGCCAGCACCTGCCCGTCGATCTCTCTGGTCGCGTGCCAGCCCGCCAGCATGCCATGTTCATCGTACAGAGGCTCTCCTTGCTCTTTGGGTCCTCCGCAGTCCAACCGGGAGATGATCCCGAATCCGCCGGCTTCCTTGGTGCTCCGGACTCCCGCCGCGTGTCCTGCTACCCGAACCCGGTTTCCCATGGAACTGGCCGCATGCGGGCCCGGCGGCGCCTGCGCCCCCACGAAGACTTCCAGCACTCCCGCATCGGCATCCTCGGCCGAGATCCACAGCACCGGATGCAGCCTGCCCTCGTCATCGATGATGCTGGCAGATGCCGCGCCGAAGAGCGCCTCCCGCCCTACCAGCGCCAAACCGCCAGTTCGAAGCACTGCGGGAGCCTGCCGGAGCAGTCCGCCATTCCCGTCGTGTGCCAGCAGGACCGTCTCCGCCCGCAACGCCAGTCCAAACAACAAGAGTGCGCAAACCCGTATCATCGCGCTTTGAGACGCGCCTGCCGCACGGCGCGTTGCACCCATTTTGTACGATGGTAGTTACTCCCGCAACCGAACCCGTCCTCAAGGGAAGTCGCACACAATGGACCTCAGTAGTCTCGATCTGAAGAAGACCGTTAATCTGCCCAGCACAGGCTTCGGCATGAAGGCGAACCTACCCGCCACCGAGCCGAAGCTGCTCGCGCGCTGGCAGGAGTCGAACCTCTACGGCAGAATCCGTCAGGCCCGCCAAGGCAGCCCGCGCTATGTTCTGCACGACGGTCCACCCTACGCCAACGGCAACATCCACCTCGGCCACGCCTTCAACAAGCTGCTGAAGGACTTCATCATCAAGTGGAAGACCATGGCTGGATATGATTCGCCCTACGTTCCTGGCTGGGACTGTCATGGCCTGCCCATCGAAATAAAGGTTGATGGGCAGCTCGGGTCGAAGAAGGCCAAGATGACCACCGCACAGATTCGCGGTGAGTGCAGGAAGTATGCCCAGAAATACGTCACCCTGCAGAGCGAATCGTTTCAACGCCTGGGTGTGTTCGGCCGGTGGGACGCCCCTTATACCACCATGAGCCCGCAGTACGAAGCCGTCATCGCCGGCGCGTTTGTGGACTTCCTCTCCCAGGGCGCGGTCTATAAAGGCCTCAAGCCCGTCAACTGGTGCCTGAACTGCCGTACGGCCCTGGCAGAGGCCGAGGTCGAATACGAGAACCACACCAGCCCCTCCATCTGGGTCCGCTTCCGGCTGACCGGCGATGCGGCGGCGATCAGCCCCGCCCTGGCTGGCAAGACCGTCTTCGGCCTCATCTGGACCACTACCCCCTGGACCATTCCAGCCAACGTCGGCATTGCCTTCCACCCGGCCTATGAATACTCGGCCGTGGAGGTGAACGGCGACGTCTACATCGTGGCTACCGGGCTCCTCCAGGCCACCGCCGAAAACTGCCGCTGGTCCGCGCCCAGGGAGATTGCCCGCTTTGAGGGAGCCAAGCTCGAAGGAGCGGTCTTCCGCCACCCCTTTCTGGAGCGAGACTCCATCGGCGTGATCGCCGACTACGTCACGCTCGAGCAGGGTACCGGCGCCGTCCACACCGCCCCCGGCCACGGCGCCGAGGATTACATCACCGGCCAGAAGTACGGCCTCCCTACCTATTGCCCAGTGGATGCCCACGGGCGCTTCTTCCATGCCGAAGGGGCCGCCGGACGCCTGCCGGAAGAGATCATCGGCAAGTCGATCTGGGAAGCCAACCCCATCGTCAGCGCCGTCCTCCGCGAAGCAGGAGCGCTGCTGGGCGAAAAGAACCTGGATCACAGCTACCCGCACTGCTGGCGATGCCACAAAGCCACTATCTTCCGTGCCACCGAACAGTGGTTCATCGGCATGGACCAAAACGGCCTCCGCGCCAAGGTGCTGGAAGCCATCAAGCAGGTGAAGTGGCACCCTGAGTGGGGTGATGAGCGCATGTCCAATATGATCGCCACCCGGCCGGACTGGTGCATCTCCCGCCAGCGCGCCTGGGGTGTGCCTATCACGGTGTTCTACTGCGAAACCTGCGGCGAAACCCTATCGGACCGGAAGTATCTCGACCCCGTAGTCGACCTGTTCCGCCGGCCCACCGCCGCTGTCTGGTACGACCGGACCGCGGCCGAGCTGCTCCCGCCCGATGTGAAGTGCGGCAAGTGCGGCGGCGCGGAATTCCGCAAGGAAAACGACATCCTGGACGTCTGGTTCGACTCCGGCTCCAGCCATCTGGCCGTGCTCACTGCCGAAAACGATCTCCCCTGGCCCTCCGACATGTACCTCGAAGGCGGCGACCAATACCGCGGCTGGTTCCACTCCTCGCTGCTGGTCGGCGTCGGCCTGCGCGGCCAGGCGCCCTACCGCGAGTGCGCCACCAACGGCTGGGCCCTGGACGGCGAAGGTAAGGCCATGTCCAAGTCGCTTGGCAATGTCATCGAGCCCGAGGAGATCATCAAGCGCTACGGCGCCGATGTGCTTCGCCTCTGGACATCGTCCGTGGCTTTTCAGGAAGACGTTCGCATGTCTGAACTCATCCTCACTCGTCTCACTGAGGCCTACCGCAAGCTGCGCAACACCTTCCGCTACGCGCTCGGCAATCTGCACGACTTCAACCCCGATGCCGACGCCCTGCCCGCGGCCGAGCTTCTGGAGGTGGACCAGTGGATCCTCCATCGCACCGCCGCGCTGGTCGAACAATGCCGCGTGTGGTACGACGAACTCTCTTTCCACCGCGTTTACCAGGCTATCTACAACTTTGCTACCACCGACCTCAGCGCCGTCTACTTTGACGTTCTCAAGGATAGGCTTTACACCTGCGCCCCTCGCTCCAGGGCGCGACGCAGCGCGCAGACCGCGCTCTTCCGCGTGAACTACGCCCTGCTCCGCCTCACCGCGCCCCTGCTCGCCTTTACCGCCGATGAGGCCTGGAGCCATTCGCGCCTTCCGGCCGGTGCGCCCGACAGCGTCCACCTCGCGCTGATGCCGCGGCCTGCCGAACTCATCGATGGCTTGCCCGGCGATCACGATCTGCTCAGCCGCAATTGGGACCGGCTCATGGAAGTGCGCGCCCAGGTTCTGAAGAGCCTGGAAACCGCCCGCAACGAGAAATTGATCGGCGCTCCTCTGGAGGCGAAGGTGATTCTTGAGGCCGGCGGTGAACTGCACACGCTGCTCGCCCAATACGCCGCCGAGCTGCCGGGCCTCTTCATCACCTCACAGGTCGAGCTGCGTCTCTCCGCTGCTCCGGAACTCGGTGTCTCGGTGCTCCGTGCAGACGGCGTCAAGTGCGAACGCTGCTGGAAATTCACCTCAGACGTGGGCGCGGACTCGCAATTGCCAACGGTCTGTTCCGCCTGCGCATCTGCCGTGCGCGAGATCGCCGCCTCATGATCGCCCCCCGCTGGTGGCCTTTCGCGATCGCGCCCGTCGTTGCTGCCGCCGATCGCCTTACCAAGCACGTCATCGAAGACCAGTTCCTCGCCTGGGATACGCTCACCGTGATTCCCGGCCTCTTCCAGATCGTCCACACCCGCAACACCGGCATCGCCTTCGGGATGTTCTCCGAATCCGGCGCCAACGGTGGAGCCCGCCTGCTAATCTTGTTCTCCTTCGCCGTCATAGTCCTGGTGAGCGTGCTGCTCTGGAATGCCTGCAAGCCCGCCTCCGCCGAGCACTGGACTCTCAAGGCCGCGCTCTCTCTCGTCCTCGGCGGAGCCGCCGGAAACCTCCACGACCGTCTCCGCTTCGGCAGCGTGACCGATTTCCTCGATTTCTACTGGGGCAGCCACCACTTCCCAATCTTCAACCTCGCCGACTCCGCCATTACCGTCGGCGCCGCGTTCCTCATACTGAATCTCTGGCTCGTGCGCCACTCCGCCGCCGGCGCGCCGCATCGCTGAACAATGCTCTGCGAGTCCTGGGTTAGCCTGCGCTCGGGTATGATCACCTCGTTCCTTGGCTTCAGCTACGGACCGCCAGCGAACTTCCGCGCTTTCAGTGTTCCAGGCGCGATTCCGGGTAAACTGGAGTTTCGCCCTGCACAGGGAGAGCTTGACGGAGACACACCCATTGAGGGCATTTCTGGAACAGTTCCTGGACGCCGGTTCGAGGCTCACGCCCACGGCGGTTCTCGACATCCTTCTGGTCGCACTCCTGATCTACCAGGCCATCATGCTCATCCGCGGCCGCCGCGCCGCACATATCATCTCCGGCCTGGGCGTGATCGTGCTGGTGTACGTCGCCTCCCTGCTTCTGGGATTGACCGTTCTGCGATCTGTGCTGGAGACCCTGGCGCCTTACACCGCATTCGCTCTCATTGTCATGTTCCAGAGCGAACTCCGGCGCATGTTATCGCGTATCGGTGAGCGGCGCTGGGTCAGCTTCGGCTCGCGCTTGCAGACACGCGAAGTCGCCGACGAGATTCTCCTGGCCGTGAACCACCTCGCAGCCCATAGCATCGGTGCGCTCATCGTGGTCGAGCGCGACATCGGTCTCCGCACCTTCATTGAATCCGGTGTCCCTGTCGATGCCCGCGTCACCCGCGACCTCCTGCTTGCCGTCTTTCAGCCTGGAGGAGCACTTCACGACGGCGCGGTCATCGTGCAGGGCGGGCGACTGGCCGCCGCCGCGTGTTTCCTCCCCCTGACCATGAACCCGGAACTGTCTCGCAAGCTAGGCACCCGTCACCGGGCCGCCATCGGCGTCACCGAGGAATCCGACTGCCTCGCCATCGTCGTCAGCGAGGAGCGAGGCACCATCTCCATCGCCGCGCTCGGCGATCTGGAAACAGATGTGCCCCTCGAGCGGCTGGCGCACCGTCTGGGCCGGGGATTGTCCATACCCACAGTTCAATCGCACCCCTCGGCGCGTGAAGCAGGCAGGCCATGACGAGATTCCTCACGCGCAATCTCGGGTGGAGAGCCGCCTCGCTGGCTGGTGCGTTCGCGCTGTGGTTCTCTTTCAGCGGCACGCGCGAACTCACTACCTCCGTCACCGTCCCAGTGCAGTACAGGAACATCCCCAAGAACCTGGAAATCAGCTCCGACCTCACCGAACAGGTCCACCTCATCCTGCGCGGGCCTTCCCCACTCCTGCGCGGCGTCGCCGGCAGCCAGTCGCCCGTGATCGTCGACTTGAGCGATGTTCGGGGACCCGGCCAGCGAACCTTCACCGTGGACCGCCGGAACCTGGGTCTGTCTCCCGGCGTCATTCTGGAGCGCGCCATTCCCGCCCAGATCCGCTTGAGGCTTGAGATTCGCGCCAGGCGTGATGTTCCCGTCCGTGCCCGCTTCGAAAACGTCCCGCAGGGGATGCGCATCGCAGGCGTGGAGGTTCTTCCGTCCGTGCTCACCGTCGTCGGCCCGCAGACCAGGATTGCCGCCATCGAGCACGTGGAAACCGATCCGGTGGATATTCGCGATCTGGATTCCAACGGCGAAATCAGGACCACCGCTTACGCGGGCGATCCCCAGGTGTACTTCGCCGCCTTTCCGAGCGTTACGCTCAAAGTGAAACTGGCGCCGGACCACCAGAAGTAACATGCCCCGACAACTCTTTGGAACTGATGGAATCCGTGGTGTGGCCGGAGAGCCTCCTCTCGATCAGCCCACGGTATATGCCTTTGGTGCGGCTTTGGGCGAGTGGGTCAGCCACCATTCCAACCCCACGGTGGTCATCGGCATGGACACGCGGGAGTCCGGCCAGTGGCTTGCCGAGACGGTCGCTGCCGGCCTGGCCCGCTCCGGGGCCCGCGCCACCTTCGCCGGTTTGACTACTACGCCTGGTGTCGCCCACCTCGCCCGCGTGGAGGATTTCGCTGCCGGAGTGATGATTTCCGCCTCCCACAATCCGTTCCAGGACAACGGACTCAAGGTCTTTGACCACACCGGCTTCAAGCTGCCGGACTCCACCGAGCATGACCTGGAAAGCCGCATATTCTCCCTTCTCCAGCAGTCTCACCCGCCCGCCCGGCTGGCCCTCGTCCCTGACCCCGCCTACGATCGTCATTACGTCGAATTCCTGGCGAGCTCATTTCCCGGCTCTCTTCGCGGCGTCCGCCTCGTGCTCGACTGCGCCAACGGCGCGGCCTCCTACCTCGGCCCCGAGCTTTTCTCCGGGCTGGGCGCCGAAGTCATCGCCTTGGGTTGCTCTCCCGATGGCCGCAACATCAACCAGGAATGCGGTGCGCTTCACGTCGATGGCCTCAGGCGGCGAGTACTCGCCGAGAGAGCCCACCTCGGCGCCGCCTTCGACGGTGACGCCGACCGCTGCATCATGGTTTCCGCCTCCGGCCGTATCATCGACGGCGATCATGCCCTCCTCATCGCAGCCCGACGCCTCCGGCCGCAAAGTGTGGTGGCCACGGTCATGTCGAACCTTGGATTGGAGCGGGCGCTCGCGGCCGATGGCATCGGACTGATCCGCACCGCCGTGGGAGATCGCTATGTCATCGAGGAGATGCTCCGTGCCGGGCTGCCCCTGGGCGGGGAACAGAGCGGCCACGTCATCTTCCGCCGTTATTCCACCACCGGTGACGGAATGCTCACCGCGCTGCGCGTCCTGGAGTCTCTCATCGAGTCCGGCGTCGCTCTCGACAAGATGGTTGAAGACTTCGTCGTCTACCCCCAGAAGCTCGTGAACGTTCGCTTCGCTGTCAAACGCCCCATCGAGGAACTGGCCGGCGTGCAGGCCGAGATCCGCGCCGCCGAGGCCGAATTCGGCGACGCGGGCCGCGTGTTGGTACGCTTCTCAGGCACCGAGCCGCTGGCCCGCGTCATGGTGGAGGGTCCAACCGCCGATCGCGTGGACGAGCGCGCGTCCGCGATCGCCGGGGCCATCCGTTTGGCGCTATGCTGACTTCATGAAGTCCACGCTGCTCCTCCTCATCCTCTCTGCCGCCACCGTCTTCGCTCAGCGCCAGGCCGGACCGCGCCCTCCAGGCGAAGACTGGGTGCAGCTCTTCAATGGCAAGGACGTCGCCAACTGGAACAGTGTCGGGGGCCAGCAGTGGACGGTGGAGGACGGCGTCCTCATCGGACGCTCCGTCAACAAGGACTACGGCTACCTCGAGACCCCGCGCGACTACAAGGACTTTCAGCTCTCTCTCCGTTTCAAGTGCGTCGGCACCGGCAACTCCGGCGTCTATTTCCACACTAAGTTCAAGCCTGGCACCGCCGACGTCAGCCAGGGCGCCCAGTTTGAAATCGATTGCGCCATCGGGCGCCATACCGCCGGCGTTTACGGTTTTGGCCGCGCCTGGATCGTTTGGCCCGCGCCCGAAAACGAAACCGTCGTGCGCCAGAACGATTGGAACGAAATGCTCGTCACCGTCTCAGGCAACCGCTATACCTCGCGGCTGAACGGCGTCCCTATGGTCGATTTCACCGATCCCCGCGCGCCCTTCCTCGAAGGCACCATCGCCTTGCAGCTTCACTCCGGCGGCAGCGGTCATATGCAGTTCAAGGACATCTGGGTCCGCGACCTGACGAAGAAATAGTATGACCGGGGCGCCTGCCTGCGGCGCCTGCCATTCCTCGTTCAGCGCCTACATTACCAGGGAGTTGAAGAACAGCTTCAACGTCAGCCAGCTCTGCGCGCGATACTGCGGCCGCATGCCAAACAGCACTGCCCGGCCGCGGCCGATGGCCACGTCCAGCAACGCCGGCTTGCCGGCCAGGAACTTCTCGCCCAGCAGCCAACCCGAGGCCAGGACCGGCCCCGCCGTGTATCGCACAACGGTCCGGGCATCCGGGCTTTCGGACTCCCACACCGGGCTCTGTTCGTTCCAGATCGTGAACTCCTGGGGCAGCCCGAAGCCGAGCGGCGAGCCCGCCTCCAGCCTCACGCTCAGCAGCGATCCAGGGCAATAAAATTCGCGCGACGAAACGCCCTTCAAGCCGTTCTTCACCGGCAAGCTGAGCTGATCGGAGGCGTACTCGCCCGAGTCGTTGAAGAAAATCAGTTTGCCCCCGGCTTCGGCAAACTGCCGCAGCGCCACGGCGCCTTCCTTGCCCAGGCCGCCGGTGAACTCCTCAGGCATCGCGCCCTGACGGTGGCCTCGCTCCAGAACGGCGGAGTTTTGGCTGGCAAAGACAATCACGTCATACTGCTCGTTCAGGCCGCCTGCTCGGATCATGGCGGTCGAGACGCTGGAGTATTGCCAGCCGAAGTGCTCGACGATCCAGCGCGTCCAGCCCTCATCCATGGAAGGCACGAAGCTCTTATAGATCCCCACTCTCGGCTGCTTCAGCGGTGAGAAGCCCTGCGGCCTTCGGGCGCCTATGGCAAACTCGCCCGTTTGCAGATTGCGCCATACCGGCGTGCCGCGCTTCCAGGCGTCGTTCACCTTCTTCCACGAGTCGCTGTTGGAAGCGCTCAGCCCGCTGGCCGCAAAGCCCAGATCGGTGGCGCGCTCCAGTTTTGCCTGAAACTGATCCTCAACCATCTCGACGCTTACACCCATCAGCAACGGCAGGGTGTGCGCCGTGACGTCGTAGGGACGCTTGGGCGGACCGCCTGGGTAAAGGCGAAGGTCGGGGTACTTCTGCCTCTCCAGCAAAGTCTTGGCGAAGTTCGACCACGGCTGCTGCATCCTCACGACGTACGAGCCTGCCGGGTATTGCTTAGAACCGATGCTGAACGGTTCAAGTGACGACTCGATCTCTATCCCGCCGAACTGCAGCGTTTCCAGTAACCGTTTGGCCGCTCCGGGGTCGGCCTGTGTAGCCGGCAGAACGAAGGCGTAGGGTGCGCGCTTCTCGGCCGCGCGCCGGTTGATGTCGTAGAAACCCTTGAGGAACTCCACGCGCCGCAGAGCGACGGTGTTGCACAGGCTTTCCATGGCGATCAATTGGTCATCGACGATGTCGCGCAGTTTCCACTCACCGCCCGGCCAGGGTTCCAGGTGGTTCCAGGAGCGCTCGCGCGCGTTGTAGCCCAGCGAGTTCACCGATAGCTGCTCTTGCTTCACTGTGATTGGGGAGGCGATGCGGACGCTGGCGGATTCGCTCAGAATCCGCAGTCCCCCGTGATAGCTCTGATAGTGCCTTGCGGGCGTCCAAAAGTCGTACACAGCGTTCACCACCACGCCCTTGCGGCCCGCGGCCGTCAGGTCCGCCGCCATCGTCATGCCCAGCATGTTGCACTCCTGGGCGATCAGCGGGTCGATGTTCGGCTCCACCGGATCCAGCCATGGCGGAACGAACATGCGGGCCGCCGTCGGGCCCATCTGGTGCACGTCGTAGACCACATGAGGATGCCAAACATTGTGGACCTGGCCCACCAGCGCGCGGCTCTCCGCCTGCGTAAACATGTACCAGTCCCTGTTGTTGTCGTGGCCGACGTACTTTTGGTAGAGCTCTGGTGGTGAGGTGCCTTCCCACGGCGTCCCCAGCGTCTGCCGGTACCACTTGGTCACCATGTCCAGGCCGTCAGGGTTGATCGACGGCGCCAGCAGAACGATGACGTTGTTCAGGATGTTCTGAATCTTCGAATCCTTCGAAGTCGCCAGTTTCCAGGCGAATTCCACCGCTGTGTGCGTGGACGCGATCTCTGTGGCATGCACGCTGCACGTGATCAACACAACCGCTTTGCCTTCGGCGACGAATTTCACCGCTTCCTCCGGCGTTGTCACACGCGGATCGGCCAGCCTCTTCTGAATCTGGTTGTATCGGTCCAGCCGCTTCAGATTCTCCGGCGCGCTGATCACCGCCAGGGCCATCGTCCGTCCTTCGGTGGACTTCCCGTAATCCAGGAATCGGACTCGATCCCCGCCCGCTTCCAACTCCTGCAGGTAGCCGGTGACCTTGGACCAGTCCAGCACCGTCTTGTCCGCTCCCATGCGGTGTCCGAAGTAGGCCTCCGGCGACGGTGCTGCAGCGCTCAGCGCCGGCGGTAGCAGAAGAACCGCCAGCGCCGGCAGCAGAGCCGCGCGGGTGAGCAAGCGGGTTGGTAGACTCATCCTCTGGCCAGCTCCATCCACAGTGCCCGGTAGTACCTCATGAAGCGTTCTGGATCCTTGCTTTCGGCGATCTCCATCAACGTGTAGCGTTCGAATCTCGCCTGCCGCAGCAGGGTAAAGAGCTCCCGATAGGGATATTTCTCGTTTGCGAGTTCGTTGATGTGGCAGCTCTTGATCCACGGCTTCAGCATGTCGAATGACATCTTCACTGACCCGTTTACCACGTCGGTCGGATTCGAATTCCAGCACAGCCCCACCGACGGATGCTTCGTGCTCTTCATGATCTCCGCGCACACCGGAGGCAATTGAGTTTGCGAGCCGTGTACCTCCAGCCAGATCTCCACTCCCTTGCCCGGCGCGTAGTCACCAGCTTCGCGCAATCCAGCGGCGATGTTCTGGATGGTCTGCTCGCGCGGAACTTCCTTGGGGAATCCGATCGGCCGAACCTTGACCCCCCACGCGCCCGTGTCGTGCGCCAGGTCGACGAACGCCTTCGCATCTTCGACGTTCTTCTTCCGCACCGCCGGATCCGCCGCGTGAAACTCGCAAGTCGAGCCGTAGCTCAGCAGGCGTACTTTTGTCCTTTCGAATCGCGCTCTGACGCGCGCGCGCTCCTGTGTTGTCAGCGTGGGTTCCACCCCGTGCTTGTGGCCGGTGCGAAGTTCCACCGCCTCAAACTGCGCCTCCTCCAGTTTGGTGATGACCGTCTCCAGGTCCCAGTCCTTCAGGACGTTGTAGGTAACAGCTCCAAGCATCATGATTCGAGCGCCTCCGGCGCATTCAGATCATATCCTTCCCATCGAGCGATCACAGCGCTCGCCAGACAGTTGCCCAGCAAGTTCACCGACGTGCGAGCCATGTCCATGAGCGTATCCACACCGAGCAGTAGCGCGATTCCCTCCACCGGCAGCTTGAATGCCGATAGAGTCCCCGCCAGAATGATGAGCGAGGCTCTGGGCACGGCGGCCACGCCCTTGGAAGTCAGCATCAGGGTCAGCATCATTAGCAACTGCTGGCTCAAGGTGAGTTCCACGCCCGCGGCCTGTGCCACGAAGACCGAAGCCAGCGACAGATACAGAGTGCTTCCATCCAGGTTGAAACTGTACCCGGTGGGCAGTACGAATGCCACAATGTGCTTCGGCACGCCGAACTTCTCCATGTTCTCCAGCGCCAGCGGCAACGCTGCCTCGCTCGAGGCCGTCGAAAACGCCAGCACATACGGCTCCTTCACCCAGTGCACGAAGCGCCGCATCGGGATCTTGAAAATGACGATCACCAACCCGAGCACGCAAACGACGAATACGACCAGCGCGCCGTACAGAGTCAGAATGAGCTTTCCCAATCCGAGCAGCACCGAGATGCCCTTCGATCCCACCACGGCCGCCATCGCGGCCCCTACCCCGAACGGCGCCAGGTACATCACGTACTTCGTAAGCACTTCACCTTTTGCCATGGCGTCGATGATTGAGTTTGGAAAGGTGTGCTCGAGGACCGATGCCAGCGACGTGGACGCCTGAGGCAGCGTAGGGTCCACAACGGCCTTCTCCAGCGAAAGGCCCGCGCCGGGCCGGACGAGATTCACCGCTCCCAGCCCCAGAAACAACGCTACCGTTGTAACGATCTCGAAATAGATAATGGACTTCAGTCCGATGCGCCCCATCGCTTTGGCCGAGCCCGAACCCGCGATGCCCACCACCAGTGTGGCGAACAGCAGAGGTGCAATGATCGACTTGATCATGCGGATGAAGATATTCGAGGCCGGCATGAGCTGCTTGCCAACGTCCGGAAAGAAATGGCCCAAAGCGATTCCCACAGCCATGGCGATGAAAATCCAACTGGTCAACGAAAGTTTCTTCAACGTTCACCCCACTTGAGTTTTTGTCGCAAGACATCGAAAAACAGCATTCGCGGCGGCCTGATCAGCGACAGTGAGTACTGGCTGCTCCGGCAGATTACACGGTCCTGCTCTTTCAAAGGTTCACCCACCTGCCCGTCGATGGTGAGATAAGCCGAGTCGTCGGCGGCCAGATTCAAGATCTGAATCACGCTGGAATCCGATACCAGCACCGGCCGGTTGGTGAGCGTGTGCGGGCAAATTGGCGTGATGCACAGTGCCCCCACGCTCGGAAACACGATGGGTCCGCCCGCGCTCAGGCTGTAGGCCGTTGATCCAGTTGGCGTTGCGATGATCAGCCCGTCCGCCTTGTACCGGCAGACAAAGTGCGCGTCCACGTTACACACCAGGTCGATCATTCTAGCGATGTGCGCTTTTGTGATCACGACGTCATTGAGCGCGTCGTACCGTGACACGATCTCCCCGTGGCGCTGCACCTCGCACGTCAACATTCGCCGCTTGGCCACGCGGTGCTCGTCGCGGAGCGCACGTTCCAGTTCCGGGAATAGCTCTTCCGTCGAAATCGCCGTCAGGAACCCAAGGCCGCCCAGATTGACGGCGAACAGCGGAATCTCCCGCCCGGCGATCGCGCGCGCGGCCGATAGCAGCGTTCCGTCGCCGCCCAGCACAATGACCAGTTGCGCCCCTTCCGGCACCTGCTCCCGCGCCACCGGCGTGAGCGCGCTGTCCGCGTAGCTCGCCGTGGCTTGATCCACGCGGTAACCGATGCCATGCGAATCCAGCCACGCCAGCAACGCCGGCACTACTTGATCTGCCTGTCTGGCCTCAGGTTTCGAGATGATTCCGACTGTGCGGATCGGTTCCATGCAGCAGGAACTCCTTATTGCCTTCCGCGCCCGCCAGCGGGCTCTCTATCACGTCAGTTTCCAACCCCAGTAGCCGCGCCGCCGAAGTCACTCTTTCCACTGCGAAACGGTGCAGCGCCTCGTCGCGAACGATTCCGCCCCGGCCCACCTGCTCGCGTCCCACCTCGAATTGCGGCTTGATCAGCACCACAAGTTCCCGGGGGACCGCCAGCAGCGGAACGAGTGCGGGAAGAATGAGTGTAACTGAGATGAAGCTCACGTCGCACACCGCCAGGCCGGACGGCTCCCCCGTCAGTCCGGGCTCCAGGAAGCGCGCGTTGACGCCTTCGTGCACCACCACACGCGGATCTTTCCTCAGCTTCCAGTCCAACTGTCCCATGCCCACGTCCACGGCATGTACTCTGAGTGCGCCGCGGTTCAACAAGACCTCGGTGAATCCGCCTGTCGACGAACCCACGTCGAGGCAAACCCGCCCGGCCACGTCGATGTGCCAATGGTCCAGCGCCCCGATCAGTTTGTAGGCGCCCCGGCTCACCCACGGCATCTTGTCGATCAGCTCAACCGTTGCATCCGGCGCAACCAGCGTGCCGGGCTTGTCCACGCGCTGCCCGTTCACTCGAACTCCGCCCGCCAGCAGCAGCGCCTTCGCCTTCTCCCTCGACCCCGCCAGGCAACGGTCCACCATCAACTGGTCGATGCGCTGCTTGCCGGGTTTCATGAGGTCCGGTCGACGATCAGGTCGGCCAGCTCGCGCAGCCTCCTGGCCCCGGTCCCGAACCCGCTCAGGGCTGCGTGCGCTTGTTGGCGCTGATCCTCCGCCATCTGCCGCGAACGCTCCAGGCCATACACAGCCGGGAACGTCACCTTGTTCTGCTCCGCGTCCTTGCCCGCCGTCTTTCCAAGCTGCTCGGAGGTTTGCGTCACGTCCAGAATGTCGTCGATAATCTGGAACGCCAGGCCGATGTGCCCGCCATAGCGGGAAATCGCCTCCAGCGCCGTCTCGCCCGCCCCCGCGTGGATCGCTCCCATCCGGAGGGAACAACGAAGCAGTGCGCCCGTCTTGGCCCGGTGAATCTTCTCCAACAGCTCTTCGGTGGCTGGTTGGGCTGCTCCTTCCATATCATGCACCTGCCCCGCGATCATGCCGCCAAGGGTGCCTGATGCGCGCGCCAGTTCCAATACC
Source organism: Acidobacteriota bacterium (assembly GCA_016215215.1). Lineage (GTDB taxonomy): Bacteria > Acidobacteriota > Terriglobia > Bryobacterales > Bryobacteraceae > Paludibaculum. The sequence goes on from JACRKW010000129.1 coordinate 22,698, forward strand.
AGCCGCGCGTCGCCGGTCTGTCCCAGCACGTCGAAGGCGTAGGTCAACAGCGCGTCGCCCGCCAGAATCGCCATCGCCTCGCCGAACACTTTATGCGATGTCGGCCGCCCCCGGCGCAGGTCGTCGTTGTCCAGCGCCGGCAGGTCGTCGTGGATCAGCGAGTAGGTGTGGATCATCTCCAGCGTGCATGCCACCGCCAGGGCGCCCTCCACCTCGAGGCCCGCCGCCGTTCGCGCGGCTTCCAGGCAGAGCAGAGGCCGAATCCTCTTCCCCCCCGCGAAGAGTGAGTACCTCATTGCTTTGTGGATCGTCCGCGGCTCCACGTTCTCGCCCGGCACCAGCCGGTCCAAATCCGCATCCACCAGCTTCACCTGCTCGGCGATGTACTGCTTCAAACTCAAGTCGGCTAGCGTCATTCCTCTGCTGTATCGAGCGGCGAAGCCTCCACCGTCTCACCCTTCTTCATCAGGATCTCCACCCGCGTTTCGGCCTCTGAGAGCTGTTTCCGGCAGGATTCGCTCAGCTCCACCCCCCGTTCAAACAGGGCCAGCGCCTGTTCCAGGGGCAGATCCGCGCTCTCCATCTGCTTCACCACGTCCTCGAGTTCACCCAGCGCCTGCTCAAATGGGACGCCCTGCGCGGGAGGCGCTGCAGCTGACTTCGCTCGTTTTTCACCCATCGCTTTATTCTACGCCGCGCCGTGCTGTTCGATGCTCCGCATCATGCGCGCCACTGGCCTCGCCAGCAAGAGCAGCGCCACCGCCGCCACCGCCATTGTCATCCCCATGCTCTTGAACAACTCGTAGGGAGGCAGGTTTCCGTAGTAGGCCGCCGTCCTCCCCGCCAAATAGTTGCCCATCGACAGAGACAGGAACCACACGCCCATCATCAGCCCGGCCACGCGCGCCGGCGCCAGTTTCGTCATCGCGCTCAATCCAACCGGACTCAGCAATAACTCTCCCACCGTCTGGAGCAGGTAGGTCACAACCAGCCACATCGGGTTCACACGCCCGGTCGCGCCGGCCCGTTGTGCCGCCGCCATCATCACCACAAACGACCTCGTGGCGCAGAACAGGGCCAGAGAGAACTTCAACGCCGATCCAGGCTGCCGGTCGCCCAGCCTGATCGACACCCATGCGAATACCCCCGCCAGCACGATAATGAAGCCCGCGTTCAGGCTCTGAAACCAGCTGGCCGGGAAGTTGAATCCCCACAGGACGTTCTCCGTATTGTGCTTGGCGAACAGGTTGAACGACGATCCCGCCTGTTCAAACGCCGCCCAGTACAACGCCGAGCCGCAGAATAGTACCGCGATCACGGCGAGGCGTTTCCGTTCGTCCGGCGTCCAATCTCCTCCCAGGAACATCCAACCGAACAACCCCAGCGTGATAGCGAACAATGCCAATCCAGCGACGTTGACCAGCCGCTCCGCGCTGAGCACCAATGCACCACTGAAGTGCACCGCCGCCAGCAGTGCGAACAGGCCCGCGGTCCCTGCCAGTCCGGCGCGGAAGTTCCGCCTCCATTGCCGTCCGATCTCAGGCGTCGGCGGCTCCACCGGCTTCAGCCCAGAGCCTCCCAGGCGGCTCATGCCCCGCAGGAACGTGATGACGCCCAATACCATGCCGATCCCGGCCATGGCGAAGCCCAGGCGCCAACTCACCCGCTCTCCCACCCAGCCGCAGGCCAAAGGCGCCAGCGTGGACCCGATATTGATTCCCATGTATAACACCGAGAAACCCGAGTCCCGGCGAGGATCGCCGGGCTGATAGATCTGCCCGACGATCGTGGAGATGTTCGGCTTCAGCAGGCCCGTGCCGAAGGCCACAATCACCATACCGGCGAACAGTGCCGGTTCTGAAGGGAGCGCCAGCATGAGATACCCGATGGCGATCAACACGCCGCCGGTGAGTACGGCCCGCTGCTGGCCCAGGATCCGGTCGGCCACCCAGCCGCCCGGCAGGCTCAGCCCGTACACGCTGGCCGTGTACAACCCATAGATGGCGTACGCCTTCGGAACGTCGTAGCCCAGGCCGCCCGAGGAGGCCGCTGCTGTCATGAATAGCACCAGCAGCGCCCTCATACCGTAGTAGCCGAACCGCTCCCACAATTCGGTGAAGAAAAGCGTCGAGAGCCCGGCAGGGTGCCCGAAGAACCGTGTATTGTTGTCGCGGGTCATGAACCACCCAGTGTAGCCGACCCAGGACCGGCCGCCTTACCAGCGCCCCTTCGGTGGAGCGGTGTCCATCAAGCCGCGCAGTTTCTCCACAAGCTCATCCGGCGCGAACGGCTTCTGTAAGTAAGCCGTTCCCTGCATGTTGGCCAGCGTGCCAGGCCGTTGGTCATGGGCGTATCCAGAAACGAAAAGCATCGGGATGCCGGGGTGAACCTGTCGAAGTCGTCTGGCCAGCACCGTACCGGACATTCCTGGCATCACCACATCGGTCACCACAGCGTCGAGCCGCTCTGTTCCCACGGCCAGCGCGGCCTCTCCGTCTTCGGCCTCCACCACCTCGAACCCGGCTCCGCGCAGTACGCTGGAAATCAGCGCGCGCACGCCCGGTTCGTCCTCCACCACCATTATCGTTCCGCGAGTGGAACCGCGTGGCTTGCCTTGCGGCTCCGGCACGGGCGCGGGAATCTCAACGGAGGCCTTCAACGCAGGAAGATATACGCTGATCTCCGAACCGCGGCCCTCTTCACTTCTCACCCGGATATAGCCGCCCGACTGCCGCACAATCCCATATACAGTACTCAGACCCAGTCCCGTTCCCCTCCCCAGGCCCTTGGAGGTGAAGAACGGTTAGAATAGGTGCGCCTGCGTCACCGAGTTCATGCTGCACCCGGTATCAGTAACCGACAACACGCTGTAGCGCCCCTCCGGAATGCTGTTGTCGTTTCCTCCGGCGTCGCTGCCCACTTCCTCGGCCGAGGTGATGATCCCGACCGAGCCGCCCTCCGGCATTGCGTCCCGTGCGTTCATCACCAGATTCAGGAGCACCCGTTCCAATTGGTGCTGGTCTGCCTGCACCGGGTCCACGTCTGGCTCGTGCTTCACGGTCAGAGTTACCCGCTCGCCCAGCACGCTCCGCAACATCGAAACCTGCCCGTCCACGATCTCGTCCAGTCTCAGTACCTTCATCCGCAGGTGCTGCTTTCTCCCGAACGCCAGCAACTGAGAGACCAACGCCGCCGCCCGCTCCCCGGCGGACTTGATCTCGTTCAGGCTGTCCCCAACCGCGCTACCCGGCTGCGCGCGCGGCGCCGCCATGCTCGCGTGGCCCAGGATCACCGTCAGCAGGTTGTTGAAGTCGTGCGCGATTCCTCCCGCCAGTTGTCCCACCGCTTCCAACTTCTGAATGTCTCGTACCCGGGCCTCCAGTTGTTGCCGTTCCGATACGTCCTGCACCACGCACAGCGCAAATTCGCGGCCTTCAAACTCGATCAGAGTCGCCCGGACCTCCAGCGGCCGGGTATCGCCGCCGTTCAGCCGGCTCACGCACTCAATCGTCTTTGCGGAATCACGCTTCAGATCCGCCCAGAAGGATGGCCACAACTCCCCGCCGGCATTGTCGTCGAGGATTGACGCGTCCAGCCTGAGGATCTCCTGCTCATCGCGGCCGAACAACCGGCAGGCAGCCTGATTGGCGCGCAAGATCTCACCCTTGGCGCCAAACCACAGCGTGGCCACCGCTGACTGCTCGATCGAGCGCTGCGTCAGCCGGAGTTCCTCCTCGGCCTTCATGCGCTCTTCGATCTCCTGCCTCAGGTCCTCGTTCACGCGGGCAAGGGCGGATGTCCTCTCCTCCACTCGCGCCTCCAACTCCTCATTGGCGCGCTTCAGTGCCTCGGCCGCTTCGCTTCGCCTCACCCACCGTTCTCGTAGTCGTAGCAGCCACGCCAGCAGTGCGAATATCGCGCCGGCGCAGCAGGCGGCAAACCAGATTGTTTCGTAGAAGTAGGGCTGGATCCGGATTGCCACCGAAGCCCCAACTTCATTCCAGACACCGTCGTTATTGCACGCCTTGACCCGGAAGGTATACTCGCCGGGCGATAGTTGGGTGTACGACGCCACCCGCCCGCTGCCGGCCTCCACCCAGTTACCATCTACCCCTTCAAGGCGGTACTGGAACCTATTCCGCTCCGGCGCCAGCAAACTCAGCGCGCTGTAGTTCACCTCTATCCGCCGCCGTCCCGCGGGCAACTCCGCAACTCCGTCCCGCAGCCAGTCTTCCCGTCCGGAGTGGACCGATTCCACCACCACTACCGGGGGTCGCGCGTTGATGCGTAAGTTGGCGGGGTCGATTACCGAAACGCCTTTCACCGTCGGGACCCACACTTTTCCGTCCCGCGCCACCCACCCCGCCGGCTGGCCGCCCCCTCCTCCGTTGCATTCCTGACTGCGCATCCCATCGGCCACGCCATACTGCTTATAGCCCACCGCCGGTCCGCTTCCGCCCGCGAATGCCTCCATCGCCGCGCGCTTCGCCCGCACCACACCGCTATTGGTCGTGATCCACAGATCCCCATTGCCGTCCTCCATCACCCGGTAGACCACGTTGTCAGGCAGCCCATTGGCCCTTGAGAAGGTAAACACCTGCCCGCCGTGGACCCGCAACAGTCCCTGGCCGTCTGTGCCCGCCCACAGGGCGCCCTGCGCGTCGAAGTACATCGAATGGATCTTGATCGGCGGGCTCTTGCCCAGTAGCGGGGAAGGCTGCAGGCGTCCGTCCCTAAATTCGTACAGAGCCGTGTTGGTTGAGGCCAAAAGCCGCCCGTCCGGTGTTTCCGCCAGCACCAGCATGGCCCGGAGCGTCTGCTCCTTCTCCGCTACGCTGTGCATCACCCACTTGTTCTCGCGAAACTCGGCCAGGCCTTCAGACGTCGCAGCCCACACGCTCCCGTCCCGCTTCTGAAGGATATGCTGGGCATTGCACCGCGGCAGCCCATCCTCGGGCCGGAATGTTCTGATGCGCCCGTCGCGGAATCTGCTGATCCCTCCCGCGCCGGTGCCGATCCAGAGCGTCCCGTCCCGGTCTTCCGTCAATGCCCATACCGAGTTGCTCGGCAGGCCGTCTTCCTTCTTGAAGACTTGGATCCGGCCCTCTATCCGGCGTGCCAGGCCGCCCTTCTCCGTGCCCATCCATACGCTTCCATCTCTCGTTTCCAACACGGTGAACACGTATTCGTCCGGCAATCCCTCCGCTGAGGTGTGGTTGACAAACTTGCTGTCTTTCAGCCGGTCCAGTCCGCCACCGAATAGGCCCAGCCACAGCGCGCCTTCCAGATCTTCGAACACCAGCCGCACGTAGGAGTGCGTCAGCCCGTCCTTTTGAGTGAAGGAGTCGATCCCGCGGTACGTTATCCTGTTCAGTCCGCCGCTGGTTGACACCCATAGGTTCCCATCCCGGTCTCTTCGCACGTTCCGCACCGTGATCGAACATAGGCCGTCCGCAGTCGTCAGCGTCTTCGATGTCTCGCCGCGGATGTGGAGCAGGCCCACTTTGTCCACCCCCACCCACAACTCTCCATTTGCATCCTGGTGCACTGCGACCACCATGCCCCTGTCCACTCCCAGTCCCGCCGGCAGCGGCGTTACCTCCTCTCCGTTGATCTTGTACAACCCCAGGTCCGTGCCCACCCACACGCCGCCGCCAACGGCGCGTGCCATCACTCGGACGGTGTTGCTGGCCATTCCCTGGCTCGAGTTGAACACTCGCGCCTTTCCGTCCTTCAAGTGCGTCACTCCACGGCCGAATGTGCCCACCCACAAGCTGCCGTCCACATCCACCAGCAGGCTGCGGATCGCCTCGCCGCCCAGGCCGTCCCTGGTGGTCAATCGTATGAACTTGCCCCCGCGGTACTTGAGCAGCCCGCCTTGCGACATACCAACCCACAGCGTTCCATCCGGGGTCACCGCAAGATCCGAGATATTCTCGTGCGCCATCTCGGGAGTGGTCTTCGACGAAAAGACCCGGAATCGCGCGCCGTCGAACCGCACCAGCCCGTTCCGTGTTCCCAACCAGAGGTACCCATCCTGAGTCTGCGCGATAGCCTGTACCGTGCTCTGCTCCAGCCCCTCGCGGGCCTGCCAGTGATCCAGGGCGTACTGCGAAATGGCCCTGTGGGGATCCAAACAGAGCGCGGCCGGCGGCCCCAACAGCAGCGCGATGCTCGCGCTGATCACTGTCCGTGCTAGCACCTGGCCCCCACCTTGCATCGTGTTCCGCCTGCTGCCAACTCCCGAGACGGCGTTCTTCAGAATCCCGACGGCGACGTCTGATTCGAATACTACCACGGCCGCACGAACTGGCGAACACCTCCTCCGGACATGTCCGCCTATCGCTTGATCTGTTCCGGATGCAGCATCTGGCGCACTTCCGGCTTCTCCAGGTCGCCAACCGTCACCACCACCGGCTGCATGTCAATCCGTCCCGGCGGCGTGCGCCCCTCCAGTTTGTCAACCAGCGTTTTCACTGCCTGGAACGCCATACCATACGGGTCCTGCGCGATGAAGGCGTCTACGTTTCCGGCTCGCATCTCCTCCACCAGCGCGTCGCTGCTGTCGTTGGTCACCAGCCGGATCCGGCCGTTAAGTCCTCTCCCCTTCAACGCCAGTACCGCCCCCGCCGCACTCGGCTCCGTCGTCGTGAACAAGCCGTCCAGCTCCGGATGCGCCGCCAGAATGTTCTCCGCCGCCGCCCTCGCCTTGGCCCGGTCCGACATTCCGTATTGCTCGGCCACGATGTGAATCCCCGGATACTCCTTCTTCATCGTGTCGCGGAAGCCGATCTCCCGGTCCATCGTCGACAGGCTCCCAGGCGCATGCAGGATCATCGCCACCTCGCCCTTACCTTTGAGCAACCCGGCCAGCTTGCGCGCTCCCATGCGTCCGGCCAGCACGTTGTCCGTCCCCACAAACGACATGAAGTTCGCCGAATCCACCCCCGAATCGAACACCGTCACCGGAATCCCGGCCGCCACCGCTCTTTCTATCGGCGCCACCAGCGCCTGCCGCTCACTGGCCGCCACTGCGATCCCGTCCACCCTCTGCGCGATCATCGAATCGATGATCTGGACCTGCCGCGCATATTCGGTTTCCGACGCCGGTCCGTTCCACAGGATCTCCACGTTGAACTTCTTCCCCGCCGCCAGCGCTCCGGCCTGTACCGACACCCAGAACAGGTGCGCCGTCCCCTTTGGAATCACCGCGATCCGCCGCCGCCGCGTACGCCCGCACCCCGCCAGGCCTAACCCCACGCCCGTCAGCAGCTTCCGGCGCGTCATTGTGACAGCCATCCCCCGTCGATCACGATGTCGGTCCCGGTGATGAACGATGCCTCCGCCGAGCACAGGTAAACCAACAGCGAGCCGATATCCGCCGGATTGCCCCACTTACCCAGCGGGATCTTGGACAGAAACTGCGCGTTGGCCTCCGGATCGGCCATCAGAACTGTATTCATCTCCGTCGCGAACGGTCCCGGGCTGATGCCGTTCACCGTAATCCCTTCGCCCGCCAGTTCCATCGCCAGCGCCCGCGTGAAGCCCAACAATCCCGTCTTCGAAGCCGAATAGGCGCTCCGCCCCGGCAGCGACACGTGGCTCATGATCGACGTCAGGTTCACGATCCGTCCGTAGCCGCTACCCTTCATATGCGGCACAAAGGCGCGTGCGCACAGAAACGCGCTCGTCAGATTGGTGTCCATCACCCACCGCCACTCTTCCAGCGTGAACTCCGTCACCGGCTTGCGCAGGTTCACCCCCGCGTTGTTCACCAGGATTTGCACCTTGCCCAGCCGCTGTGCGGTGTCTTGTTCCAGCCGCACGACATCCTCTTCCTTCGTCACGTCGCACGGAAAAACCTCGCAACGTCCACCGCACTCCGCCGCCGCCGCCTCCAGTTTCGGCGTGTTCCTTCCCACCAGCGCCACCGCGGCGCCCGCGCGCGCCAGCGCCACCGCCATCGCCCGCCCCAGTCCCCGCGACGCACCCGTCACCAGAGCCACCTTGTCCTCAAAGAACTCAGCCATTGGCGTGGCCCAGATCCCTCTTCCGGCTCTCGTTGAGGAGCCAGTCGGCCACCTGCTGCGGCCGGTCGATGTCGGCCATAGCCAGCCGGCTCGACTCCCCAGCCGTCTCCAGGACCAGCGTGCCGGTCCCCCACAGCCGCTGCGACAGCGACCGCTCTACCCGGATGTCCTGGAGCTTTCGCAATTCAATGCTCCTGGTAGTCTGCGAGACCAGTCCGTGTTTGTACCGGATGATGCCATCTTCCACCGCCAATTGAGTTCGCGTCGAGTCCAGCCACGACATGAGCGGGCCCAGGAACGGCAGCACTCCCACCACCAAAATCCACCACTTGGTGTCGGGCATCACCGAGAGCCAGAGCCAGACGATGAAGGACAGAAAAACGATACAGAGCGCCAGCGAAAACTTCGCCCGGCGCAGCGAAGGGCGGATTGTCAGTTGGGCAGGCATGGGAGTGACCGGTGCAGCCCATTGTATAGCACCTGCCCTTTCCTTTACTCTGATCGGATAGGAGAGATTCCATGAACCGAATGGCACTATGCCTGGCTCTGGGCGGCGGGCTCACCCTTCTTCCCTTGCGCGCCGACTTCACCTACCAGCAGACCTCCAAGATCACTGGCGGGACCATTGTTCGCATGATGAAACTCGTCCCCGGCGGTGGCAAGGCCCTGGAGCCCCAAAACAACACCGTCATCGTCAGGGGCGACAGGCTTGCCACGATTTCGGACCGGAACATCCATATCATTGACGTCGGCAAGGAAATGATGGTCGAAATCGACTTGGAGAAGAAGACGTACTCCGCCATCACTTTCGCCGAGTTCAAGCAGGCTCTCCTCGCCACGCAGGAGAAGATGGCCCAGCAGATGAAACAGGCCAACGGCGCGGAGATGAGTTTCAAGTTCGATGTCAAGGAAACTGGCGCCACCAGGAACATCATCGGCCTCGATACCAAAGAGATGCTCCTGACGGTCGCCATGGAAACCAAGGACGCCCAGAGCGGACAGTCCGGCCAGATGCAGATCCTCAATGATATGTGGCTCGCCAAGGGCATCGCCGGCTACGCTGAAGTGAAGGACTTCTACCGCCGCTTTGCCGAAAAGATGGCGTACGACATCAACATGCTTCGCATGGGAGGCATGTTGACGTCCCAGCCAGGCATGAGCGAGGGCATGGCCAAGATGGCGAAGGAAGCCGCCAAACTGGAAGGCGTTCCCGTTGTTCAAGTCACCAGGATGCTCGGCGTGGGCGGTCCCGGCGGCCAGATGCCCGAGATGCCCTCGGGCGCCGATGTCAACGCCGCAATGAAACAAGGCGCTGAGCAGGAGGCCACTGGCTCAGCCGCTCGTTCCGTCGGAGGCCGTTTTGGCGGATTGGCCGGCGCCGCTGCTGGCGGCATGCTTGGCGGATTCGGCAGAAAGAAGAAGGATGCGCCGAAGGACGATCAGCCTCCTACCGAGCAACCCAAGAAACAGGCCGCCCCAGCCGGCCCCACCGCCTTCATGGAAATGACCACAGAACTGCAGTCATTCTCCTCCGCACCCGTGGACGTCTCGAAGTTCTCCGTGCCCTCCGGCTTTAAGGAAATCGAGCACCCCATGAAGAAGGCCCTGCGTGACATGAACAAGCGCTAGCAACGGTGTTCCCAGGCTTCCGTCTGGGGCTGCATTCCTAATCCCGTGAGTGCGAGCTAGCGCGTATGGCCCGACGCCTCTGCTTCAGGCGATCACCACGGCCGTGCCCGCAGCCGTCACCATGAGCATCCCCCCGCCGTGTGCCGTCGAGATAGTCTCGTAGTCCAGGTCCACCGCGATCACGGCGTTTGCGCCGAGTCCCTGCGCCTCCTCGCACATCTCCTGGATCGCCAGGTCCTTTGCTTTCCTCAGTTCACTCTCGTAGGCCGCCGAGCGCCCGCCCACGATGTCGCGAATCCCGGCGAAGAAGTCCTTGAAGATGTTGGCCCCCAGAATCGCCTCACCGCTCACGATCCCCAGGTACTGCTTGATCTCCTTGCCCTGCAGCGTGGAAGTCGTAACCACAAGCATCGGTTCGCACCTCAGTACGCGATTTTAGCGGGATTCGCCCTCCAGATGGCAAAGGGGACCCCGGATTCGCCCGCCAGCAACTGCTCCGATCTCAGCGAGCGCGCCGAAGCCGGTAACGGAATCTGCTCGTAGAGGAACCCGTCGTCGAAGCCGGCTGCCGATGCGTCCTCCCGGCTCGCCGCGAAGTAAAGCGCGTCCAGCCTCGCCCAATAGATCGCCGCCAGGCACATCGGGCAAGGCTCGCACGAGGAGTAAATCGTACATCCGCGCAATTCGAACACTCCCAGCTTTGCGCAAGCCGCACGTATCGCCATCACCTCGGCGTGCGCTGTCGGGTCCAGCTTCGAGGTCACTAGGTTGACCCCTTCGGCGACGATCTGCCCGTCCCGTACCACCACCGCCCCAAATGGACCGCCGCGCCCCTGCCCCGCATTCTCTGCGGCAAGCTGGATGGCGCGGCGGATGTGCTTCTCGTGCATAGCCCCACCTGTAAGTGTACAGGCGGAACTGGCTTCCTGGCCGGTGTCCGGGGCGTTTGTTACTTCGCCCCGAACCGCTCCTCGGCCTTCGCCCAGTTCACCACGTTCCACCAGTTGGTTACATACTCCGGCCGGCGGTTTTGATACTTCAGGTAGTATGCGTGCTCCCAAACATCCAGCCCCAGCACGGCGTGCTTACCTTCCATTAACGGATTGTCCTGGTTCGGAGTCGACATGATGTCCACTCCGCCGTTGTCGGTTCGGATGAGCCACGCCCAGCCCGAGCCAAACCGCCCGATCGCCGCCGCGTTGAACTTCTCCTTGAATGCGTCGAACCCGCCGAACTTGGCCGCAATCGCCTCAGCCAGCTTGCCCGCCGGCGCTCCGCCCTTGCCCGGCCCCATGATCTCCCAGAACATGGTGTGGTTCCAATGCCCTCCGCCGTTGTTGCGCACCGCCGTCCGGATCGCCTCAGGCACGCCCGACACGCCGTTGGCCAGCAACTGCTCCAGGCTCTTGCCCGCCAGTTCCGGCGCCGATTCCAGCGCCTTGTTCAGGTTGGTGACGTAAGCCTGGTGGTGCTTGCCGTGATGGATCTCCATGGTCAGCTTGTCGATGTGCGGCTCCAGCGCGTCATGCGCGTACGGAAGCGGGGGCAGAGTGAAAGCCATAGTGGTGAAATTCTCCTTCACCTATCCCTGATGTTTCATCACCCCAAAAGGATGCGGCTCCGCGGGCCACCCAGCCTCAAAATCCGCGCCTATCGGCGGCTATGCCCCCACCAGCGCCCTCTCCAGCGCCCCCCCCCCCCGGAACCTCCCCCGCCCGTCGAAATGCCGCGCCAGGATCTGCATCCCCACCGGCAAACCCGCCCCCGTCGCACCGCAAGGCACGCTCATGCAGGGAATCCCCGCTAGTGACCCCGTAATCGTGTAAATGTCCGACAGGTACATCTGGATGGGATCGTCCAGTTTCTCTCCCAGTTTGAACGCCGGGAAGGGGCTCACCGGCGCCACTAGCGCATCTACCCCCTCGAACGCCCTCTGGAAGTCCCTGGCAATCAACGCCCGCACCTTCTGCGCCTTCAGGTAGTACGCGTCGTAGTACCCGTGGCTCAGCACGTACGTCCCAAGCATGATCCGGCGCTTGCACTCCGCCCCGAATCCCTCGCCGCGCGTCATCCGGTACATGTCCGCCATCGTCTGGGCTGCACTGGACCGCGTTGTGTACCGTACCCCGTCAAATCGGGCCAGGTTCGACGACGCCTCCGCCGTGCAGATGATGTAATAGCACGCGATTGCGTACTCCGTGTTCGGCAGGCTCACCTCGACGAACTCGCATCCCTGCCCGCGCAACAACTCGATGCCCTTTTCAATCTGCCGGCCCGTATCGCTAGTCAGCCCCTCGAAATACTCTCGCGGCAGCCCGATCTTCAGCCCACGCACAGGTTCCTTCAGCGCCGCCGCGTAATCCGGCACCGGCGCGAACGCGCTGGTCGCGTCCCGCCCGTCCCGTCCCGCCATCACCTGAAGCACCGCCGCCGCGTCGCTCACATTTCTCGCTAGAGGGCCGATATGGTCCAGCGACGACCCGAACGCCACCAGCCCGTACCGCGACACCCGTCCGTAGGTCGGCGTCACCCCCACCACCCCGCAGAAACTCGCCGGCTGCCGGATCGATCCGCCCGTGTCAGAGCCCAAGGCTGCCACCGCCGTCCCTTGCGCCACCACTGCCGCCGACCCGCCTGAACTCCCTCCCGGCACCCTATCCAGCGCCACCGGGTTCTTTACCGGCCCGAACGCCGAGTTCTCATTCGACGACCCCATCGCGAACTCGTCGCAATTGGCCTTGCCTAGGACCACCGCCCCAGCCGCCTCCAGCCGTTCCACCGCGGTCGCGTCATACGGCGGTATGTACCGGGCCAACAGCTTCGATCCGCACGTCGTCCGCACGCCCCGCGTGCTGATCACGTCCTTCACCGCCAGCGGCACGCCCGCCAGCGCCCCCGGTTCTTGCCCGCGCGCCAGCTTTTCGTCCACTTGCCGGGCCGCGGCCATCGCCCGCTCTTCGCAAAACGTCAGATAGGCGTTGGTCTTCGAGTTCTCATCCCGCGCGAACCCGAGCGCCTCCGCCGCCAGTTCCGCAGCGCTGAACTTCTTCTCCCGCAGCCCGGCCTGAATCCTGCCGATCGTGAGTTTGGAGATCTCCATGGCCGTTACCGCTCGATGATCTTTGGCACCTTGAACTGCCCGGCCCCAGAGAGCGGAGCGTTCGCCAGCGCGGCCGCGTTGTCCAGCGTCGCCCCCGGCACATCTTCCCGCAGCGTCGCCGTCTCGCCCGCCTCGTAGAGCACCTGCGCCATCGGCTCCACCCCCGACGTATCCACCTCGTTCAGCTTCTCCATGTGGCTCAAAATCCCGTCCAGGTCGCGAGCCATTCGCGCCACTTCTTGCTCGCTCAGCCGTAGGTTCGCCAGGTCAGCCACATAGCTCACCTGCTGTTCCGTGATTCTCAAGACGCTTGCGCCTTTCTCCGGGAATTGATGTAGATCCGCCTCAGTCCGGGATCGGCGATCCCGTCCGACTCGTCCGCAATCCGCTGCTTTGCCGGCTCGCTCTGCGGGGGCCGCCGCGGCACCCCCACGCGAAACTCAATCCGTGCGGGAGCCGCCGCGTCCAGCATCTCCGCCAGGTTCTTCAGAATGTGCGGGCTCAGCGCCGCCAGGTTCCGCTGCCAGACCTCGTCCTCCACCTCGACCACCAGACGTCCGCCCCGTGCCGATACCACCCGTGTCCGGCCCGCCAGCCGCTTGCCCACCGCCGCCGGCCACGCCGCTTGAGTCAGCTCTTCCACCGTCAAGTGCTGGTGAGCCGTCTTCAACTTCGCGATCGTGCGCCCGGCGCGTTCCATCCTGGAACCGCAATTTTACCATGCGACGTTGCGACACTCCTGCGACCACAAGGGCGCGGATCAGCAGAAAGTCCTGCCGTGTTAGTCTGGTGTCCCGATGATCGTTCTTGCCTCCCAGTCCCCCCGCCGCCGCGAACTCCTCGCCCAGGCCGGCTTCACCTTCATCGTTCGCGTCCCTGCCGTTGAGGAGATCCACCAGCCCGGCGAATCCCCATCCGACTACGTTCAGCGTCTCGCCGCCGCGAAAGCCGCCGCTGTCCAAGCTTCTGGCGAGGAATGGGTCCTCGCCGCCGATACCACCGTCGTCGTCGGCTCCCACATCCTCGAGAAACCCGCATCCCCCGCCGATGCCGCCCGCATGTTGCGCCTCCTCAGCGGCCGTGACCATGCCGTCATCACCGGCGTCTGCCTGCGCCACGGCTCGCAGTCCTGGTCCGCCATCGAATCCACCACCGTTCGCTTCGCTCCCCTCTCCGAAGCCGAAATCCTCGCCTACGCCGCCTCCGGGGAACCGCTGGACAAAGCTGGCGCCTACGCCATTCAGGGCCTGGCCTCACGCTTCATCCCCCGCATCGACGGCTGCTACTTCAACGTCGTCGGCCTCCCCATCGCTCTGGTCTACCGCCTCCTCCGCGACGCCGGCTACACGGCCTGACCTCAGTGCCATCACTAACATCGATGTCTCCTTTCACGGCGGTTCCCCGACTGTGCCGCGCAGGTTGCTCTTTCACCCCGCAGATGATATTCCATCAATGACGCGCGCTTGCAACTGCTGGCAGACCGCGCACCTAGAGGCAGTGGAGGGTTCAATGAGCGGATTGCGATTCCTGGTTGTGTTACTCGTGCTAGTCGGCGGCTCGTCCCAGGCCTATGCCGCGACCGTCATCCGCAACCTGCAGGTGGAGTACCGCAAGACCCCGCTTGGCATTGATATGGCCAAGCCACGCTTCAGTTGGCAGATGGCCGCCACGGCCGGCGAGCGAGAGTGCGCGCAGACGGCCTATCAGATTCAGGTCAGTGACGCTCGCGGCGCTGTGGTCTGGGACACCAAGCGCGTCGAGTCGCCAGAGTCGCTGAGCATCCAATACGCCGGACTGCCGCTTGCAGCCGCCACTCGATACTCGTGGACGGTTAGTGTGTGGAATCAGGCAAGTACGAAACTCACCGCCGCTTCGTGGTTTGAGACGGGCCTGATGGATCCCTCGCCCGAGGCTGCCGCCTGGGGCGGCGCCAAGTGGATCGGCGGAGGCGGCGCCGATCTGGTGCTCTACGCGCCTTACCTGGCCATTTTTGATCTCAGCTACGGAATCACCATCGCACCCGGCAGTACGCGCGCAAGCTTCGTCTATGGCGCCAATGACTCGCGGCTGATGGACCGGAACAAGAATCTCTATCAGCTCCAGAACGGCAAGGATCAAAGCTACATCAAGCTGGAACTCGACATCTCCGGCGTGGATGGCACGCCTGCAGGCAAAGCGAAACTTCACGTCTACCGCGCCGGGTACAAAGACACGGATTCCCCCGCCAAACCCTTCCGCAGCTTCGAGGTGGGCGCCGATATCATCGACGCCGCGAACAAGCATGGCGAGCACGTTGTCGACGTCCGCAGCGCCTTCGGGCAGATCACCATCTCCATCGACGGCAAGTCCTCGCTGACCGCTGCCGGCGCCGCCCCACCGCCGGGGCCGCCCGCTGGGGGCGGGTTCGGTGGACGATCGGCGCCCAACAGCGTGAATCTCAACCCGATGGGAGCTGGAGGCAACTATCTGCCTTTCGGCATGCTCTGCGACATGGGCTTCTCGGTGGAACCCGGCCAGAACGCTTCGTTCCGCGCCGTAACCGTCAAGAACTCCCGCGCTCCCGGCAACATCCTTTTTGGTGAAGATCTGGCCTCTGTCTCGTACCGCGGCATCTATGCGGACTCTCTCACGCCCGATTCTGGCTTGTCCGTTCGTGATGGCCGCTATGTTCTCGCCGGCAGAGGCAAGGGCGTCTTCCTCGTGCGCGATCCCAGCCGGAACTCTTCACCCATGCTGCGGATCACCTTTACCACTCCCGCAAAAATCGTGGACCGCGCACGGTTGTACGTCACCGCGCGCGGCATTTATGAAATCTACCTCAACGGGCAGCGGGTGGGCGAGGACTACTACAATCCCGGCCTCACGCAGTACAACGTCACTCATCTCTATCAGACCTATGATGTAACCGGCATGATCCGTCCCGGAGAGAACGCCGCCGGCGCAATGTTGGCCGAGGGCTGGTGGAGCGGTCTGTTGAGCTTCGGCAGTATCTGGAATCATTTTGGCGATCGGCAGTCTCTCCTCGCCAAGCTGGTCATCACCTATAAGGATGGTTCCTCGGATACCATCGTCACCAACGACCGCACGTGGAAGTACTTTGGCGGCGGACCGCTCATCTATGGCAGCCTCGACTTCGGCGAGGTCTACGACTCGGCGCGTGAGCCGGCGGTCAATGGCTGGGCCACCGCCCGCTACGACGATCGCGCCTGGAGGAGCGCGGTGATAGTGCCTCTTGCCGGCACAACGTTCTCCGGTGTGGAAGCCGGCCGTCCTGGTTCGCCCGGAGTCCCGTTTCACTTTGACAAACTGTCCCTCATCGGCCAAGTCGGCGACACCGCAGGCGTCTTCCGCACACTGACCGCCCGAAGCGTCAAGCAGGTGCGGCCCGGGGTATTCGTCTACGACTTGGGTCAGAATATCGTCGGCGTTCCCAGGATCACCATCGCCGACGGGCGCGCCGGGGGCAAGCTCACGCTCAGGTTCTCGGAGATGCTCTACCCCAACCTGAAGGAGTCCGGCGGCAATGTCGGAATGATCATGACCGAAAACTACCGGGCCGCGCTCAGTCAGGACGTCTACACCATGAAGGCGGGGCGGCAGGTCTACCAGCCCCGATTCACATCTCACGGCTTCCAATACGTGGAACTCACCGGCATCGATAAGCCGCTTCCCCTCGAGGCCGTCCAAGGTGTGACCATCAGCTCCGTCCGCGAGTTGAGTGCGGACTACAGAACCTCCAATCAGAAAGTGAACCAGCTCTGGTCCAACCTCGTCTGGTCCAACGTGGACAACTTCCTCACCATCCCCACCGATTGCCCGCAGCGCAATGAGCGGATGGGGTGGTCCGGCGATATTAACGTCTTCTCGCGCACCGCCACCTATGTTTCGAATGCGGACCAGTTCCTGACGCGCCACATGCAAGCAATGCGCGACGTGCAGGCCCCCTCGGGCCGTTTCACTGACGTCGCGCCGGTAGGCGGCGGATTCGGCGGCGTCCTGTGGGGCAGCGCAGGGATTGTCGTTCCCTGGGAGGTCTACCTCCAGTACAAGGATGCCGCCCTGCTGGAGCGGCATTACCCGGCTATGGCAGCCTACATGGATTACCTGGAAACAACCATCGACCCCAAGACCGGCTTGAGCTCCGACGCGCAACTCGGCGATTGGCTGGGGCCGCAGAACAATGCGCTCGGCGCCGCCTTTCTCGCCACCGCTTACCACGCCTACGACCTCGGAATCATGGCCAGGGCGGCCGGCGTGCTGGGTCGCGCCGGCGATGAGGTCCGGTACAAGGCGCTGTATGAAAAGCGGAAGACGTTCTTCAACGCGACGTTTGTCAATGCGGAAAAGAAGACCCTCGGCTTGATCGGTGGCCGCGGAGGCTTCGGCGGCGGAGGCCCTCGCGGCGCCACACCTCCTCCTCCTCCGGAGTTCAGGCTCGCCGACACGCAGACCTCTTACGCCGTCGGCCTCGGCATGGACCTGTTCACTGACGAAAACGTGCCCTTCATGGTAAGAAACCTGGCTGAGACCGTGACGCGCGAAAACAAAGATGATGGCGGCGTGACGCGCCCGAAACACTCCCTCATGACCGGTTTCATCGGAACCGCCTGGATCAGCAAGGCGCTCTCTGACCATGGCCTGAAAGACCTCGCATACAGGCTTCTGCAGAACGACCAGTACCCGTCCTGGCTCTATGCCATCGACCAGGGAGCCACCTCCATCTGGGAACGCCTGAACGGCTACACGGTGGAAAACGGTTTCGGCGGCAACAACAGCATGAACTCTTTCAACCATTACTCTTTCGGCGCTGTTGGCCAATGGATGATGGCCTACTCGCTCGGCATTCAGCGCGACGAGCCGGGCTTCCGGAAGTTCATTCTCCAGCCTGAGCCCGATCCCACCGGTGGGATGAAATCCGCCGAGGGCTACTACGACTCGATGTACGGCCGAATCCGCAGCGCCTGGAGCCTTGAGGGCAACACCCTCACCTACCGGGCCACCGTGCCCGCCAACACTTCAGCGACCCTCTATCTCCCGGCCTCCGCCCCGGAAGCAATCACCGAAGGCGGCAAGCCGGCTTCACAAGTCAAGGGCGTGACCTTCATCCGGCACGAAGCCGGCAAGACCGTCTTCCAATTGAAGGCCGGGACCTACGAATTCATGTCCCGTTAAGGCGTTGCTGGAGAGGATACCCCTGGCCTGCATCCCTCTTCGCCCCCGTACGCCCGCTACGATGCTCCGTCCAGCGCTTCGAGCAGGTCCCGAAAGCGGCGACGGCTGACTTCCAGCCGGACGCCGTTCTTCAACAGCACCTCTCCGGACCCGCCCGGCATAGGGTGAACCTCCCCCACCGCGTTCAAGTTGATCAGCGCCGACCGTGAAACCCGAAAGAACCTCTTCGCGTCGAGCCGCGCTTCGATCCATCCAGTAACGCGCTCCGTCGGCGACGAGGCGCGTTAATCCCTCCTCGGAGGAGAAGTACAACACCTTGGCTTCCCCTACCACCACGTAGTGCGCCCCGCTCTTTACCAGGAACCGCGCCGGGCCGGGCCGCTGGCTCCGTACCGCCCGGTCAAGCGACTCCTCACGCCCTGCTTGCCCCAAAGTTCGCACCCGTTCCAGCGCCTCTGCGAGTCGTGTCCTGCTGATCGGTTTGAGTAGGTAGTCGACCGCGTGCAGCTCGAAGGCGTCCACCGCGTGCTGGTCGAAGGCTGTGCAGAACACCACGTGCGGCCGCGGTTGGGGCAGGCAGGCCGCCACGTCGATTCCCGAACACCCTGGCATGGCAATGTCGAGCAGGATCAGGTCCGGCCGTAACGCCGCCGCCATTTCCATCGTCTGCGGCCCCGATTCCGCTTCGCCGGCAATCTCCACATCCGTATGGGCCGCCAGCATCTGCCTGAGCCTTGCACGCGCCGGCGCTTCATCATCGGCAATCAGCACCCTCATCAGCTTGCCGCTCCTTGCCTGGGAACGCTGAGGAACACGCGAGTTCCGTCCGGTCCATTCTCCCACCACAAACGCCCCGCATCGCCGTAATACCCGCGCAGCCTCTCCGCGACGTTCCGCAATCCATGCCCATTGCTCTCTGATAGCGTCATGCCGGGCGGAAAGCCCGGGCCGTTGTCGAAGACCTCCACCCACAACTCCTGGCCCCTGACCCTCGCGCTCAGTGCCACCGTCGCCGGTCCTTCCACTATTCCCACCCCGTGCTTCACCGCGTTCTCAATCAACGGCTGCACGCTCATCGCCGGAATCGGCACTGACTGCGCTTGAGCCTCGATGTCGAACTCCACCCGCAGGCGTGCGCCGAAACGAGCCTGTTCCACCCGCAGGTACGCCTGCGCGAATTCCACTTCGTCGTCCAGCCGGGCCCATTCCTTCTCCGACTTGCGAAGCGTGTACCGGAATACCTGCGCCAGTTGCTCTACCGTCTCATCCGCCAGTTCCGGATGATGCGGAATCAGGCCTGCAATCGCGTTCAGCGCGTTGAAGAGGAAGTGCGGGTTGATCTGTGCCCGTAGGGCCTTCAACTCGGCGCGGCTGGCCAGAAGCCGCAACTCCTGCTCCCGCTCTTCCTGTTGCCTCCTCTGCTCGCGGAACCGCACGTTCTCCAGTACTACCCCCAGCGTGCGGGCCAGAGATTGCAGCAGTCGGCGGTCGTCGCTCAGGTAAGGGATCGCCTTCGGCCGCGGAGCGAGCATCACCCATCCAGCGGGGCCGTGGCGCTGCTCGATCTGCGCCATTACTCCGTCCTCCGGACACTCCGGAGGCTCGGCGGACTCGCCGAACCGCACCAACGCCGTGGTCTGGAATATCGAACTCACGCTTTCCTCGGCCTGAGTCTGCAGTTCACGCTCGTCGGTCGACATCTGCACATCGCGCGTGAACTGCCGTTCTGCCTCGGCCGGCGCGTAAGGGCGTCCCAGCCAGAAGTGATCGATTGCGGCCGCCAGCCGTGCATATGCCCAGGGGGCCGCCAGCCACAACGGCATCAGCAGCAGCGCGCAGATCCACGGCCGGCTCCAATCTCCCGGTAGCCGTTCATACACCGGCGGAGCCGTGGCGAAGAAGAACGTGAGCCCGGCAAGTGCCAACGCGAAGAACGCGCCGCGCTTGATCAGCACGTCGAAGAACACCAGCCGTTCCCGGTAATAGAGCGTAACAGCGAAGAACGCCAGCAGTACATAGTCCGCTGCTTGCTCCAAGCCGAAAGCCACGCTGGCCAGCGCGAGCGCCAGCAGCACCCGGTACCACCATCGCTGCCGCACCTCCTGCGGCTTTGCCCGCCGTCTTGTGAGAAACAGCACCGCCAGGCCCGCCGCGCTGGTCGCTCCCAGCGCAACGGCCGGAGCGCTCTCCAGCCGGTCGGCCAGGTCCGCGGGCGCCAGGCCGCGCGCCAGTGCTGTGGCGGCGCACCATACGTAGAGCGCCAGCAATCCCGCCTTCCACAGCCGCGGCAACGGCAGGCCGCTCTCTTCCTGCCGCCAAATGATCTGCAGCAATACTGGCGGTAAAAGCCCAGTCGCCAGGCCCGAGGCCAGGCTCAGAGAATCTGTCCATCGCGATCCGGGCGCCACCAAATTCGCCCCCCAGAGCGCCAGATTGGCGACAAACGCTGCCGCGCACAGAGCCGTGAATGCAGTCAGTGACCGGGCGGTGCGCTTGCCCCATACCATCCACGACACCGCCAGCACGGAGAACGTCAGCGCACCGAAGGTGAACGTGACAAGCGAGATCAGGAAAAGGAACTGGTAGCCAAACATCTCACGGCGCGTTCTTCACGGGTCGGCCCGTGACCGAGCTGAGGATCTCCAATATGGCCCGGTAATTGCCCTTGTCTGCCTCGAGCAGCACGGCTCCCGGCTTTCCGTCTTCGCTGCGGTACTCGATGCCGATGAAATGCACTTTACTCTTATGTAGCAGACCGAACAGAACCAGTGGCGTAGCGATGGCGCTCAACGCCACCAGATCGGCTACTCGGCGGTGCGCCTCCTGGCCATAGCTCAATCCCGTCACCGCCGAGGCTTGAATGCGAACCGTTGTGCGTCCGCTGAATTCCAGGCTGAGCGCATCCGGCGTTACGGTCAGAGTGGTGTTCCAGTCAAAGGGGTTCACCTTTGCATTCACTGACCCCCCGCTGTACCGGAGTCTGTTCCAGGAATTGCCTCCGGCCGTGACCGGTCCTGAAGCCATCAGGCTGAAGAGGACCATCCATGTAGTAAGCTGTCGCATCGGTTTCAAGCAGTTTCAGTATATGGAGGGTGGTTCCGATCCGCCAATACCGATCCGGCGAACGGTTCGGCCGCTCGATGAGTGGCGATTTCCGCTGTTGAATGGCTGGTAGCAACGCCATGCCGCTCATCTTATCGATCGACCGTTCATTGGAAAGTTGTCGCGGGCAACTGGTTTCTGAGGCATGATGGCCACAAGGACACAGACCATGAGAAACGCCATCATTCGGTCCGCCGCACTCGCCGCTTTCGCTTGTGCCGCCACTTTTGCTCAGAACAGCGACCTCGGCCTGCTGCTTGGCGCCTCCGTCAGGAACTCCGCCGTCGTCAGCCCCGGTCGCATCGAGGGTTCGGTGAGCGCGGGCTTTCAGATCAACTACGCCGTGCAGTTGCATGAAGCTGCTGCGGGCAGGCTCTACCTCGAACTTCCTTTGATGATTTCCAACGATACCCGCGGCGTCATCTCGACGTCGATCAGTTCGTCAAGTTCCACCACCGTCTTCTTCACCCCCGGGGTTCGCTTCCACCACACCGTCCATCCCAGGGTGGCGTTGTACGCGGCAGCCGGCGGAGGTCTCGCGTCCCTTGAAGGTAAAGTATCGACGCTCGGCCCGGGGTTGCTGAGCGCGCGTGCCGATCGGGCTAACTCTGCCGCGTTCGGCTTCGGCGCCGGGCTCGATTTCCGCGTCACCCGCCTGATCAGCATCCGGGCCGAGGGCCGCGACTTTGTCACGCGGGCCGGCCTCGGCGGCGAGCGCGGCCGCAACCATCCGTTTTTCACAGTGGGCGTCGGGTTCCACTTCTAACTCCATTTGCAGCCCGCACTCGTAACGTAGCGGCTGTCCACGCCAGAAATCCGCCGAGGTTCTCGAAATGAAGACTACCGCTCTGTCTACATGTCTGGCTCTGGCTGCGTTTGCACAGGCACCGCCTCCGGGCCCTACACAGTTCTCTCAGGACCTGGCGTTCGTGGCCAATGAACTGCCGCAATTGCATCCTAACTTGTTCTTCAACGTCACCCGCGCTGAATTCGACGCGGGCGTGCGCCAACTGGAAAGCGATGCTCCGCGCCTGTCACCGGAACAGTTCTACACCAGGCTCCTGGCGCTGATCGCGTTAGCGCGGGACGGACATACCGGCATCTACCTGGAGTCGGCGCCGCCCGCGGGCTTCGTCATGCTGCCAATTGAATTCCGCTGGTTCGCCGATGGGATCTTCGTCACGGCAGTCGCGTCCGATCGGTCCTCTTTGCATCGCGCCCGTCTTGTTCACGTCAATGGCACACCGGTCAGTGAGGTTATCGAGCGCTTGCAAGCGGTGATCCCGCACGAGAACGAGTACTTCTTCCGCTATCGCGCGCCGTCGTTCTTGCGGAACGCCGGCGTATTGCGCGGTCTGGGACTCACGTCACTCACCGGGCCCATCCGATTCGGTTTGCGGCTGGAATCGGGCGAGGAGACCGCGGTGGATCTGCTCCCCGGACCGGCCAGCTTGGTCCAGGCGGTGGACGCGCGGGAGGGGTATCTGCCCGCCTGGATGACGCGCTCCGATGAAAACTACTGGTCCGAGTATTGGCCCCATGCCAAGACGCTGTATGTTCGCTGGAACTCTCTCCAGCCGATGGCGTCGCGGCCGCCTGACCAGTTCGCCGCCGACACGATGGCGTTGCTGGACCGGAACTCCGTCGAAACGGTGGTTCTCGACTTCCGAGGCAATCTCGGCGGCAACAGTTACGTCATGATGCCGTTGTACCTTGCACTGGGGCAGCGCATCACGGCGCTGAAGGCCAACCCGGAGTTTCGGACTTACGGACTTTCCGACGGCGGGACGTACTCCTCCGGACTGTTCGGGATCGAGTTCCTGGTTGTGGGTTCGCCGCTGCCCGAGTGGGGGACATTGCCGCCCGATGTAGCAATGATCCAGGCTACGATCGCCGGCGAGCCCACGGGTGGCAAGCCCGCCCATTTTGGGGAGACCAAGAGTTTCACGCTGCCGGGATCGAAGATCATGGGCCAGTACTCGACCACCTACTGGCCGCTGTGGCCGGGTATTCCGGACCGCGACGCGTACTACCCAGACCTGCCTGTGGAACTGCGTTCCACAGACTTTTTCGCCAGGCACGACCCCGTGCTGGCGGCCGTCACAGGGCACGCTTCCGCCATACCAGCGTCCCCGTCGGGACCGGCGCTGGTGATGAACGGCGCCAGCCTCCGCCGCGAGACAGGCATCGCGCCCGGCTCGCTCGCATTCGCCTTTGGGGCATTTCCGTCCGGGAACGTTCAGGTGGCGGTTGACGGTCGCGTGGCAACACTGCTGGCAGCGGAGCCGGATCAGGTGAAGTTCCGCGTGCCGGCCGAGACTCGGCCGGGGTCGGCCTCATTCGAGGTTCGTCAGAGCGGCCAGGTTACCGCGGCCGGCCAGTTCCAGGCCACCACGGCGGGACCGGGGCTCTTCGTGATGAACAGGGAGCTCGGTTCACAACCAGGCGCGGTGGTGAACCAGGACTACTCGCTCAACTCGCGTGACGCTGCCGCCGCGCGCGGCTCCGTTCTGCAACTCTACGGCACTGGTCACGGCC
>JACRKW010000052.1 GCA_016215215.1 Acidobacteriota bacterium
GTCCCCTGTCGCCTTTGCCAGGGCCTTCAGGTCGAGCGCGGCGTTACCGGGGATCACGGCGAGGCAGACTCCATGGCGGTCGCCTCGGGCGACGAGGGTCTTGAAGGTCTGCTCAACGGGGAAGCCGATTTTGGCCGCCACAGTTTCGGCGGAGAGATCATCGGGGTCCACTTCGTACTCGCGGGGCTCATAGCGGATGCCCAACCGCTCCAACTCACGCATGGCATTGGTCTTTGCTGCAGCCATCGACTTGATCGTACAGCAGGCGCGGGAGGTTGCCGGTCAGCCATGCCTGGTCCGGCGCCGGCTAGCGTACAGACCCAACGCAACAGGCGCCCTATGGACCATCTTCAAAGGAATCCTGTTTGGGGGGCGGAGTAGTACGATGGTCATTCGAGGAAGCAACAATGGGCGCGACAACCTACCGCAATCGTTCGGCCTTCGCCGTGGAGAACGAACACTTGGAGATCATCGTGACGCGCGAGGGCGGCCACATTGCCGCCATCCGTGACAAGGCGACGGGGGTGAATCCGCTCTGGTCGACACCATGGCAAACCATGGAGCCGTCCGCTTACAACCGCGAGAAGCATCCCGAGTACGGAGACAACGCCGAGAGCAAGTTGTTGTCTGGAATCCTCGGGCACAATCTGTGCCTGGACCTGTTCGGCGGTCCTTCGGCTGAGGAAGCCGCCGCCGGTATGACCGTTCACGGCGAAGGCTCCGTTGTCGCCTACGATGTCCTTGTTTCCGGCGACACGCTCCACCAGGCGGCGACGCTTCCGCAGCCGGCGGGCAAGCGGCGCGCCGAGATCACTGAGACGGTGGAGAACCTGTCCACCTGGGACCGTCCCGTTGCCTGGACGCAGCACGTCACGCTGGGACCTCCTTTTCTGGAGAAGGGGAAGACGGAGTTCCGGGCCTCGGCCACCAAGTCCAAGGTAGTGGAGACGGACTTCACGGGCGGCAAGGGGTACATGAAGACGGGCGCCGAGTTCAATTGGCCAATGGTTCCCTGCGAGGACGGCTCGCAAGTAGATTTGCGGGTGTTCATCGACAAGCCGGTTTCCGGCGCCTTTTCGACGCACCTGATGGACCCTTCAAGCGAAGAGGCGTACTTCAGCGCCTGGAGCCCTACTTCGAAGCTGATGATCGCCTACGTTTGGAAGCGCAGCGACTTCCCCTGGCTAGGCATCTGGGAAGAAAACTACAGCCGCACGACTCCGCCGTGGAACGGGCGGACACTCACGCGCGGAATGGAGTTCGGCGCGTCACCGTTTGCCGAGAGCCGCAGGCAGATGATCGACCGCGGAGGACTCTTCGGCGTGCCCGGTTACAGGTGGATTCCGGCACGGTCGAAGGTGACCGTGCGATATGCGGCGATCTTGAAGCCGGCCTCGTCGGCCGACGAGCCTGCGGACTAAGCCTTCGCGCGTGAGGCGGCGGGCTTGGCGACGGGTTCCGCCGGAGCCGGCTCGGCTGGGGCAACGGGCTTGGGCAGTCCCAGAGCTTCACGCACCTGCGAATCGAGCTTCGCCATGGTTTCAGGATGATCGCGGAGGAACTGCTTGGCGTTCTCGCGCCCTTGCCCGATGCGTTCACCCGAGTAGCTATACCACGAGCCGCTCTTCTCGACGATGTTGCGCTCGACGCCGACGTCGAGCAAGTCACCGATGAGGCTCACGCCCTCGCCGTACATGATGTCGAATTCGGCCTCGCGGAACGGCGGCGCGAGCTTGTTCTTAACGATCTTGGTCTTGGTGCGATTGCCGACCACGGCATCGCCGTCCTTGATGGCGGCGATGCGGCGGATGTCGACACGGACGCTTGAGTAGAACTTCAGCGCGCGGCCGCCCGTGGTGGTTTCCGGATTGCCGAACATGACGCCGATCTTCTCGCGGATCTGGTTGATGAAGATCAAGCAGGTGTTGGACTTTGACACCATACCGGTGAGCTTGCGCATGGCCTGCGACATGAGGCGAGCATGGACGCCGACGAAGCTGTCGCCCATCTCGCCGTCAAGCTCTGCCTTGGGGACAAGCGCGGCGACGGAGTCCACGACGACGACGTCGATGGCGTTGGAGCCGATCAGGGCCGAGGTGATCTCAAGCGCCTGCTCGGCGTAGTCGGGCTGGGAGACGAGCAGGTTGTCGATGTCGACGCCGAGCTTACGGGCGTAGCCAGGGTCCATGGCGTGCTCGACGTCGATGAACGCCGCCATGCCGCCGGCCTTCTGCGCCTGTGCCACCACTTGCAGCGCGATGGTAGTCTTGCCCGACGACTCAGGGCCGAACACCTCGATGATGCGCCCGCGCGGGAAGCCGCCGACGCCCAGGGCGTAGTCCATGGAGACGGAGCCGGAAGAGATGACGCTGACCGGCACGACAGCATCGTGCGAGCCGAGGCGTTGGATGGTCCCCTTGCCGTACTGCTTTTCGATGTTGCCGAGAGTGACGCTCAGCAGCCGTTGCTTTTCCTTGTCGTCGAGGGCCATGGTGTAAGGAGACTCCTTCCGCGCCGGATAGTGAAAACTCTTACAGTATAGCAGGCTTCGTCAAGCGGCGCGCCTTTCCAGTGTATCTAGTGGCCGCCGGCGGGCGGACCTCTCAAGTTTCGCGCGCATCGTCCTGTGCAGGATGATCTTGCTAGCAACTCGACGAAGGCGTATTCTGCCAGTGAACAGGCTTGGATGTGAAGGAAGGTGTTGGGATGTTGATTCCTGCTGAAACGCTGGCGGTGACGCTCGGACCGCTCGACGCCGTGCCTTATACCTGCCGGCTGGACAAGCAGCTCAGCATCGTATCGATGGGGGAAGAGATCGTTCGTTTGACCGGATATGCAGCCGCGGAGTTCACGACGAATCCGGCCTTTCGGTGGGAGCGAATCCACGCCGATGACAGAGGCAGGGTGTTGCGCGAGCTGTCTCAAGGTGTCCCGTCCGCTGGCTGCCACCTTGAGTACCGCTGGCTGGCCGCGGATGGGACATACATCTGGTTTTCCGACTCCCTTTGTGCGGCGAAAACTGACGGCGGTGAGTTGCTTTTCGGGATCTGGAGGCGGATGAGTGAAGGCCCACAAGGAACGTTTCGCGAGGCGACCAGAGAGTTTGCCGAGATGCAGCGCTTGGCCAGGGTGGGTAGTTGGCGGTGGGATGTGGAGTCCGATGCCGTCACATGGTCCGAGGAGCTGTACCGCATAGCTGGTCTGGATCCGAAACGGCCGGCGCCGGGCTTCCAGGCGCAGGCGCGGCTCTACACGCCGGAGAGCTTCGCACGACTCAGCACTGCGGTGGAGAAGACCCTGACAACAGGAGAACCCTACGAACTTGAGACGGAACTGCTCCGCGCCGACGGAGCTACCCGCTGGATTGTGAACAGTGGCGCCGCAGAATACGACAAGTGCGGCCGCGTTGCATGTCTTCGGGGCACCAGTCACGACATCACCGAACGGAAGGCGGCCGAGTCCCAGTTGCAGCTGAGTGAAGAACGGCTCCGGCTGATCACGGAGAATATCAACGAGGTCTTCTGGATGGCGGATGTGGACATCGAGAAGACGTTTTACATCAGCGCGGGTTATGAAAAGGTATGGGGGCGCTCCCGTGAGTTGCTCTATCAGAACCCACGCTCCTTCCTCGAAGCCGTCCACCCAGAGGACTTGGACCGTGTGCTGGCGGATCTTGAAGCCCAGCAAAAGGGGGAGCCGTTCGACCACGAATACCGGATCGTCCGCCCCGACGGATCCATCCGGTGGATCCGGGATCGCGGATTCCCCATCCGGGAGGCGGGGGAGCCAGTGCGCCGCTATGTCGGCCTCGCGGAAGACGTCACACACAAGCGGGACGAGGTGGTCCTGCGCGAGAGTGAGGCACTATTACGCAGCTGCTACGACTGCCCCGGAACGCTTCGCGGTGTCTTTGAGATTGTGGATGGCAGAATTGTTCCCGTTGCCACAAACACCCACGTGTTGGCGTTCATCTCAGAGAGCAGAGAAGCGGGGGCTGACACCGAGACAGGCATCGTTTCCTTCTGGATTGACCGGTGCGAGGAGAGCCGAAAAACGGGGCGGGCCGCCCACTTCGAATTCCATTCACGCGACCCCGCCGGCGGCGATTGGTTTTACGTACATGTACATTCCTTAGGTACGGGGCCGGATGGCCATCCCCGCTATGCCTATGTGGCTCTGGACATCAGCGACCGAAAGCGGATTGAGGAGCAGTTACGGCATGCTGAGGAGAAGTTCCGGCTGATCACAGAGAACACCAGCGACTTCATCACCATCGCGACCGCGGACGGGAATTGGATCTACTTCAACCCTACCCACTTCACCAAGCTGGGATACGACAGAGAAGAGTTGCTTTCGATGCGGCCGAACGACCTGGTCCACCCGGATGACCGGGAGCAGCCTGCCGCCTGGTCGCGTGAGCCACTAGCGCTGCGCTTCCGGAAGAAGAATGGGGAATGGCTGTGGGCTGAAGGCGTAGCATTTCCCATTCTGTTGGATGGCCAGCCGGCATTCGTTGGGGTGGCGCGGGATATAACCGCGCGCCGGAAGGCCGAGCAGGAACGCGAACGGCTGGTGACGGAGTTGACGGAGGCCTTGACGAAGGTCAAGACCCTGAGTGGCTTGGTGCCCATCTGTGCGAGCTGCAAAAAGATCAGAGACGATTCCGGTTTCTGGCAGCAGGTCGAAACCTACATCGAGAATCGAACCAGCGCGGAGTTCACCCACGGCATCTGTCCGGAATGCATGGATAGGCTGTATCCCGACTACAAGTGAACCGGCGTGTGAATTGCCACGGTTTTGCGGCATCGGTGAGACAGAGGACAGGAAGCGAGCTCCCATTGACTTGACCAGGAATCAGACGGGATAATCTGATTACGACTGGCCGGCCGGCATCCATGCTGGCCGCGTAAGAGGGAACCCGGTGAGAACCCGGGACTGCCCCGCAGCGGTAAGTGGGAACGAAAGCCACAGGAAGGCACTGGGCGCCAGGAGGCGCCTGGGAAGCCGCGGCGAGTAGAGAGGCTCGATCCGATCGAGACGCGCCCGCGAGTCCGAAAACCTGCCGTCGGGCCGGACACGTGTCCGGCAGCTCACAAGAAGCTCTCGAGGGAGGGGCGCATGACTCGCGTTCTCACACTTTCCTTTTTGGCGGCTCTCTGTGTTCCGGCACAGGATACCCGCACCCATTTACTGTCCGGCCGCGTGCTGGACCCGGCGTCGGCGGCTGTCGCCAACGCCACCATCCGGCTTTACAGCCGCGACAACTCATTGCAGAGGACCACGGCCAGCGGCCCCGGCGGAGAGTACCGGCTGGACCGCCTGCCAGCTGGCGAGTATCTGCTGGAAGCGAGCAGTGATGGTCTGGACCAAGCCAAGCCGGTTACGGTCCATCTATCCGGCAGGGACGCGGAAGTGGATTTGAAGCTGGAGATTGGCGCGCTGGCGACGCGCGTGCTGGTGACGGCCTCGTCGACTCCGCAATCCACAGTGGAAGCCGGCAAGGCGATGGACATCATCGACAACTCCGAACTGTCGCGCCGGGACGAGATCATAGTGGGTGAGGCGGTACGGCTGACGCCGGGGTTGCGGGTGCAGCAACTGGGCGGGCCGGGGTCGTTCACTCGCATCCAGATCCGCGGGCTGCGGGCGGCGGATACGGGGCTCCTGATGGACGGGATGCGCTTCCGCGACGTGGCGGCAGTGCAGGGGGACGCGACGGGCTACCTGGGCGACCTGCAATTGGTGGCGGCCGACCGGATCGAGGTTCTGCGAGGGCTTGGCTCGACAATCTATGGCACCAACGCCACGGCTGGGGTCATCAACGTGGTGACCGACCAGGGCGGCGGTCCGGTGCGGGGCGAATTGAGCGGAGAGGGCGGCGGCCTGGGGCTGTTCCGCGGGCTGGCTCGCGTGTCGGGTGGGGTGAAGAACGACCGGTTGCAGTATACAGCCGGCCTGGCGAGGCTGAACGTGGACGGCGGAGTGGACGGCGTTGAGAGCGTCGGGAACACCAGCGGCCAGGGCTACCTGCTGTGGCGGCCCAGCGCGGGCGCGTCGCTTTCGGGCCGGGTCTTTGGAGCGGGCAGCCGAGTGGGGATCAACTCCAGCCCGGCGGCGGCTCCAGCGTCGAACCTACCCTCGAGCGTGACCATCGCGGCCGTCCCGCTGGCGCACGAGCAGATGCTGCTGGGCGACCAAGGCAAGCCCTTCCAGTGGGGCAATGCGACGTTCGGGCCGAACTTCCGCGATCCGGACAGCAGCCGGCAGGGCATGTTTGTCTCGTCGCTGATTCAGTGGAATCAACAAGTAGCGCCACGCTGGAGCTACAGGGCGAGTTACCAGGCCGTGGTCTCCAACCGGGACAGCCGCAATGGCCCGATGGGGCTGGGCTACCAGCCAGCGTACGATTCGTCGAGCGTATTCGCCGGGCGGTTGGACACGGTGCAGGCCCGGACGGACCTGTCGCTGACGCGATGGAATCTGTTGAGCGCGGGTTATGAGTGGGAAAGGGAGTTCTACGAGAACCCATCGAGCGATGCAAACCCGAATCCTGCGCAGCGTGTGAATGCGCGCGCCTCGGCTACGCAGCGCAGCCAGGCGGTATTCGTGCAGGACCAGATGCGGCTGCTGAACGAGCGGCTGCAAGTGGCCTTGAGCGGCCGCTTCCAGAACTTCGACCTGACGCGGCCGCAGTTTGAAGGCGGCGCGGTGCGGCGTTTAACTCCCCACCAAACGCTTACACCGGGGATGCGGCGGTTTCGTACTTTCTGCCCCACAGCTCCACCAAGCTGCGGGCGCACGCTGGCAACGGATACCGGTCGCCGACGCTGTATGAGCGGATCGGCACGTCGTTTTACTTTGGGGCGTTCAGCCCGTTGGGCGATCCGCGGCTGAGGCCGGAACGCACGGTGAGCGTCGACTTCGGAGTGGACCAATACTTCGGCAACTCGCGCTACCGGGTGAGCTCGACCTATTTCTACACGCGGTTGCAGGAGGTTGTCGGCTACAGCGGACTAGTGAACGACCCGTTCGGCCGCTGGGGCGGATACGCCAACATGGGCGGAGGGCTTGCCCGCGGGCTGGAAACGGCAGTGGAGGCGCGGCCACACCGTAGTCTGACGCTGCGGACGTCCTACAGCTACACGAACGCCGATGAGCGCAAGAGCGCGCTGGTGGGCGGCTCACTGCGGTCGATTCGCGTGTTTCCACACATGTTCACCGTGGTGGCTACGCAGCAAATCACCAAGCGGCTTCAACTCAGCGCGGATTTCCTCGCAGCCAGCGACTACGTATCAGGCTCGTTCTTCGTAGGCAGTGGCAGCCGGCCGTACCAGTTTGATGGGCCGCGCAAGCTCGACGCGGCGGTGAATTACACAGTGCCGCTGGGCGAGCGGCGGTCGCTACGGTTGTTCACGCGAATCGAGAACGTGTTGAATCAGCGTTACTTCGAAGATGGCTTCCGGACGCCGCGGGCATGGGCCACGGCGGGCATGAAGCTGTTTTTCTAAGAGGACGCGGGGCGGCGGCGCAGCGTCAGAATCGCGAGAGCGAGGGAGACGAGCACCGCCGCCCACAGGCGCCAGTCATTCCAGGCCGGCCGGGTGGCGGAGGGGAGGAATCGGAAGCTTGCGCGCATGTGGTCGAAGGCGGCGCGCGAAGTCTGGTGCGAGGCGGCTTCGGTGACCAACTCGAACCGGAGCACGGCGCCGTTGCCGCCGGTGAGGAAGGAATCGACGACGACATCGCGGCCATCGGGCTCGCGGTTGGTCTCGGTCCAGGTGATGTCGCTGCCTAAAACATGCGACGCGGCGCCGGGTTCGCGGGAGATGACGGCAAACCAGGCCAGGTCCACCGGGCCGGCGACGGCGAGTTCGCGGCCGGTAAGGGTGTTGCCGGAGGCCAGCAGGAACTTACGCATCTCGGCTCCATCGACGTACATGAGCCCCATGTTGAGCCGCAACTCGGCTACGCCGGCGAGGGTGAGCGTGCGCGGGCCGAATTGCCAGCGGATGTCGGGGAAGGGCTGGGCGGAGAGGGATGCGGCCAGCAGCGCGAGGATCCAGAAGCGCATCTGAGGATATGCTACTCTCTCCACTCATGGCGCTGATGATGTGGTTGTTGCTGTGGGCGGCTGGACTGCCGGAGACGTGGAGCGGGATCGCCGCCGACGTCAAGGGGAGGACGGGGGTGTGCGCGGTGCTGCTGGAGACGGGGGAGAGACACTCGCTGCGAGGCGGGGAGCGGTTTCCCATGCAGAGCGTCTATAAGCTGCCGATCGCCATGGCGGTGCTGGCGAAAGTAGACGCGGGCGCGCTGACGCTTGAGCAGAAGGTGAGAGTCACAAAGAGCGATTTCGTGACGCCCAAACAGCACAGCCCGATCAGGGACATGCATCCGCATGGCGGGTTCGACATCAGTGTGCGGGAGCTGCTGCGCTATGCGGTCTCGGAGAGCGATGGGTCTGCGTCGGACGTGCTGTTGCGCCTGCTGGGGGGCCCGGGCAAGGTGCAGGCTTACCTGGCGGGACTGGGAGTGGAAGGGGTCCGAGTGGCGGACACAGAGAAGGCGATCGGGACGGACGACTCGGTGCAATACCGGAACTGGGCGACACCCGAAAGCGCAGTGCTGCTGCTCAGCCGG
>JACRKW010000053.1:0-10379 GCA_016215215.1 Acidobacteriota bacterium
TTCCGGGACGGAGATCTAGAAGCCGCACGGCGAGGCGGGTGTGCTCCTCGCTTTCGCGCTCGGATCGCTCCAGCCAGTGTGCGCCGCCGATGCCCATGACGCCGGCGTAGACGCGGCCGGTGACAGGATGACGGGATTCCTGGGCGCGAAGACGCGGGGGATACAGGCCGGAAAGCGCCAGGGCAAGAAGCACCCATTTGAGGATTTGCATGAGCGTTCGAGGTTCGCTATGGTCTAGTCTGTAGGCTCGGAGGTATGCGGATGTCGGTCAGATTCTCGCTTCAGCAGATGTGCGTATTTTCGGTCATGATGGCTGTGCTATTGGCGGCCGGAGGCTGCTCGGGCACTGGAAAGAGCGGCGATGATGGCAAGATGTACACACTTGGGTCTGATGTCAGTGTAGGCCAGTTGACCTACACGGTGGTGCACAGCGAGTGGCGCGAGTCGCTGGACAGCGAAGAGGGGCCGCGGCTTCCAAAGAACAAGTTCCTGATGCTCACGTTGCGCGTTTCCAACCGGGGAGGTGGCGAACAAGGAGTGCCGTTGCTGACCCTGGTGGGAGAGGACGGCAAGGAGTACCGCGAGGAGGACAAGGGGCTGGGAGTGCCGCAATGGCTAGGGCTGTTGCGAACCGTGCGGCCGTCAGAGACCGAGAATGGCAGGATCCTGTTCGACGCTCCACAGGCGGGCTACAAGTTGCGTGTGCTGAGCGGGGGCGACGTGGAGTCAGAGAAGAGCGCGCTGGTGGAGATTCCGCTGCACGTGGCGCCGCCGCCGGTGAAGAGCGTGGATCCGCTGGCCACGCCGCCGGCGAAATAGAGTCACAATAGAGGCCGTGAAACGGTTAGCGGCGCTGCTGGTTCTGAGCGTGGTGGCGGAGGCCGCGCCGCCGGCGCCTCCGGCGCTGGCCGTGATCCGCCCGACGCTGCACCACAAGCAGGAAGACGGGCCGGCGATTCCCGCCAACTACGAGTATTACTCCGGCGAATTGCTCTACCTGAGTTTCCGCGTCCAGGGCTTCAAGGCGCTGAAAGACAAGGTGGACCTGCGCTGGATGGTGGTGGCCACCGATCCGGATGGGTTACTGCTGACGCCCGCGGTGAACGGCGCCATTAGTGAAGAGCTGGCGGTGGAGGACAAGAACTGGCAGCCGAAGGTCTCGGTGACGCTGGCGCTGCCGGCGCAGTTGGGTCCGGGGACCTATAGGCTGAAGATCTCGGTGACCGACGAGCTCGCCTCGGCGTCGGCGGAGAGCGTGGTGGAGTTCCAGGTGGGAGGCCGCCCGTTTCCGAAGGTGGAGAAGTTCAGCGTCCTGAACCTGCGGTTCCTGAAAGACGAGGCGGACCGGCAGGCGATGGAGCAGGCCGTATACCGGTCCGGCGAGACGCTGGTGGCGAAGTTCGAGCTGGCGGGCTTCCGGCTGGGGGAGAAGAACCGGTTCGAGGTGGACTACGGCCTGGCGGTGCTCAGCGCAGCGGGAAAGGTGCTCTACGAGCAGCCGTCGGCGGCGTCGGACGAGGGCGCGCCGTTCTACCCGCGGCGGCTGTTGAACGGAGCATTGACGCTGAACCTGACCGCCGGGGTGCAGGCGGGCGACTATGCGCTGGTGGTGAAGGCCCGGGACAAAGTGGGGCAAACAGAGGCGGAGATGAAGGCGACATTCACCGTGACCAAGTGAGAGGAGCCAGGCCGGGCGGGCACTAGTAATCGAAGGCCGCCGGCATCAATGGCTCTTTTCCGCACGCAAAGCGCTGCAATCTTCGGCATCGAAGCGCGACCCATCGATATTGAAGTGGACATGTATCCGGGGGGTTCGGAGCGGGACTTCGTGCTGGTGGGGATGCCGGATACGGCGGTGAGGGAGAGCCGGCAACGGATCAAGTCCGCACTGGCGAATTCGGGTTTTCCCTATCCATCGCGGCAGGTGACCATCAACCTGGCTCCGGCCAACGTGCGCAAGGAGGGGGCTGGCTTCGACCTGCCGATCGCGCTGGCGATTCTGGGGGCGATGGGCAACGTGCCGGCGTGCCCGGGGCAGATGATGGTGGGCGAACTTTCGCTGGACGGAGGGGTGCGGCCGGTGCGGGGCGCGCTGTCGGTGGCGGCTTGCGCGCGGCAGATGGGGATTGAAAGCGTGATTGTGCCGCGCGAGAATGCGGCCGAGGCGGCGGTGGTGGAGGGGCTGAGGGTGTACGGTGTGGCGCACCTGAACGAGGTGATCGGGCTGCTGGCGCAACCGGAGCGATTCACGCCGGAGCCCGCACGGGCATGCGGCGCGCAGGCGGCCGCGGGCGAGACGCTGGACTTCCGGGACGTTCGCGGCCAGTACACGGCCAAGCGGGCCTTGGAGGTGGCGGCGGCCGGGGCGCACAACGTGCTGCTGGTGGGGCCGCCGGGATCGGGCAAGACGATGCTGGCGCGGCGGCTGCCGGGGATTCTGCCGCCGCTGGCGGCCGCCGAGGCGCTGGAGACCACGCGCATTCACAGCGTGGCGGGGATGCTCGACGCCGGCGTGGGGCTGCTGGCGGAGAGGCCGTTCCGCTCGCCGCATCACACGATTTCCGACGCGGCTCTGGTGGGCGGCGGGATGGGCATGCCGCGTCCGGGCGAGGTGAGCCTGGCCCACAACGGCGTGCTGTTCCTGGACGAACTGCCGGAGTTCCCGCGGAACGTGCTGGAGTTGCTGCGGCAGCCGCTGGAGGAGCGGGCGGTGACGATCGCGCGGTCGCAGCTCACGCTGACCTTTCCGGCGAGCTTCACGCTGGTGGCGGCTATGAACCCCTGCCGGTGCGGGTTTCACGGCGATCCGACGCGGGAGTGCCGGTGCACGGGGGCGCAGGTGCAGCAGTACCTGAGCAAGATCAGCGGGCCGCTGCTGGACCGGATCGACCTGCACATCGAGGTGCCGGCGGTGCCCTACCAGGAATTGCGCGGCCGGGATGAGGGGGTCACCTCGGAGAACATGCGCGGCCGCGTGGTGGCGGCGCGCGAGGTGCAGCAGCAGCGCGGGTTTGTGAACTCGGAGATTCCACCGGGCAAACTGCGGGGCATCTGTCCTCTGGATGCGGCCGGCGAGCGGACGCTGGAGATGGCCGTGAAACGGATGGGGCTCTCAGCGCGGGCGCACGACCGGATCCTGAAGGTAGCGCGCACCATCGCGGATCTGTCGGGGAAGGAGGCGGTGGAGGCCAAGCACGTGGCCGAGGCGGTGCAGTACCGGAGCCTGGACCGGAGCTACTGGAGTTGAGTCGCGGGCAGGTTGCAGTGTGTATCAGGGCTTGGTCCGGACCAACTCCGATACCACGCGCGAGGCTCCATATAGCTTTCGGAGGGCTTCGAGCATGGCGGCGGGATGGACGGCGACCGCCCGGTTGCGCTCTTCATCGTAGATGAACTCTCCGGGCAGCGACTCGATGTTGCCATCGAAGATCAAGCCGACCAACTCGCCGGCGCGGTTCACTACGGGGGAGCCGGAGTTGCCGCCGATGATGTCGGCGCTGAGCACGAAGTTCAAAGGTGTGGACAAGTCCAATCGGCGCGTTGCCTCCATCCAGCGTGAGGGCAGCGCCCAGGCGCCGGCGAATCCGAAGCCGGCGGCGCGGTCGAACAGGCCGTAGAAGGTGGTCATGGGTTGCGCCACCGTTCCGTTCATCGGATAGCCCTTGACAGTTCCGTAGGCAAGACGAAGAGTGAAAGTGGCATCGGGATAGGCTGACTTTCCATAGGCGAGAAAACGCGCCTTCCCGATCTGCTCTCCGGCTGTGCTGCGCACGCTACGGACGTTGTCCTCCATCCAGCGGTAGTTCTCGCGACCGATCGGATCGAGTTTTCTCGCCAGAACGATCATCGGGTCGGTTGAGGCAGCGACTGACACCTCGCCGCCGTCGATCAACGCCTTCCGCGCCGCGAGGTCGGCCAATGTCGATCCGGTCACCAGGGCGCGCGCTGCCTCCTGGGCCGTGCGGCCAGCCAGGGCGGCCGCGGCATAGGGGTCCTGGGCGCCCAAGTGCTGCGTGAGGCGCTCCAAACTACCCGCGAGTTTCACGATCTCCAACTCCGGGTAGATGGGGGCGGGTGAAGAGAGTTGATATCGCAGCGATTCCATTTGCGACTCGTGGAATCCCGGCAGGCGCTCCTGATCGGGCTTTTTCACTTCTGCGACCAGCCGCACGATCTGGAGGGCAAACTGGTAGATCCGCGAGTTAAAGGGGCGGTACAGTTGCTGATCGAACCTCGCCGCAGCCCTGGTCTCGGCGAGAACGATCGCGTCCCAGGCGCCGCCCAGTTCTTTCTGCCAGTCAGCGTTGGCGCGAATCAGAGCGCGGAACTCTGTTTCGTCCCTCTGCTTCTTCGCCATCAGATTGGGGTCCTTCAAGCCCTGCAGCGATCCTTCAACGGACTTGATGGAGTTTTCCAGGCCGAAGATCTCTTCGCCCGCCTGCCGCTCCTGTTCGGGGCCGCGGGCTGCATACTGCCGCAAGAGGCGCAACTGATCGCGCCAAAGATCGAGGTACTTCGCGTATTCGCTCCGGTCGCGCTCCAACTGGCGCATCGTATTGAGACGCGAGGTGGAACCTGGGTGCCCGGCCACCAAGACCAGTTCTCCGGCCTTGGCGCCGGCCGGATTCCACTTGAGATAGTGTCTGGTCTCGAGCGGCTTTCCGTCTTCATAGACGCGGAAGAGGGCCATGTCGAGGTCATGGCGCGGGTAGGTGAAGTTGTCCGAGTCGCCGCCGAAGAAGGCGACCTGCCTCTCGGGCGCGAACACCAGCCGCACATCAGTGTACTTCTTGTAGCGATAGAGCCAGTATTCGCCGCCGCTGTAGAGCGTGACGCATTCCGAGTGCAGCCCTGTGGCCTTCAGGCTTTCGCGTTCCACGTCGGCCATCACGGCACGGCGGGCTTTCTGCGCCTCGGCCTGGCTCAATCCGGGTTTCAGCGCGGCGCGGATCCGGCTGGACACGTCCTCCATTGAGATGAGAACGGTGACCTCCAGGTCCGGCGACTTCCGTTCTTCGGCCAGCGTGGCGGCGTAAAAGCCGTCCTTCATGTAGTCGCGTTTCGCGTTGGAGAGACTCTGCAGTTGGGAGGCGGCGACGTGATGATTGGTCAGCAGGAGCCCGCGAGGGCTGACGAACGAGCCGGAGCCTCCATCGCTGAGGCGAGTCGAGCTCAACCGCAGATGATCCAGCCACTCCTGCGTTGGAGCAAAACCGTAGCTCGCCTTCAGGCGGCCCAGAGGTGGATTGTCGAGGGTCCACATCCCCTCGTCGGCAGGCGCGTTGGCCGCCAGGAGGACAGTTAGAAAGATGAGCAGGAAATGCGGTCGCATATTCACTTCGACGCTCCCCACCGAGCATGATACCGCCCGCGAGAATTCAGTAGCCCGCGGTGAGCGCCTCCCGGGGCTCCACGCGGCTGGCCCAATGAGCGGGTCCCAGGCTGGCGAGCAGAGAGACAGCCGTGACGGTGAGGACAGTGGCGGCCACTGCCCACGCGTCCCAGGGGCGGACCTCATAGAGGAGGGTGCTCAGCAGACGGGCCGCGGCAGCCGTCATCAGCGCACCCGCCAGCAACCCCGCCCCAACCAGCCGTAGAGTTTCCTTCAGAACCTGGCGGAAGAGATCAACGCGCCGGGCGCCCATGGCGGCGCGCACTCCGAACTCACCGGCGCGTTGCCGCACGGAGTGCGAGATCAGGGCGTAGACTCCGGCCGCGGCCAGGCCGAGAGAGCAGAGGGTGAGCGCCCCAAGCAGGATGGCCCAAAGGCGCAGCCGGGACGTGCCGGCGCGAACGAACTTCTCCATGGGAGAAACCTCGGCCAGCATCAAGCCCGCGCCGGCGGACTGGATCAGCTCCCGGACCGATGAAGTCATGGCGGCAGGCCCGCCGCGGTAGCGAACGCTCAACGCGAGGCCGAAGGCCTGGTAGCGATAGATCTCGGGCTGCGCCGCCAGTTCCAGCCGCTCGGCCCGAACGTTGCCGACCACGCCGACGATCTCATAGAAGCGCCCCGACTCGTGCAGGAGCTGCTTGCCGATGGGGTCCTGTCCCGGTAAGTACCTGCGCGCCAACTCCTCATTGACGATCACAGTCGCGCGGCGGGCGTCGGCCGGCCCAAAGACCCGGCCGTTCCGTAGCGGAATGCCCATGACGCGGAAGTAAGCGGCGCCTACGCCATTCCACATGGCGCTGCGCATGGCGGAGGGGCCGGCCTGGAGGGATGAACCGGGGCTGAATCGCCAGTCGGTGCGAAAGCCTTCGAGCGGCACCGATTCAGAGAAGGCGGCGTCCTCCACCGCCGGGAGTGCCTGGATCCTCGTGAGCAGAGAAGCCAGCGTTTGGGAGATGGTGCAAGTCGGGCACAAAGGAGCGTCTGTTGGAGGGATGACGTGGAACACCAGGACGCCACGGGGCTGGAAGCCGGGCTCCACCTGGAGGATCTTCTGAAAGCTGCGGAGCACGAGCCCGGCACTCAGCGACAGAGCCAGCGCCATGGCGATGCTTGCGATTGCGCAGGCTGTCGAAGCCCGGCTGGTGCTTCTCCGCCTTGCGGCGGCCGTCTGGGCCAGGGCCTCCCGAAGCGGCAAGCGACGGAGGGAAAGCGTGGGGGCGAGACTCAAGAGGATGCCGGCAACGAGGGAGACCAGCGCCGTCATGAAGAGCGCGCGGCCGTCCATGGCGGCTTCGCCCGCCCTGGGGAGTGAAGCAGGACTGAGGGGCACAAAGACCCTCAATGCCACTTGGGCCAGCCC
The DNA here is from genome assembly GCA_016215215.1 of Acidobacteriota bacterium. Classification (GTDB taxonomy): domain Bacteria; phylum Acidobacteriota; class Terriglobia; order Bryobacterales; family Bryobacteraceae; genus Paludibaculum. Next base: position 6,756 of record JACRKW010000053.1, read on the forward strand.
CACGCCGGCAATCGCGGCCAGAGTTGCCAGGGCGCAGCTTTCCAGCAGGAAGAGCCGGAACAGGCGTCCTGGCGATGCGCCGGCGGCGGCGCGGATGGCAATCTCCTTGTGCCGGTTGGCGGCCAGCAGCAGCAACAGGTTGGCCACATTGGCGCAGGCGATGAGCAACAGGATCGCGGCCGCGCATTGAACGGCCAGGAGACCGAAACGGATATCCCGGTTCAGCACCTCGGCCAACGGGACTACCTGGGCGCGCCATCCGGCCGAGCCGGCGCTCCACTTCTCCGCCACGGTCATGAGTTCCTGTCTCGCCCGCTCGTTGGATATGCCGGGTCTCAATCGACCGATGGCCCTCAGCAGCCGGAAGGGGTTCTTCCGCATCCGCGCATCGAACATCGGCGGAGTCCAGACATCGGCCCCAACGGGGAGTGTCAGGATAGGCGGGAGCACGCCGATGACGGTCACTTCCGCGCCGTCCAGTTTGACGCGTTTGCCTACGGCGGCTGGATCGCCGGCAAAGCGCCGTTGCCACATTCGGTAGCTGAGCAGGAGCACCTGCGGCGCAGACGTTCCCTCCTCGTGTTCGGCGAAGTCCCTGCCCAGCAGGGGACGCACACCCAGAGTCCGGAAGAGGTTCCAACTGGCGGCGGCGCAGGGGGCCATCTCGGTGACGGCGCCGTCAGTGAGCGCGCATCGCGACGGGGTGTCGAAGTTGTTGCTCCAGATGACGGCGAGATGTTGGAAGCTCCTCAGTTGCGCTCGGAGGTCCAGGTATTCGCTTGCGGTGAGCATCGCCTGTTCGCCGGTGCCGGGCCGCTCCCAGACTGCCGACAACCGTTCCGGTTCAGGGAAGGGCAACGGCCGAAGAAGGACTGTATCCACCACGCTGAACACGGCTGCCGTCGCGCCGATTCCGACGGCGAGAGTGCCCGCGGCAACCAGGAAGACACCCGGCGCGCGCAACGCGCGTCGTGCCCAGTGGCGGATTCCGGCGGCCAGGTCCTGCCAGATCCTCATAAGCTCCTATCGCCTCGCCCGGGTTACCGGCGCAGGCTTCATCCTAGTAGCAGACAAGGACTCGCACAAGCGCAAACGCAGGTTACTTGCGCTTTAGCTTGAGCTTCAGGGTGGGCCAGAACTCCTGGAAGGCGTTGGCGCCGAGGCGGCCGGTGAGATTCCAAACGCAACGCAGCGCGGCGTCGCCGGCGGAGTTCTCGCTCGGCGCGCGCCACGAATTGGAAAGAAAACTGCTGCCGGCGTTGCCCACGATGCGGCCGTAGTAGAAACGGGTGGAGCCATCGGGGCGGTAGGTGAAGAAGGTCAGGTGGATGGTGCGCCTGACGCGGCCGCCAAGGGAGGTTCCCGGCGCGGCGGGGATGTAGCGGGGGTCCTCGCGCAATGCGGCGCCAACGACGGCCTCGATGGTGTTGGAGGTGGCGAGGTCAGCCATACGCAAGCCGTAGCGCTTGGCGAAGCCCTCCCAATGGGGACCATACTCCGGAGGCGAGTTACGGTGAGTGCGCAAGGCGGCACTGATGGGTCCGGCGGCGAGCAGGCCGGCCGGCCCGAAGGTGGAGCCGGCGAACCACCGGAAGCGGCCGGCGCCGGTGATGTAGGAGTAGTTGGCGGCCGACAGCGGCGTGCCGGGCTGCAGGGGGGCGGGCGCCGCGCCCGGCGGGCTCGTTTGAGCGCGGGCAAACTCAGGACTGAGCATGGCCCCGAGCAGGAGAACAACGCGCTTCAAGACATACCTCTTCTTACTGCGCAGCATGATTGGCGCCGCCCTTGCTGCTTCACCATTGCTACTTCACGACCGGCTTGCCGTTCTCATCCAGATGCGGATACGGGCCGCCCAACCTGAACCTGTCCAGGATGTAATCATCATACTGGAGCGCGGGCTCGAAGTAGCCACCCTTGCGGATGTGCTCCTTCACTACCGCATCGTTGAGTTCGACGCCCAGGCCCGGCGTGTCGGGCACGGTGATGTAGCCGCGATCGACAATCGGCTTGGAAGGTCCTGTCACCAGGTCGCCCCACCACGGGATGTCCACGGCATGGTTTTCCATGGCCAGCATGTCCTTGAGCGTCGCCGCCATGTGGACCGAGGCCAGGCACCCCCCGGGGGAGCCTGCGAAGTGGATTGCCGTTTGCACGCCGTTCAACGAAGCGTAATCGGCGATGCGTTTGGTCTCGCGAATGGCGCCCGAGGTGAGCGGATCCGGATGAATAATGTCGACGGCGCGGTTGTCGATGAAGGGTTTGAAGCCTTCTTCCAGGCCAAAGAGGCTTTCTCCGGTAGCGATGGGGGTGGTGGTGGCCTCGCACAATTCGCGGTAGGCGCGCCAGTTTCGGGGCGCGTCGCCGCCGGGACCCAAGTGGCCCACCTGAATCATGTCCTCGGCCCAGGCCAGATTGAAGGGTTCGAATGCGCGGGCGTAGCGGATGCTGTCGTTGACGCTGAGCGCGCCGAAGTGATCGGTGGCCAGCGGCGCGTCCCAGCCGATCTGGTCGCGCACGGCCTGGACGTACTCGCACAGGTACTGGAGTCCTTTCGGCGTGGCCGTGCCGTAGCTGTTCACAGCGCCGGGCCGGTCCGCCACCAGGCTGGTGCCGAGGTCCATTTTGAAGAAGGTGAAACCCTGCTCCTTGCGTTTGCGCAGACGCTCGGCGAAGACCTTCGGGTCTTTGCTCTGATCGGTGTCGCAGTAGATCCGGATTCGATCGCGGTACTTGGAGCCGACGAGGCGCCAGACGGGTACGTTGTAGACCTTGCCTGCGATGTCGTGCAGCGCCATGTCCACGGCGCTGTAGCCGCCGCCCAGGCGTTGCTGGCCGGCGAAGTTCCGGATGCTGTCGAGGATGGGTTCAATCTGCAACGGATTGCGCCCCTTGAGGTGCGGCCGAAGCACCAGGGCCGTGCCCTCGCGTCCGGCGTCCCGCACCTCACCGAGGCCGTATACGCCCTGATTGGTGTCGATGCGGATGATCGGGTAGTCGTAGTTCGACGCCACCAGCACGGACCGCATGTCTGTGATCCTCAACTGGCTGGGGGCGGAGTTCCGGTTCAGAGTCTGTGCGCAGGAGACCCCTTCGGTCATGCGGAGGCAGCCGGGAACGGCCGCGGCGGTGAGCCACTGTCTGCGGGTCATGTTGGTTTCAAGGCCTCCTTTGGCTACCGGCGCCGCGCGGGCGGGAATGGAAAACTGGATCGTACGGCGAGCACCAAGTCGTGTTCGCCTCCCGGCCTGGCCCCACTGTAGAAGCCGACGGTGGTGTTGAGCCGCAGAAACCAGGCGTCGCCCTGACGGGTGGCGTGGCGCCCTTCGTTGCCGTCGGCACCTCCTCCGGCCACCATGTCACCGCTCCCGCGGAGCACGTAGTAGATCTCCTCCTCCATTTCGTGATGGTGAGGAATATTGGTTCCGCCGGGCGCGAAGTCCATGAGAAAGAGGCTCACCATCTGGCTTGCCGAGGCGAGCTTGTCGCGGGTACTCTCCGTGGTCCCCATCAGTAGCTTGAACTTCGTGGTGGGGCCGTGGCCCGCCAACACCTGCAAGGGGACGTCGGCGGCGTTGGCGATCATCAACTGCTGCGCTTGAGCAGGCGTGCCCGCTTTCGGAATGC
>JACRKW010000053.1:10490-24412 GCA_016215215.1 Acidobacteriota bacterium
CCCGAGCCGGAGCCGGATAGGATGAAGTAGATCTGCTCCTCCGCCGGATAGCTGACCGTGGCCGAAGAGCCCCGCGCTTCGACGGTGAGTTCCCCGTACCTGGCGATGCTCTTCAGGTGCCGGGCCTGCGCGTCGCCCACGCCGAACAGGGGACGGTAGGACGCCGCCGTGGCCCCGTTAGTCAGGTCGTCAGGCTGAGGCGCGACGTCCGCCGCGTTTCGCCGCAGAAAGGTAGGGTCGGCGGCGGAGGCGAGCGTTGCCACACCAAGCATCGCCAAGAAGGTCGCGCGCGGAAGACCGTCAAACACCAGCGGCTTCACCTCGGCGACTATTCTATGTCAAGCCGCGTGCGCCGCCGGCGGGTCAAGCGGCTCCAGAGGGTATTCGAGATCCGCCCAGGCCTCCAGGCCGCCAAGCAGGGGGCGGACGTTTGCGAAGCCGGCGCGCTGGAATCGAAGCGCCAAACTGGCGCTGGAGGCCTCGTTGGGTCAAGTGCAGTAGAAGACGAGGTGCGCGCCGGAGGGGAGATCCCGCAGGCTGACCTCGATTTCCGCAGGAGCGAGGATGAGAGCGCCGGGCAGACGGACGCCGCTACGCTCAATGGCGCGTTGCGGGCGGAGGTCGACGATGTGAACCTGCTGGCCGTCTTCGATCAGGCGCTTCAACTCCTGGGGAGTGATGCGCGCCATGCGATGGAGGCGCATGGTCTTGCGGCGATGCCAGAGTTTCCAGCCGATCCAGGCGAGCACAAGAGTGGAGACGAGCACGAGCAGGCCAAATCCGAGGTGCGCCAGCCAGAGGAGGGCGCCCTCCAACCGGCGGCCAAGAAAGACTCCGCAGGCGAGCGCGGAGCCGGCCCAGAGCGCCGTGCCGGCAGCGTCGAACAGCAGGAACTTCCAGCGGGAGAGCCGGGCGCTGCCGGCCAGCGGCGGAGCGACGGTGCTGAGGCCGGGGATGAACTTGGCGAAGATCAGAGTGGCCGGGCCCCAGCGGTCGAAGCGTTGGGAGGTCTGCCGGACGCAGGAGTCGGGCTCGAGCGAGAGGCGGCAGAGGAGGGCCAGGATGGAGTCTCCGCGGCGGCGGCCGAGTTCGAACCAGAAGAAGTCGGCGGCCAGCGTCGCGATCAGGGCGAGAAGGAAGGCCGTCCAGGCGGAATAATGGCCGAAGCCGGCCAGGGCGCCCATCACCACAAGGATGGGCACGGCCGGCACCGGAGCGCCGAGCTGCTCCACCAACACTGCGGCGAACATCAAGCCGTAGCCGTGGCGCAGCACGAACTCCCAGAGTTCCGTCATGCCAGGTCGAAGAGCAGGACTTCGGAGGGTTCGGTCGCCCGAATGGCGACTGCGGTTTCGCCGGTGAGGGCCGCGCCGTCTCCGGCGCTGAGCGCAATACCGCTGAGGGTGACCGAGCCGCGGGCAACCTGGAGCCAGGCGTGGCGGCCCGGGGCAAGGGAGTGGCTCACCGTGACGCCGGGGTCGAGCAACGCGTTGTAGATGTCCACGTCCTGATGGAAGAGGAGCGCGCCGTCGCGGCCGTCGCGGGCTCCGATGAGGCGCAGGGCGTTGCGGCGCTGGGCTTCGGGGAAGTGGGCCTGCGAGTATTCCGGCGGCAGGCCGGCCCGATCGGGTTCGATCCAGATCTGGAGAAGGCGCAGCGTTTCGGAACTGGAGGCGTTCGCTTCGCTATGGAGGATGCCGCTGCCGGCCGACATCTTCTGCGCATCGCCGGGGCGGATTTCGCCGGAGGCGCCGGTGGAGTCCCGATGGGCTACAGCGCCCTCCAGCACCCAGGTGAGAATCTCCATGTCCTGGTGGGGATGCATGCCGAACCTGCCGCCAGGTGCGATGACATCGTCGTTGATGACGCGCAGGGAACGGAAGTTCATGTGCTTCGGGTCGTAGTACTGGTTGAAGGAAAAGCTGTGACGGCTATCCAGCCAACCGAGCCTGGTCATGCCACGTTCAGCGGCCGGTCTGAGGACGATCACGCGGTTGCTCCTTTCCAGGTTGGATGAAGCGTGAGCGGGTCAGGATGCGGACAGCGTGTTCAGAAGGCGGGTGAGGACCGCCGTTTTCTTGCTCCCGAGGGCGGAGAACCGGTGGCGGTGCAGAGCCAGGACGGGCTCATCGAGCGACTTGAGCAGCGCCAAGCCGGACGCGGTGATGGAGACCCGGACCACGCGCCGGTCCAACTGCTGGCGGGAGCGGGAGATCCAGCCCTGCCGTTCCAGGCGGTCCAGCAGGCGGGTGACGTCGGAGTCGCGGGTGATCATGCGCGAGGAGATCTCGCCGCAGGTGAGCGGCTCCGGGCGGGCTCCGCGGAGGATGCGCAGCACGTTGAATTGGGGCGGCGACAGCCCGCGCTGCTTCAGCAGAAGCGAGAGCTCGTCCATGAGGAGGCCGGCGGATCTTTGCAGTGCGACGAAGGCGTCCTGCTCTGGTCTGTCGCTCACTGCTTGGAGGGCTCCACGATGGAGGAGGCTCCCAGGAAAGTGAAGCTGTTGCGCACGGGGCGGGCATCGCCGCTGAGCTGGACCAGGAAGACGCCGATCATCTCGCGCCTGGGATCCACCCAGCCGTGAGTGCCGAAGGCTCCGCCGTGGCCGAACGCGCCGAGGCCGAGACCGGCCAGCGTGCCGATGGGGTCCTTCACGACGGTGACGGTGAGGCCGTAGCCCATGCCGGACTCGTGGCCGGCTTCGAGGCTCCCGGTGTGCAATGTGCTCATGATCTCGACGGCGGCGGGAGAGAGGATGCGCCTGCCGTTCAGCGTGCCCCGGTTGAGCAGCATCTGGTAGAACTGCGCGAGGTCCCAGGCGGTGGAGTACATGGCGTGCTCGGGGCCGGAGTAGACGGCGCCCTTGCGGAACTGAAGCGGGTCGCCGCCTAGGATGGATGCGCCGCACTTCACCAGCTTGCCGTCCTTCACCTCGTAGACCGGCGCGAGGCGGCTGTGCTTCTCAGCCGGCAGGAAGATGTAGGAGTCCACCATGCCGAGCGGCTGGAAGATCCGCGCTTCGAGGAACTTCTCAAAGCTCATGCCGGAGAGGACTTCGACGATGCGGCCGAGCGTGGCGATGCCGGCGTTGGAGTACGCCCACCGCGTTCCGGGCTCAAACTCGAGCGGCTGTTGGGAGTAAAGCAGGACGGCGTCGGTGAGGGTGCGATTCATTTTGACCATCACGTCGCCGATGGCGGGCGCGCCGGGGAGGCCGGAGGTGTGGGTCATCAGGTCGCGGATGGTGATGGGCCGCGCGGGCTTCTTGAGGGTGCGGACGCCGCCGGCCTCAGAGGCGATCATCCACTGGCCGCGGAACTCGGGGAGGTGCCGTTCGACCGGGTCGCTGATGCTGAGCTTGCCCTCGTCGGCGAGCAGCATGATGGCAGCCCCGGTGAAGGGCTTGGTCATCGACATGATCTGAAAGATGGTGTCGGCGCGCATGGGCTTCTTCGCCTCCACGTCCTGCCATCCCGCGGCCTCGAGGTGGGCCAGCACGCCTTTGCGCATGAGGAGGGTGACCGTGCCGGAGACGGCCTGCTGATCGACGAAGGCCTTCATGCGCGGGCCGATCTTTTGCAACTGGACGGGATCCATCCCGGCTTTGGCGGGATCGGGCGCAGGCGGCGCGGCCAGCAAGGCCAATGCGGCGAAGGGCAGCAGTAGGGCGAGTCGTCGTTTCAGCATGGGTAGAAGCTCAGAGGGCATTATAATTCCTTCAGTACTCCCATGCCCATGACACGACGCGATTTCGCGGCCTTCGCGGCCGCCCCTGCCGTTGGCGCGCAGCCAGCGGCGCAGATTGACCCGGCCTTGATCCGCCGCCACGACGAAAGCGTGGAGCGCCTGCTGCGTATGCAGATCGCCGATGTGAAAGACCCGAACTGCGGCGGCTATGCGGACGCCTTCGGTTTCTTCTCGGCTAGCACAGGCGGGGCGATTCTGGACACCTACGTGGCGGCGCTGGTGTGCCCAGCCTCGCGCTTCTACAAGTCGAACGAAGTGATGCAGCGCGCCGGGTTGGCCGCCGGCTATCTGCGGCGCAAGCAGCACGATGACGGAACCATCGATCTGTACATCACCAACTTCCACTCCACCCCGGATCTGGCCTTCACAATCCACAACGTGGCGTCGGCGGCGCTGCTGGCAAAGCTGAACAACCTCACCGCGCTGTTCGGAGAGATGGAGCCTTTTCTTCGCAAGGCGGGAGACGCGCTGGTGCGGGGCGGCGTGCATACGCCGAACCACCGCTGGGTGACGTGCGAGGCGCTGTCGCAGATGAACGAGGTGATGCCGGACGCGCGCTTCGTGCGGCGCGCCGAGCAGTGGCTGGCGGAGGGCATCGATATCGATGCCGATGGGCAGTTCAACGAGCGCTCGACCACCGTCTACAACACGGTGAGCGACAAGGCGCTGCTTGTGACGGCGTTGAAACTAGGCAAGCCGGAGTTGCTCGACCCGGTGCGGCGCAACCTGGAAGCGATGATGTACCTGGTGCATCCGAACGGGGAAGTGGTGACGGAGATCTCAAGGCGGCAGGATCAGTACGAGCGCGCCGGGATGGAGCGCTACTGGCTGCCGCTGCGTTACCTGGCGATCAAGGATTCCAACGGCCGCTTCGCGGAGATGGCGAGGCGCGTGGAGCCGCGCGGGGCGTGGCTGTCGGCCTACCTGCGCTTTCCCGAACTGGCGCAACCATTACCGGCGTCCGCGCCTTTGCCGGAGGATTACCACAAGCTGATGCCCGCGGTGGAGATCGCGCGCATCCGCCGGGGCCAGATGAGCGCCAGCGTGCTGCTGAACGGCAACTCGCGGTTCTTTGCGATGCGAAACGGGGAGTGCGTGGTGCAGGCAGTGCGATTCGCGTCGGCCTTCTTCGGCAAGGGGCAGTTCCGCCCGGCGAAGTGGGAGCGCACGGCGGACGGCTACCGCATGACGCAGTCGATGGAGGGCCCTTACTATCAGCCGCTGGATCCGCCGCGCAAGGTGGAGGCGAGCGACTGGGACAAAGTGCGCGGCCTGCGGCCGCGGAGCGAAGTGCAGAAGATGGAATACCGCGTGGAGGTGAAAGAGGCAAAGGGCCGGCGCGGGGGCTTCACCATCGAGATCGCCGCCGAGGGGACCGCCGGCGTGCCGCTGGCGGTGGAAGTGAACCTGCGGGAGGGCGTGCAGGTGGAGGGCGCCGCGCCGGCGCCGGGCGCGCAGAATGCGTCAATCCTGAAGAGCGGCTACGCCGTGGCGCGGTCCGGCAAGGACACGATCCGGTTCGGCCCGGGCTTCGCGGAGCACTCCTACACGCAGGTGCGCGGAGCGGAGCCGAGGCTGCCTGGAGAGAGCGTGTACCTGTGCGGGTTCACGCCGCTGCGCCGGGTGCTGGAGTTCGACGCTCCAGCCTAGCGATGCGGAACATGCCGTTGAGCATGGCCGATTCCTCGTGGACCACGTGCAGGCCCACCTGAGCGGCGAGTTCCAACGTGCGCGTGTTCAGATCGGTGGCGATCCAGCGGGCCAGCGGATTGAGCAGGCGGCGGATGAGCCGCGGCTGCCCTGGGCCGTGGAAGTACTTGTCGAAGATCATGACGCGCCCGCCGGGCTTGAGCACGCGGGCGGCCTCGCGCAGACAGGCGAGCGGATCGGGCACGATGGCGACGATCAGGTGAAGGACGACGGCGTCGAAGGCGGCGTCCTGGAACTCCAGTTGTTGGGCGTTCATCACCTGGCAGCGAGCCGCGCGTTTCTTCTGCCGGGCCTTGTCCAACATGCCCGGGCTGAGGTCGACGGCGTCGATCTCCACGCCTTCAGGGATGAGGTGGAGATCGAGTCCCGTGCCGCAGCCGGAGATCAGGATGCGCTCGCCGGGCTTCAGGGCGGCGATTTCAATGGAGCGTCCGCGCTGGCGTTCGAACGAGAAGAGGTCGTCGTAGAAACCGGAGTAGAAGTCCCAGCGCTTGAGAGACCAGTTCATGACGAGGCGCTCAACTGGCGGCTGAGCCGCAGCAAGTCCTTGTCGGTAGATTCGTCGGGCACCGAGCACCCCGGCGCGCAGATCCACTTCGGACCGGCGGCGCGCGCGGCGTCGACCATCGCCTTGACCTCAGCGGCGGAGGCCGTGGCGGCGCTGCGGTGATCCAGGCCGCACATGAGCACGCCGCTGAACCTGCGGCGGGCTTCCGATGGGCTCACCTTGATCTCGTGCGCGGAGTAGTTGATGACCTGAGCCGGCCAGCCCTGCCAGAAGCGCTCCGCATAGACCTTGTCGCCGTGGAGGTGGAGCGTGTTCATGGGCGCGTCCTTGGCGGCGGCCAGGACCATGCGGTCGAACGGTTCGCTGAACCTGGCGTACTCGGCCGGAGTGAGGATGCCGGTCTGGGCGTTGGCGACGGCGAGGAAGATGCCTGAAACGCCGAGTTCGAGCGCGGCGCGTACGTGGTTGGCCTGCGACCTGGCGATGGCTTCCAGCGCGTCGAGCAGAGCCTGCGGCTTCTCGCGCATGAGCGCCGCAACGGCCTCCTTGGAGGAGAGCTTCTCGGCCACGTTCCAGGGGTTGAAGAGAGTCTCCAGGAAGTGCTTCTGTCCGGCGAGGCCGTCGCGGATGAGCTCCAGCGCGGTGAGCTGTTCGGGAAACGGCGATTTCACCTCCTTGAGCTGGTGCCACTGCGCGCCCCCGCCCTTCGGATAGGGGTAATCGCTCATCACCTTCACGATGTCGAGGTGGAAGCGGCGCTGGAAGTCCAGCGTGGAGGCGGCGTGCTTGAGGCCCGGGAGCTTCTCGTCCTTGAAATGGTGCCAGAAGGTGAAAGGCGCGCGGTCGGGCGTCTTTCCTTGCAGCACGCGGTTGACGCGCTCTTTGGGCGTCATTTGACTTTGCCCGCTGGCAGGGGCGAGAGCGGCGGCAGCGCCGGCGATAAATCCGCGCCGGTTGAGCATGGGCATGTTCTCCTTCCGTCGGTCGGTGGTCCGTCAGTAGACCGGAGTGCCCGGGACCAAGGGGGGCTGGCGGATCTCAGCGCAGCCCCGCCCGCCGGGCAGGAGCTTGCCAGGGTTGAACAACCTGGCGGGATCGAACAGTTCCTTGATGCGGCGCATCATGTCGAGCGATTCGGCCGCGTACTGCCGGCTCATCAGGTGGACCTTCTCCATGCCGATGCCGTGCTCGCCGGTAATGGAGCCGCCGGCCTGGATGCAGTATTCCAGGATGTCGAAGCCGGCCTTCTGGGCCTTGTCGATGTCGCCGGCCCGGCGGGCATCGAAGAGGATGATGGGGTGCATGTGGCCGTCGCCGGCATGGAAGATGTTGCCGATGGTCAGGCCGCTGTTGCTGGAGACGCCGCCGATGAGGCGCAAAGTGGGGGCGATCTTCGTACGGGGCACCACGCCATCGTGGACGTAGAAGAAGGGGCTGACGCGCCCGATGGCGCCGAAGGCGTTCTTGCGGCCCTTCCAGAGAAGCTGGCGCTCGGCCTCGCTTTTCGCCTCGCGCACCTCGCGCGCGCGGCACTGCAGGCAGGCCAGCCGGACCTGCTCGGCCTGCTCCTCCACGGCCTCCTTGAGACCTTCGAGTTCAATGAGCAGGACGCCTGCCGCGTCCAGCGGGTAGCCGGCGTGAACGGCCGCCTCCACCATCTTGAGCATGGTGCCGTCGAGCATCTCCAGGGCGGCGGGGGTAATCGCGCGGGCCGTAATCTCGCTGACCGTGGTGGCGCAATCGTCCTCGGTGTCGTAGATGGCCAGCATCGTCTTGACCGTCTCCGGCTTGCGCATCAGCCGCACGACGGCCTTGGTCACCAGGGCCATGGTGCCTTCGCTGCCGGTGAGCAGCCCGGTGAGATCGTAGCCCGGGGTGTCCGGCCACCAGGCGCCTGTCTGGACGATTGTGCCGTCCGGGAGTACCGCCTCCAACGCAAAGACGTGGTTGGTGGTGACGCCGTAGGCCAGCGTGTGCGGGCCGCCGGCGTTTTCGGCCACATTGCCGCCGATGGTGCAGGCGCGCTGGCTGGAGGGGTCGGGCGCGTAAAAGTAGCCGGCGGCATCCACGGCCATGGAGAGGTCGAGATTGACGACGCCCGGTTCGACGACGGCGCGCTCATTGGCCAGGTCGATCTCCAGGATGCGGTTCATGCGAGAAAATCCGACCATGATGCCGCCCTGGGAGGGGATGGCGCCGCCGCTCAGCCCGGTGCCCGCGCCGCGGCCGACCACTGGCACGCCGTGCCGCGTGGCAGTGCGGGCGATGGCGCTGACTTCTTCAGAGGAGCGCGGGAAAACGACGCTCTCCGGGCGGGCTTTATCCACCCCGCCGTCGTATTCGTAGAGCCGCAGATCTTCGGGGTGGTCGAGGTAGCCCCGCGGGCCAACGATGCGGACCAGGTCGTCTTTCCAGGCAGGGTGGGGCACGTTCGTCCCCCAATGTACTACAGCAGGGACTCGATGCTCTGAATCAGCGACGGTTCCATCCAGTTGCGCGGGCCGACGTGCTTCTGGCGCACCTTGCCGTCGCTGCCGATCACGTAGGTTTCCGGGTACTTAAAGGTGCCGTAGCTGGCGCTGATGTCGGCCTCCGGGTCGCGCCAGGTCTCAAAGCCGATCTTGGCCTGCTGGACGAAGCGCCGGTAGGCCGCGTCGTTGCGGTCGACGCTGACTCCCAGCACCACCACCCCCTTGGGGCCGAGGCGGTCTGCCATGGCCTGGAGCGACGGCAATTCCTCGATGCAGGGCGGGCACCATGTGGCCCAGAAATTGACGACGAGCACCTTGCCGCCGAAATCGGTGGTGGAAACCTTGCGGCCCTTATCGGTGGTCAACGAAAAGCGCGGAGCGCGGTCGCCCACTTCCACCATCGGCTCAATCAATGATGTGCCGACGACAAAGCACAGCCCTGCCAGCAGGACAGCAGCCACGGCCTGGATCCGGGTAACCGTTTTCTCGTTGTTCATAGCAAGTCACTTATAATTGTATCGTGAGCTGGCGGGCTCGCATCACAAGTTGTGTAAGTCCTTTCCCGTCATGTGGATCACCAGAAGAATCGAGTTTTCGGCATCACATTCCTGCTACAGCCCTTCGCTGTCGGCGGCTGAGAATCTGGCGCTCTACGGCGCCGATGCAAACCCGCACGGCCACGGGCACAATTACGCGCTGGAAGTGACGCTCGAAGGCGTTCCCGACAAGGTGACAGGCATGGTGGTGGATCTGAAGGATGTGAAGCGAATCCTGGAAGAGGAAGTGGTGGAGCCGATGGATCACCGCCACCTGAACCACGAAGTGACGCCGTTTGGGGAAGTGGTGCCGACTACGGAGAACCTGGCGGTGGAGATCTGGCGGCGGCTGGCGCCGCGCTTTGCCGGCGGTCCGGCCCGACTGAGCCGGGTGCGGCTGTTTGAAACCGAGGATCTCTTTGTCGACTATACGGGGGAGCTGTCATGACCGGCGAGGCCCCGGAACTGAGCCTCACCCGGCGCTACCGGTTTTCCGCGGCTCACCGGCTGCACGCGCCGCAATTGACGGACGAGCGCAACCGCGAGATTTATGGCAAGTGTAACAATCCGTTCGGTCATGGCCACGACTACGTGCTGGAAGTGACGGTGCGGGGAAGGGTGGATCCGCGCCTCGGGCGGCTGATCCGGCTGGACGAGATGGACCGCCTGGTGCGGGGCGTACTATTGGACCATGTAGAGCACCGCAATCTGAACGCTGAGGTGGAGGAGTTCGCCACCGTGGTCCCCACTACGGAGAATCTGGCCGAGGTTGCAGCCAGGCGCCTGGCGCGCGCCTGGCCCTCGGCGTTTCCTGACGGACCGGCGCGGCTGGAACGGGTAGGAATCCAAGAGACCCGGAACAACATCTTTGAAGTGTCCGCGCCCCTGGCGGAGAACGGGGAGACAGATGCCAATCAAGTCACGTAAAGCCGATGTGAAGGTGATCAGCCCGCGGCGGGAGAGCGGGCGTGTGGCCGCGCACATGGCTGGAATTCTGCGGGAGTTAGGGGAAGACCCCACGCGCGAAGGCCTGCTGGCCACGCCGATGCGTGCCGAGAAGGCCCTGAAGTTCCTCACCAGCGGTTACAACGAGGACATCGCCAAGATCGTGAACGGGGCGGTGTTCAACGAGAAATGCGACGACATGATCGTGGTGAAGGACATCGAGTTCTTCTCGCTGTGCGAGCACCACCTCTTGCCCTTCTACGGCAAGGCGCACGTGGCCTATCTTCCCAAGGACAAGATCATTGGTTTGAGCAAGATCCCGCGGTTGGTGGACGTCTTCGCGCGGCGCCTGCAAGTGCAGGAGCGGATGACACAGCAGATCGCCGAGTGCGTGCAGGAAGTGCTGGATCCGCAAGGTGTGGCGGTGATCACCGAAGCGCGGCACTTCTGCATGATGATGCGGGGCGTGGAGAAGCAGCACTCGTCGACGACCGCGTCAGCCATGTTGGGCCAGTTCCGGCTGCGCAAGGACACCCGCGACGAGTTCCTGTCGCACGTCCGGCACAACGGGTTGTCCAACTGGTAGCGCTGCCGGCGCCGGACGACGGCTTCCGAACCTGGGTTAGGATGAAATTGCATGCCAGAGAACTTCCGCCAGTTCAGTGTGACAGACCCGTTCGGCCGCGACTGGAGCGCCGAATTCCGCTGGCAGCAGAACGCCATCTCGATCCGGCACGCTGACGCCATCGACTGCAAGTACTATCTTTCCAGCGGCGGCGAGCATCGTGAGATCGTGATTGCGCTGCCTCACGCCGCACTGATCGCGGCCGCCGCGGAGGCTGGCCGCGAGGTGACCGATGCGTGGTGCCTGAAGCTGGCGGGGTTGCACCTGGAACGGATGATCCGGACCTGGGATGACATGGACAAGACCATCGTCACGGTCCCGGCAGGAGATTTGTCACGGCATGCGGGCGCGCTCGCTCGCGCCAGCCAGGCTGAGCAGGAGCGCGTGCTGAACGCCCATTGATCTTGCCCATTGCATTGCGGAGCGATCTTTGGCGACAATTCACTCTGAGCGATTCATCAGCTTGCCTTCACTTGAGGAGAAGAGGTCATGATTGACTGCCCCGGCTGCGGCGCCGCCATCGACGTGGAAGAAGACGAACTCGACGAAGGCGAATCGATACTCTGCGAGGAGTGCGGAAAGAACTTCCTGGTCTCCTCCATCGACCCGCTCGAACTCGAGGCCGACGAAGACGACTACGACGAAGAGGATCTGGACGAGGACTTCGACGAAGAGGATGAGGACGACGAAGAGGATGAGGATGAGGAAGATGAGGAAGACTGGCGCTAGGCTGGCGCCGGGTTCCATCCTCTTTTGCCTCTTGCTGGCCTCCTCACTTGGCGCCGGCCCCAGGCAGGCAGCCGAGCCGGCCGTGATCGCGGGAACGGTATTTCAGGAACCCGGCTTCGCGCTGCCGCGGGCGGAGGTCACCCTCACCACCACGACGCCTCCGGAGGGCGCAAAATCTCCCAAAGTCCAGAAGACCCTGACCAACAGCCGTGGCGAGTACTTCTTCCGCGTTCCGCCGTTGAAGGCGGGGTACCTCCTCACCGCACGCGCTGCCGGCTTCATCGCCGAACGGCGGCCCGCCGCCACCTCCGGCGGCCCCGAACGCGTGGATGTCTACATCACGCTGAAACCCGAGCTTCAAAAAGGGAAGGAAAAGTGAAGATGACACGCAGGCTCCTGCTCGCGCTCGTTCTGTCCGTGGCCGCCCTGAGCGCTTTCCAGTGGACCAACCAGAAAAAGGAAAAACCACGCGACCCCAATACGCGCAACGTTTCCGGGCTGGTCAGCCTGCCGGATGGCTCGCCCGCCGTCGGGGCCGTGGTGCAACTGAAGAACCGCAAGAGCCTGCAGGTTCGCTCGTTCATCACCCAGACCAGCGGGAAATACCAGTTCCAGAACCTATCCACCGGCGCCGACTATGAGTTGAAAGCGGAGTTCAAGGACCTCGCCAGTTCCACGCGGACGCTCACCATATTCGACACGCGCCTGGACGCGATTGTGAACCTGCAACTGGAGCCGAAGAAAGCCGGCGAGAAGGCCCCGCCTCCGGCTGGGGAGAAGCAGCCGTGAGGATGCTGGCGCTGTGGGCCGCCCTGTCGCTGGCGGCGGCGGGCGCTGAACTGAAGCCGGTTGACGAGGCGTCCTACCCGAGGCTGGTCGCCGCGGCCAAGGGCAAAGTCCTGCTGGTCAACTTCTGGGCGACGTACTGCGTCCCCTGCCGCAAGGAGATGCCGCAACTGGTTGCTCTGGAGGCCAGGCTGCGCGGCCAGGCGTTCCAGTTCATCACCATCTCCGCCGACGAACCGGAGCAGGCCGCCGCCGCGGCGGCGTTCGTCGACAAAGCAAAGATCGCCATGCCTGCTTACATCAGGAAGGCGAAGGACGACGACAAGTTCGTCCAGGCCCTCGACCCCAAGTGGTCGGGCGGTCTGCCGGCGTCGTTTCTGTATGACAAGAACGGCAGGAAGGTGCGCAGTTTCTTCGGCGAGGTAAACACCGCCGAATTGGAAGCGGCGATCAAGAAACTGCTGTAAGGCCGAGGCTACTCTTCACCGCGCACCAGGTCCGCCAGGGATTCGCGCCGGCGCACCACGTGCCATTCCGCTCCATCGACAAGCACTTCACACGGCCGTGGCCGCGCGTTGTAGTTCGAGGCCATGACGAAGCCGTAAGCGCCGGCGGTCATGGCAGCGACCATATCTCCCGGCAGGACGTTGGCCACTTCGCGGTTTTCGGCCAGGAAATCGCCACTCTCGCAGACCGGGCCGACGATGTCGGCGGTGACGGATCCGAACTTGGACTGGCGAAGCGGCAGGATCTGGTGGTGGGCTTCATAGAGCGCCGGCCGGATCAGGTCCGTCATGGAGGCGTCGACGATGATGAACTCCTTGTCGCCGTTGCGCTTGCGGTAGAGCACGCGGGCCAGTAGGGCGCCGGCCTCGGCCACGATGGAGCGGCCAGGCTCAAACATCAGGAAGAGATCCTTGCCGGCGACCAGATCCTTGATTCCGGAGAGAAACGCCGCTACATCGGGACGGGCGTTGCCAGGCTCGTAGGGGACGCCGAGCCCTCCGCCGAGGTCGAGTTCCGTGATGGCGATGCCGCGGCCTCGCAGGCGGTCCACCAGGGCGAGCAATTTGCGGGCGGCCTCCACCAGCGGGGCGGCGTCCAGCAACTGGGAGCCGATGTGGCAGCTCACGCCGGTGAGGCGCACTCCGGGCAGGGAAGCGGCGCGTTGATAGACGTCCTCCACCTCGGCGATGTCGATGCCGAACTTGTTCTCCTTGAGTCCGGTGGAGATGTATGGATGCGTGGCGGGGTCGACGTCAGGATTGACGCGGAGAGCCACCGCGGCGGTCTTGCCCAGGCGCACGGCGAGCGCGCTGATCAGCCCGATTTCGGCCTCGCTCTCGCAGTTGAAGCTGTGAATGCCCTCGTTGAGAGCGTACTCAATCTCATCGCGCGTCTTGCCAACGCCCGAGAAGACCACGTCGCCGGGCTTGCCGCCCGCCTGCAGCACGCGGTACAGTTCGCCGCCGGAGACGATGTCGAAGCCAGCGCCTGCCTGGGCGAGCAGGCGCAGCAGGGCGAGGTTTCCATTGGCCTTGACGGCGTAGTGGACGCGGTGGGGCGCGCCGGCCAGGCCTTCGTCGTACGTGCGGTAACGCTCCAGCACGGCGGCGCTGGAATAGACGTAGCACGGCGTGCCGGCCTGCTCGGCCACCTTCAGCAACTCCACGTCCTCGCAGTAGAGGACGCCTTCGCGGTATTCAAAGGGATTCACGGTTCGAGCCCTCGGTTGATCAGTGGACCTTCATGATGATCACGGTCTGGTCGTCGTGGACCGGCGTGGTCTCGCGGAACTCCTCCAGGTCGGCCAGCAAGCTGTCAGCGATCTCCTGGGCGCTGAGGTTGCAACTGGATTCCAGGAA
>JACRKW010000054.1 GCA_016215215.1 Acidobacteriota bacterium
GGTGGGCTTCAACCAGCCGCGTGTGGCAGACTGGTGCGAACCGGAGCGGAACATGGCCTGATAGCCCGTTCTCGGGTTCTTCGCCAGCCCGTCGGCCCGCGTCTTCTGCCCTTCCACCGAACCCGGCGTCGCTGTGTACATGTTGAACCACATGCGCGTCACGCCCCGGGGCGTGCCGGGATAGAAGCGTGCCCGGCACAGCAGCCGCGCAAACTCCATGTCCTTCTTGTTCTTCTGCCAGCCGCGGAAGGGACGGTCCTCGGGGTCCGGATCGATATAGACGTAGTCGCCGTCGTCGATCCCCAGCTCACGCGCGTCCGACGGGTTGATGTCCACGTACCCCTCGGTCACAAACGGGCTTCGCTTGTCGTGCCGGTACAGGTCGCCGAACGGCCCGAACAGCACCGCCACCATATCTGTGTCGATCGGCGTGGTGTGCGAGCCATGCCGGTACTTCGGTGTGTGGAAGATGAACTTGAAGCCATCCTTCATCAGCGGATGCTTCGTCTTCTTCGTCTCTTCCCACGTCAGCATCACATTGCGCCCGCAGCGGGTCTCGCACGAGAGGTCGTCGCGCTTCACTCCGTACTTCTCCGGACCGTCGGGCCGCATCGCCTCGTGCTTGGGCGCAACAATCACGTTCGGCTCGTAGAACGTCGAATCCACCGGCTCCCTGTGCACCGGCAGGTTCTCGCCGGCCTCGATGAACTCGTTTTCCTCGCGGTAGAACTCCAGCCGTCCGCTCTTGGTGTACCAGGGAATGGAATCGGTCACCTGGTCGTAGCCCACCGCCTTGGGCGACGTGCGGCAGTTCATCAGCGCCGGAATGCCCCGTTTGGCCTTCTCTTCCAGCTCGGAGAACTTGTAGCCCTTGGTGTTGGTGGAGTTGTCCAGTATGCGCTGCAAGTGGACGTCGGTGCGGAACTGGCGCACCAGCTTCCAGTAGTCGATAAAGCGCTTATCCCCCGTGGTGGCCGCCAGTTTTTCGCTCACCAGCGCCTGCACCTCGATGTCGCCCATCGTGTTGAACGCCCGCTTCATCGGCGTGCGCGGGAATGTCACCAGGAAGGGGTTGGTCACCGAAGCGGTCATGTCCGGGTGCTTCAGCTCGAACCATGCGTCCACGCCGAACACGATGTCGGCCCACTCGCATGACGAACTCCACCACCACTCGTTCACCGCCACCATCTCGATGCGCGGCAGCACGTTCACCACGGTGTTGAAGTGCCATTTGACGTTGCCCAGGATCGAGTTCGCATTGGCGAACCACATCGTCTTGGTCGGCGCCGGTATGTGCGTTTTGCCGGTCAGCAGCTTGTTGCCCACCCGCAGCGGGTGGTCTTCGTGGTTGTAGTAATGCGCCGATTCCGGCTTCCAGTACTGTTTGGGGCGCGCCGGTTTGGCCGGATCCAGCTCGATGTCGAACGGGTTCTCGTTGATCCACTGGCCCACGCCGTTGAACATCGCCACGCGGTAGTTGCCGGCGTAGGAGCCGATGTTGCCGCTGATCTTGCCGATGTTGCCGGTCAGCGCCGCCAGCAGCATCGTGTCGCGGTCCTTGTTGTCGCTGTTGAAGAACTGGTTCGGACCCATCCCCACCGCGAACAGCGTCGTTCCCGGGTCCTTGGCGAAGTGCCGCGCCAGCTTCTCCACCGCCGCCGCCGGAGCCCACGTGATCTCCTCGGTCGTCTTCGGATCGAAGTGCGCCGCGTACTCGCGGATCAGGTCGAACGCCGGCCTGCACCGCACCTTCTTGCCGTCCGCCAGTGTCACTTCGATCGAACCCTCCAGCAGCGGGTTCTTCACTGAGTTCTTCCCCACCATGTCGCGGCTCAGCAACTTCGGCGCGTTGGACGTTTTGTCCCACCACACGTAGTCGCCCCACTCTGCGCGCATCTGCTCGGTGACGAAGCTCTTGTTGGTCTGCTTGATGGGCGGCGGTTCCTTGTCGTTCTTGCCAAGGATGACCGTGTTCTTCCACTCGGCCAGCTCGCCGCCGAACACGTCCTTCGCCCGCAGGCACTTCAGCGTGTCCATGCGCACCAGCACCGGCAGGTCAGTCCACTGGTTGACGTACTCGGCGTCGTACAGCTTTTCGCGCAGGATCACGTTGGCCAACCCCAGCGCCAGCGCCGGCGTTGTGCCCGGCCGGACCACCAGCACTTCGTCCGCCTTGGTTGCCGTCGCCGAGTACTCGCATGCAATCACGACCACCTTGGCGCCCTTCATGCGCGCCTCGGTGAGCCAGTGCGCGTCCGGCATCTTCGTCGTGATCCAGTTCATGCCCCACACCACGATGGTCTTGGCATGCTCCACCGCGTGCAGGTCGAATTCGATCGTCTGCTGCCCGGAAACCATCGGGTGCCCGGGCGGCAGATCGGTGTGCCACGAGTAGTTGTCGAAGCCCTTCGCCCCCACGGCCTTGTCCGGACCCACCTTGCGCACGTGAGCGTCCAACAAAGCCATCGCGTTCGCCAGCCGGTACATGCCGAATACGCGCGTGATGCCCAGCAGCGGCATGCCGCCACGGAACTTCATCGTCCTGACGCCGGCGCCCTCAATCGACTCCACGCACGTCTCGTCGTAATGCTGGGCCTTCAGCTTTCGCTTGCCCTCTTCGCCGCTGTAGGTCTCTGCGACGTTCTTGAGCACCGCCGCCGCAATCTGCGCTCCCTCGTCGTGCGTGATGCGGATCCACTCGTCACGCCCGCGGTTGAAGTACTTCCGCTCCGGCAGTCCATCGCTCTCGCGCGGGAATCCGGCGTCGTACCACTGCTTGTAGCCCTTCCGGATCATGCAGCCCATCACGCGCCGGTCCCCGTAGAACCGCCGCGTCAGCGCCAGTCCCTTCTGGCACACGCGCGGATCCCAGCGGTTGGACACCTTGTTGCCGAGCAGGTCCGTCGCCTCGCCGTACTTCATCGACGGGCCGATGCGCACCACCACTCCGTTGCGCACGTAGGCGTTCAGGATGCAGTTGTGCGTGTCGTTCGGCGCGCAGGTGAAGGTGTAGGTCGAGTCGTACTTCCACAGGTCGCGATAGACGCGCTCCCAGCCGCGGTCCGGATATGCCGCCAGCGGATTGGAAACCGCCTCCAGCCCCCAGGCCTGCCGTGTCGCGCTGACCAGACCGCCGAATCCGGCGGCGCTGGCGATGCCGAAGAAATCCCGGCGGTCGAGCTTCTGACTCATGACTTGCCTCCCTGCAGCGAGCGAAGATAGGCCACCACGGCCTCTATGTCGGCGCGGCTCAGCGCGTTGCGCACCGGCGACGGTTCCAGGAACGATGCCATCGCCGTGCCGCGTCGTCCGCGGCTCACCGTCTCTACCAGGTAACTGTCGGTCGCCGACTCGAGCAGCACCTTGTTGTTCAACGCAGGCCCTTCCCCGCCCTTGGCCTGCTTGCCATGACAGCCCGAACACGCCGACTCGAAGATCCGGCGCCCCTGAGCCACGTCACCGCTCACCCACCGGACCGGCCTCTTGTCAGCCTCGGCCGGCGCGCCGAGTGAACGCCACCACAGCCTGAATCTCCTCCGGCTTCAGCCCGCCCTCCTTCAGCCAGCCGGGCATCTTCCGGCCCGGGCGCCCTTCGCGTACCGTGCGCAAAAGGAATTCGTCAGGCGCCAGAGCCAGGAAGTCGGCATTCGCAATCGATGGGAACGAAATCTGCCCCGCCAGCCTGCGGCCCTGTCCGTCCTGGCCGTGGCAGCCCGCACAGAACGCGCCGAACAGCGTCGCGCCGTCGGTGGCGAACTCGCGCTCGCCGAACTTCACCGCCCGCGCCCTGTCCTTCGGCAGATACTGGTCGCGCAACTCGCTCCTTCTCAGAGACAGCGTGAACAGGGTCAATTGGTTGAGCTGCTCGCCGGAGATGTTCTCAGCCGGCATCTGCGAACCAGCCACCACGCTCACCGGAGACCGGAAGTGCGCCGCCATCCAGTTCTCCATCGTCGCCTCGCCCGGCACGTACTTGAAGCTGACCTGGCCCGGGTCCTTCTCCCCGGCCCGCGACAGGTCCGGACCGTCGTCGCCGCCGACGCCGCTCACCTTGTGGCAGCCCAGACAACCGTAGGACAGGAACACGCTCTTGGCCGTCACCAGGCGCGACGCCGCCACGCGCGTGTCCAAGTAGATCTTCAGCAGGCCCTGATCTTCCGCGGAAACCTTCGCGAACGCGCCCTTCCACGGCGCTGCGGCCGCTTCGGCCGACTTCTTCTCATGCTTCGCGTGCCAGCCCGCGTCGTAGCCCTTCAGCCCCACGCGGCTCAGGTCCGGCCCTTCCATCCCGCCTCCGCCCGGCCGGATCGTTCCGCCACGGCCGTCCACGCGGTGGCAAGTGAGGCAATCGAGCCGCTCAAAGGCCA
>JACRKW010000130.1 GCA_016215215.1 Acidobacteriota bacterium
TCACGCTGAAGACCGAATCGATCACGTACAGCTTGCCTGGAGCGTTGAGTGCCGCGACGCGAAAATTGATCACCCCCGGCCCGCCCGTCAGCGCCACTGCCGGAATGGTGAACGAGCCCTCCGGCCCCGCAGCCAGAAACCGGTTGCCTTGCCCGTCCCGCACGATCTCGCCGCTCAGGACGTAGGTTATCCGGCGCGTGCCCGGTGTCTGCTTCTTGAGCCTGATGCTGTAGCTCACCGGCTTGCCGGCCGCCAGCTTGGCGTCGGCCGCCGGCAAGACGAGTTCAAAGGGGGCGGTCTTGGCGTCGCGCGCCGGTTCCTGCACCGGAATCGGCCAGGACTCGAACTTGTAGGACCGCAGCATCCCCTCCTTTTTGCCGTCGCGGGAGAGGTGCAGCACCCAGTCCCGGGTCGCGTCCGGCGGTGTTCCCCGCCAGACCTCCCCTTTCCACTCCTTCTTCTCCTTCACCGCCTCGCCGGTGGAGGGGTTCACCCACCACACGTCGTACCCGTGCTTGAAGACCCGCAATTCGAACTGAGCAGGATTCTCCACGTACGCGATGTACTCCACCGCCTGGAACTCCTCTTCGCCTTCGGCATCCTTCCGGCCCGCCACGGCCAGCGCGCGCGCGCCGTCCACGTCGAAGAAGGGCTGCAGGTCCCAATACCGAGTGCGTTTGGAGAAGAACTCGTACCACGCCGCCATGGCCAGCGCATTCGGCGAATCGGCCGGCGCTCTGCCGACCAGAAAGGGGTAGCCGCCGGACATGCTGGCGTTCCACAGGCGCTTCCGGATCCAGCCGTCGGGACCGAGCGGCGATGATGTGAACAGCGCCCGTGTCGAGCGCGGATGCGAATACGGATCCAGCTTCTTCAGGGCCAGTCCAAACTCCTTGAGCAGAACCTTGCCGTTCGGCGAGTTCTCCCACTCCTCCGCCAGCCACCAAGTCACGTTGAACGCCGAATAGCGCCCAATGAGGAGCCGTAGATAGGCCTCGCGCTGCTGCCAGGTGGGGAACGCCTGCTCCAGCGCCGCCGGTGAGGGCGACAGGATCAGGTTCGCGACCATGCCCTTCGAGTTGATAGCGGCCACCTGCTCGTCGATCTTCAGGTAGAAGCCCGGCTCCAGCGCCGGCGAGAATACGGGCAGCGAGAGGTGCGTGAAGTGCTGCGCCGCTCTCGCCTCCAGCGTGGCCGGGTTGAACTCCGCCCCCATGTACAGGTGCGGCTGCAGCTTCTCCACGTCCTGCCAGTGGTGGGCGTTGGCGCGCCGGATGAACCGCGTCATCTCGGTGCTGGCCACGGCTGTGAACTTGTCGATCTTGCCTTCCAGCCCCGCCGCGTTGCCGCTGAGCCTGTACGTCCATTCGCCCGCCGTCACCGGATTCACCCGGAAGACCAGCCGCGTTCCATCGTGAAAGGCGGGCAGCCGGTAGGTCTTAAAGTCGGGGGCGCGAAACTCAGCCCAGGCCTCCGCCTTGGCCGGGCCGTCAAAAGCGATGTCGCAGGGGACATACATCGGCGAATTGCCGCACGGCGCAAGCGCGTAAGCCGCCATTGTGGCGAGGGCGGGTAGAATCAGGCGGATCGGCCACATGAGTCCAGTGTACAGTGGTGTGAATATGAAGCTGATTCTGCTGTGCCTTCTCTGCTCGCTGGGCTTCGCCGCCGCGCCGAAAGGCCAGAGGACCGGCGGTTTTGTCCCCTACATCTGGGATGAGTCCCAAGGCAAGCTCTGGCTCGAGGCCGGGCCTTGGGGCCGCGAATTCCTCTATGTCACTTCGTTGCCTGCCGGGGTGGGCTCGAACGACATCGGTTTGGACCGCGGGCAGCTCGGTCGTACCCAGGTCGTCCGCTGGGAGAAGTCCGGCAACAAGGTGCTGCTCATCGCCTCCAACTACGGCTTTCGCGCTCTTTCGGACAACGAAGCCGAACGCCGAGCCGTGCGCGACAGTTTCGCCGAAAGCGTCCTATGGGGCTTCGAGGCCAACGTCCAGGAAGACGGCAAGGTCTATGTCGATGCCACCCAATTCCTCCTGCGGGACTCCCACGGTGTGGCCGAAAAGCTCCAGCGCGCCCGTCAAGGAACATACCGCCTGGATTCCACCCGTTGCGCCTTCTATCTGCCGCGCACCCGCAACTTCCCGAAGAACACCGAAGTAGAGGCCACCATCACGCTCACCGGCGGGCCGGGCGGGCCGCTGCTGAATCCGGTCATGCCTTCCTCGGACGCGGTCACCGTCCGCACGCACCACAGCTTTGTCGAACTGCCCGGTCCCGGCTTCGAGCCGCGCGAGTTCGACCCTCGCGCAGGCTACTTCGGCCGCTCCTACTACGACTTCGCCACCCCCATCGGTGAGCCCGTCGTCAAACGCTTCATCCACCGCCACCGTCTTGCGCCCGGCGGCGCTATCACGTACTATCTCGACCGTGGCGCGCCCGAACCCATCCGCGGCGCCCTGCTCGAAGGAGCGCGCGGGTGGTCCCAGGCCTTTGAATCCGCCGGCTTCCCCAACGGCTTCAAAGTGGAACTTCTGCCCGAAGACGCCGACCCGATGGACGTGCGCTACAACATGATCCAGTGGGTCCACCGCTCCACGCGCGGCTGGTCCTATGGCTCCAGTGTCACAGACCCCCGTACCGGCGAGATCATCAAAGGCCACGTCACGCTCGGCTCGCTCCGCGTTCGCCAGGATTTCCTTATCGCCGAGGCCTTCCTGGCCCCCTATGAGAACGGCGCGGCCAATCCTCAGGCGTTGGAAATGTCTCTCGCCCGGCTGCGGCAGCTCTCCGCCCACGAGGTGGGCCATACTCTCGGCCTCGGCCACAACTACATCGCCTCCACCGCCAGCCGCGCCTCCGTCATGGACTACCCGCACCCCTGGATCGGCCTGAAGAACGGTGTGCCTGATTTCAGCGACGCCTACGCCAAGGGCATCGGCGAGTGGGACAAGGTCTCCATCCGCTGGGGCTATGGACTCCTCGACGCCCGTGCGCGGGATGCTCTCATCGGCGACGCGCGCAGCCGCGGCCTCATCTATCTCACCGATCAGGACGCCCGTCCCGCCGGCAGCGCCCACCCCGAAGTGCACTTGTGGGATTCAGGCTCGAATGCCGTGGATGAACTCGAACGGCTCATGAAAGTGCGCGCCGCCGCTCTGGCCCGCTTCGGTGAGAACAACGTCCGCCCGGGGACGCCACTGGCGCTGCTGGAAGACGTCTTCGTTCCGCTCTACCTCTCCCACCGCTACCAGGTGGAAGCCGCCGTGAAGTCGGTGGGTGGCCTGCGCTACACTTACGCGCTTCGCGGCGACGGGCAGCCCCCCACCACTCCGGTTCCGCCGGCCGAGCAGCGCCGAGCGCTCGACGCGGTGCTGCAGACCATCTCTCCGGAAGCCCTGACCATTCCTGAAAGAATCGTCCGCCTCATCCCGCCTCGCCCCGCCGGCTACCAGCAGACGCGCGAGCTCTTCCGCGGCCACACCGGCTTGACCTTCGATCCAACCGGCGCAGCCGAATCGGCCGCCGCCATCGTCCTCGACCTGCTCCTGCACGCCGAGCGCGCTTCGCGTCTGGTTGAATTCCACGCCCGCGATGCCTCGCAGCCGGCTCTGGCTGAGGTGATCGAAAGGCTCTGGTCGAAGACATGGAAGGCTCCCGCTGCGCCCGCGCTACAGGGCGAGACGCAACGAACGGTCCAGCTCTCCGCCCTCAGACGCGTCATGGGGCTTGCCGTCGACGAGTCCGCCTCGGGCGGCGCGCGTGCCGCCGCCGCCGCGAAGATCAGCGATCTGAAAGCATGGCTGAGCGCTCAACCGAAGAGCGCCCACACTGCCTACGCCCTGGCCCAGATCGCCGCGTTTGAAAAGGATCCGAAGGAAATGCGCCTGCCCAAGCCGCAGGAAGCCCCGCCGGGAATGCCCATCGGCGCGATGGACTGCGACTTCCGCTAGCTTGTCGCTGGCTCGTCGTCGTCCAGCCGGACGCGCGCCGGCCGGCTGCGCCGGTTCAGCCAGAGTGCGGCCGACAGCACCGCCGCCGCGGCCCCAAACCACGGCTGCCAGTGTGAGAACGGCCCGTCGGTGACGAAGAAATCTCTCGCAAAACCAAAGTCTTGCCCCAACCTCCAGGCGGCGATGGCGAACAGGATCGCCGCGGCCGGGTGCAGCAGCGCGGCCAGCGTTCCGGCCATCTCTTCCGGGGTGACCACGTCTGGCTTACGTCGCACCTTGGGCACGCCTCGCGCGCGTCCCCTCGGATTGTGCTTGAACCTCAACCGGACTCTCATGCCGCCCCTGTCCTCACGCCTGTCAGTTGTACTAAAGTGTAGAAAGTCTACACCCTGAGCCCCTATCGGCTTCGGAAGACGGGAACTTTATGAGCACACTGAAAGTTGGAGTCATCGGCGCCGGATTCATGGGCAAAACCCACGTGGAAAACCTCCGCCGCCTCGGGTTCGTGGAAGTCGCCGCCGTGGCCGGCATCTCGCAGGACGAGGCCGACCGCTTCGCCAAGGCCAACCATATCCCCAAGGCCATGGGGAACTATAAGGACCTGCTGGCCGATCCGGAAATCTCCGGCGTCCACGTTTGCACGCCCAACGCGCTGCACGCCCCCGTGGCCAAGGCCGCCCTCAACGCCGGAAAGCACGTTCTCTGCGAGAAGCCGCTGGCCATGTCGGCCAAGGAAGCCAAGGAGATGCTGGACCTGGCGGAGAAGAAGAAGCTCCACCACGCCACCAACCACAACCTGCGCTACTACCCGGCCGTCCAGCAGGCCCGCGCCATGATCGCCAACGGCGACCTCGGCCAGATTCTCGTCGTCCAGGGCACCTACTCCCAGGACTGGCTGCTCTACGACACCGACTTCAACTGGCGCATCCTGCGCAAGCACAACGGCCCCCTGCGCGTCATGGGCGACATCGGCTCGCACTGGATGGACATGATCCAGCACGTCACCGGCCTCTCCATCACCGCTCTCTGCGCCGACCTCAAGATCATCCACAAGACCCGCAAGCAGCCCAAGGTCGCCATCGAGACCTTCGCCGGCAAGACCCTGAAGCCCTCTGACTACGACGATGTCAAGATTGACACCGAGGACTTCGGCATGGCCATGCTCCACCTCGGCGACACCTGCCGCGGCGCCTACACCGTCAGCCAGGTCTCGGCCGGTTGCAAGAACCGCTTCGAGTGGCTCATCGCCGGCACAAAGTGCAGCATCGCCTGGAACCAGGAGCGCCCCGACGAACTTTGGGTCGGCAACCGGAACGAACCCAACCGCCTCATCCTCAAGGACGGCAGCCTTTTCTATCCCAAGGCGGCCAGCTATGCCGACTACCCCGGCGGCCACAGCGAAGGCTACGACGACAGCCACAAGCAGCTCTACAAGCGCTTCTGGTCGCGCGTCCTCAATCCCAGCCTGCCCGTCGAATACCCCACCTTCGCCGACGGCCTTCGCGGCATGCAACTGCTCGAAGCCGTCATCGAGAGCAACAAGAAGAAGGCTTGGGTCAAGTGCGCCCCGGCCCGGGGAAAGAGGTAAGCGCGAATCCTTTGCTTGGCGTAGGCCACTGCTCTGGTGGTGTGTGTGCAAAGCTCCCATGACGCTTGACGTCCCCCCTATGGCGTCATAGACTGAGATTGTGATCCGCACATTCCGGTGCCGGCACACCGCGGCCTTGTTTCTGGATGAAGACGTTCCGCGGTTCCGCCCGATCGAACGCGCAGCCCGTCGGAAACTGCTGATGCTTGACGGAGCAAAGAAGCTGGAGGACCTTTGGGTGCCTCCGGGCAACCGGCTGGAGGCTCTAAAGGGCGACCGTGCCGGCAACTTCAGTATCCGGATCAATGAGCGCTGGCGTATCTGTTTCGCTTGGCGCGGTGGTGACGCGTTCGACGTGGAGATTGTCGACTACCACTAGGAGGGCAAATGGCAGGCAGGACCAAACTACTGGAGCCCATCCATCCCGGTGAAATCCTCTCCGAGGAATTCATGAAGCCTATGGGCATCAGCATCAACCAGATGGCCCGTGATCTGGATGTTCCCCCGAACCGCATCAGCCAGATCGTGCACGGCGAACGCGCGGTGACGGCAGATACGGCCTTGCGGCTTGCCACCTACTTCAAGGTCTCGCCTGAGATGTGGCTCCACCTTCAACTCGGCTACGAGATGAGGCAGGTCGAGCGTGAGCGCGGGGCCGAAATCCGCAAGCGCGTCCGGCCGCGAACCGTCGCCTGACCACTACCGTCGGGGCGTGGCTGCCGCGATGAGGGCGGACAACTCCACCAGCGAATCCACCATGTAGTCCGGTGGCGTCTCCTGGAGCGACTCCGGGCTGATGCCATAGCTCACCCCCACGCTCCGCACCCCCGCGTTGCGGGCCGTCAAAACGTCGGTGGCCGAGTCCCCCACCATCCAGGTGGCGGACAATTCCACGCCGCACTCCGTCGCCAGTGTGCGAATGCCGATCGGGTCCGGCTTCTTCTGCTCGAAGGAGTTGCCCCCGTAAACCTGGAAGAAGTACTTGCCGAATCCCAGACCCGTGCACATGTCGCGCGAAAACCGCTCCGGCTTGTTGGTCAGCACGGCCATTCTGTGGCCGGCTGTGTGAAGGCTCTCCAGCGCCTCAGCCACCCCCGGATACGGCCGCGTGTGGTCCAGCATGTGCTCCCGATAGTAGCCCAGGAAGTACGCCAAAGCCTCTTCCAACAGCGTTTCGCTTGCGCCCGGACCCATCGCCCGGCGGATCAGCACCGGCGCGCCGTTGCCCACATAGGAAGCCACGGTTGGCTGCGGCAGCGGCGCCATCCCGACGTAATCTCGCGTAGCGTTGACGGCGTTGCACAGGTCCTGGACGGAATCGACAAGCGTCCCGTCCAGGTCGAAGATGACCAGCGGCATGAGGCTCAACTTTTAGTGTAGCGGCTCAGCCGAATAAGGACGAGAACCCGATCTTGATCACCACCCACAGCAGCCACGGTATGCCGATTCCCATCAGCGCCCGGCTCATGGGCATCCTCTTGGCGCCGCACACGGCCGAAAAGCCGATGGCGATCATGGCGATGGTCCAGAACGTGAACAGGTCCAACGATGACGCCAGGCTCATCAGCCACTTGGAGGTCGAGTCGGGATCCAGAAACGCCCCGGCGTTGAACGCCAGCGGATTCTGCATGTCGAACTCGTCGGGCGGCTTGAGGTACAGCACCGCAACCGTCGCCGCCGAGGAGACCACCGAAGGCGGCAGCCCCCCGTAGGAGCAGATGTTCAATACTTTCTTGTAGCTCAGCCCGGCGTCGAGCAGCGAATTGAAGACAAACAGCAGCGCCCCGGCGATCACCAGCAGCCCGATCAGCACTCCAGCCACCGGGCCGACCCGAAGCATCACGGGCATCATCTTGCGCTGCATTTCGATGGCCCGTTCTTTCTGCTCGGCCGGCATCTCCTGCATGCGCTGGTTGGTCTCGATGGTCTTTCGGATCATGCGGTCGTAACCGACCCGGCTCACCATCAGGGATACCACCACCGAGGACACAATCACGACGATGAGCGCCGCAATCCACCAGCGGCCGGTGGCCGCGATGTCAGGAAACACCGATGAGGGCGAGTGGAAGACCCCGGCGAGGCGGCCGGCCTCGGACAGGGGAGGAGGAGCGGAGGCTTCAGTGGATTCCATGACTTCTAATCTCCTTGGCGGCGTAATATCTGTTTCTGTTCAACTGCCCAAGCAGCCGCCCTGATGATTCTACCCCCAATCGTGAAGTCCGGCGCAACGAAAGTGGGCAGAATTTACCCGCAGTAGCCTGCCCCGCGGGCGAAGACGCATTCCGGCCGCCAAGGGGGCTCGCCGCCCAGAGTCATCCTCGGCGCGCGTGCTGTCTCCTCAGCGCCGCGCTCCAACAGGAAACGCAGAGCCGGCAGGTTGCCCTCCGGAACCACGGCGTTGCCGGGGTAGAGCGCGTGCTTGAAGCCCAGCAAGGCCAGTCCGGCCGGAGCATTCGCCGCCACCACCGGCCCGGCGCCGAGCGTCGGAAGAAAATACCCCGCCGCCAGGTGGGGCGCCAGCAGCGCGCCGCGGGCTTCACCGGTGGCGTAAGCGTCCAACTGGAACACCGCGTCGGCGTCGCCAGCCTTCAGCCGCCGTACATCCGCCGCCTCCGTCAGCGGCATCCGCGGCATCCGCAGGAATACGTACTCCGACGACCTCCGGAACCCAAGCCGGCTGTAAACGGGCTCGCCCAACTCCGTCGCCACCAGCAGCAACCAACCGCACCCCCGCGCGCGAAGCAGGTCCATCAGGTCCTGGGTGATCCGCGACCCCAGGCCGCGCCGGCGCGCCTCCGGGTGCACGATGATATTGCCGGCCCAGCCCGTCCCTCCCGTCGCGATCCCCTGTCCCACCGCGACAATTCGGCCTTGCTCAACAGCCACCCGCGCAACGAAGTAGTCGCGCCCGAAGTGATCCAGCATCACCGAATCCAGCGCCACGCGCCACTCCTCCGGAGCAAAGCCGGCGAGCATCGGAATCTCGCTCAGTTCAAGGTCTCGCAACATCTGCTTCCTCTCCGGACAACTGCGCGTACTGCCACAGGACGATCTCGTTTCCATCCGGATCGGCGAAAAACGACAGCCAACCGTTTGACACCCGGTGAACGTCCGATAGCGCCAACCCCTTGGCTCGCAATCCAGCCACGGCAGCCTCGATGTCGTCAACGTCTAGTGCAAGTCTGCCGTTTCCGCGGCCGGTGAGCATCTCTGGATCGCCTGCCCGAACCAGTTCGAACAAGACGCCATCGATGTGGAAACGTGCCACCTCGTCGCGAGACGAAAGCCGGAATCCCAAAACGTTCGTGTAGAACTCGATGGAGCGGTCCAGGTCGCTCACATAGTAGAAGATGCAGTCGAATCTCAGAGCGCCCACGCTGGGCGCAAGCCGGACGCCGGGCTCGCGGAACTGTAGCAGCTCCACCGGTGCGCCATCGTCCAGGATGAATGCCACCCGCACGCCCTCCGCGGGCGAGTTCGGCGCGATCAGGATCTCCTTCCCCTTGAGCGCCTCGTCCAAGTCGTCCACCTCAAAGGCGACATGGGGCACGGTCCTGATCACTTCCGGAACCGCGCAGCCCGGCTCAAAGCGCATCCACTCGATGCCGTACGGGCTGGTGGCGAAGCCTCGCACATGGACGCCGGGATGCTCCAGGTGCGTCTCTTCCGGATGGGGCTCGGTGTAGGGAACCCCCAGGTGGTGGTAGCGCCAGCCCAGTTTCGCCACTGCGGCCGGTTGCTCGTGGTCGCGCCGTTTCTCGCTCATCTGCGTCCTTCCGCCAGGCCGGCGCAGCCCCTCATCTTGCCGGTGTCTATCGGCCGTGCATGCGCTGAATCATGCCAACTAAGTCCGCGGTGTGGGCTGCATACATCAGAACCGCCAGGGCGGCGATTACGATCATAGCAACGATGATTTTTCGATTCATGGAGGCACCTTTCGTACTACACATAGGCAAGAGTTTCCCGGACCGTGAGCCGGGCCGCCCGCTGCGCGGGGAGTGCGCTGGCCGCCACCGATCCCGCCATCACGATGGCAAGCCAGATCCCTACGGCGGCCAATGACACGGAGAGCGGCAGCGGTACCCGGAATGAAAGTGTGCCAACCAGCTTCCCTACCTGCCAGGAGATCGGGAGCGAGATCGGGATGGCGATCAGCCAGCTCAACAGGCCGATAAACACGCCTTCGCTCACCACGTTCGTCAGAACCACTCGTGACGTTGCGCCGATGGCGCGCATCACGCCGAATTCGCGCGTCCTCTCGATGACACTGATGCCCATCGCCGACGCCAGACCCAGCGTTCCAACCACCGCCATCACCAGCGCCATGGAGATCAGGGCAAAGACGAGGATGTAAACGTGCCCCGTCTGCGCCTCGTCAAACATCGCCTCAGTGATGCTGATCTTCACTCCCACGCCCTCCTGGGCAAGCGCCGCCTCAATGGAGCGAGACGTGGCTGTCAGACTGCCGGGGTCCTTCAGTTTGATGCGCACCGCGTTGGTCAGGCCGGCTTGGTCCATGATCCTGGCGAATGTCTCGGGAGTCGTGTAGGCGGAGCCCGGGGTGAGCATCTCCTGTGCGATGCCGACCACGCGAAGCCGGACGAGACGCTGCTCTACAATCAGCGAGACACTGTCGCCGGTCTTCACACTTGGCAGAAGTGCGCCGGTAATGTGGTTGAGCACCACCGCGTCTGTGTCACCGGCCTGCAGCCAGCGCCCTTGCATCATCCGGTGGGTCGTGAAATCGGATTTCGGCGGAGCTGAGCGAAGCGTCAGGATGCCGTGGCCGCCGTCCGGGTAGGT
>JACRKW010000055.1 GCA_016215215.1 Acidobacteriota bacterium
GAGACCGCCGACGGCATATGAAGTGTCGAGGGGGTTGGCCGGGAACAGCAGTGATAGCCCGCCGGACAGAGAGACCGCGAGCATGGAATAGCCGGCGATGCGCACGAGGGGCGACTGCACGTCCTTGGATCGCAACCATCGCCAACCGAGCAGGCCGCAGAGGAAGGGGAGAGCCCAAGCCGTCAGTCCCAGAAGCTGAAAGCTGAAGTCGGCTAGATATGCGCCAACTCGACCGATCTTGTTGTGAGGCGGGGCGATGCCCGTTGCATTGTTCCAACTGGGATCGGCGGGGCTGTAGGACGCCAGGGCAAAGAGGAGCCCGACAGCGGCGAGAACCAACACCACTCCCGTCACCTCTTTGAGGCGTGGATAGCGTGAGCTGAGATGAGGCTTCATTCCACCTTGCCGGCGGAAGAAAGCCAGAGCAAGTCGAGTATAACAGAATCATTCTGAATGGGAAGGGCGCTCATGGAGGCGCGCGATTCGCTACAATCCGGCGATGGACCTTCTTCTGTACCTCAAGGCGCTGATCATGGGCGTCGTCGAGGGGCTCACCGAGTTTCTCCCGATCTCCTCCACTGGCCACCTGATCCTGGTGGGGGATCTGCTGTCGTTCAACAGCGAGAAGGGGAAGGTCTTCGAAATCGTGATCCAGACCGGCGCGATGCTGGCGGTGATCTGGGAGTACCGGCGCAGGTTTCTGGGGGTTCTGCAGGGGATCGGCGGCGACCGAATGGCCCAGCGGTTCGTATTGAACCTTGCGCTGTCCTTCCTGCCGGCTGCGTTCTTGGGTCTGGCGTTTGCAAAGACCATCAAGGCGAGACTGTTCCATCCGATCCCGGTCGCGCTGGCTTTCATTCTGGGCGGCATAGCGATTCTCTGGGCCGAGAAGAGGAAGCACACAGTGCGGGTCGCCACCGTCGATGAGATGACCTGGACCGACGCGCTCAAGGTGGGATTCGCGCAGTGCCTGGCGTTGATTCCAGGCACGTCGAGATCGGGCGCCACCATTATCGGTGGGCTGCTTTTCGGGCTGTCGCGCCAGGCGGCGACCGAGTACTCGTTCTTCCTGGCCGTGCCGACTCTGCTGGCGGCGGGAGGGTATTCGCTCTACAAGGATCGGGCGTTGCTGTCGGCGGGCGACGCCGGCTGGTTCGCCGCTGGATCGGTGGCGGCTTTCCTTTCCGCCTTCTTGTGCGTGAAGTGGCTGCTGCGGTTCATCAGTTCCCACGATTTCAGCGGATTCGCCTGGTACCGGATCGCCTTCGGGCTGGCGGTGCTTGTCACCGCCTACAGCGGACTGGTGACCTGGTCGCCCCGCTAGAGGAAGGCCCATAATGGTAAGGGCGGCGTCAGAAACCGCCGCTCGTCTGTACACCGCTTCACACCGAATGACCAACACCAAAATCGTGGCCACCCTGGGGCCGGCCTCGTCCTCACCAGAGATGATCCGCCGCCTGGTTGAAGCCGGAGTGGATGTATTCCGCTTGAACGCTTCGCACGGAACGTCAGAGGAACGGCGTGAGGCCGTGGCGGCGATCCGCGCCGCCGCACAGGCGGCCGGCACGAATACGGGCATCCTGTTGGATTTGCAGGGCCCCAAGATCCGGCTGGACGTTTTCGAGGGCGGCCATGCGGTGCTGGAGACGGGCGGGGAGTTCGTGATCACGACCGAGGAGGTTCTGGGCAACTCGCACGCAGCCTCGACCACATATGCGAACTTCGCGAAGGACGTCAAGGCGGGGGACCGCGTACTGCTTGCCGACGGCTCACGGGAACTGGTGGTGCTGGACTCCGACGGCGTGCGAGCCCGCTGCCGCGTGGTGACGGGGGGCCCAATCAGCGACAAGAAGGGCATCAATCTGCCAGGCGTTCAGCTTTCGGCTCCCTCGCTCACCCGGCGGGACATGGAGAACCTCCAGGCAGGCATCGAGGCCGGTGTGGACCTGGTGGCGCTGAGTTTTGTGCGGCGGCCGAGCGATGTGCTGCGGCTGCGGCTTTTCCTGGAAGAAAAGGGCTCCAACCTGCCGATCATCGCCAAGATCGAGAAGCCGGAGGCCGTGGAGAACATCAAGGACATCCTGACCGAAAGCGACGGGGTAATGGTGGCGCGCGGGGACCTGGGCGTGGAGTGCTCGATGGAGACTGTCCCGTTCATCCAGAAATCCATCATCGAGCAGGCGCGCCGCGCCGGCAAGTTCGTGATCACCGCCACCCAGATGCTGGAATCGATGATCGAAAACCCGGTGCCGACCCGTGCCGAGGTGAGTGACGTGGCCAACGCCATCTACGACGGCACCGATGCGGTGATGCTCTCCGGCGAAACCTCGGTCGGCAAGTACCCGGTGGAAGCCGTGCGTATGATGGACCGGACCGCGGCGCACCTGTTCAAGCTCTGGCTGTCGCGGGTGCGGGCCATTCCCGAGAAAGCGCCCCACGCCGCCAAAGTCCCGGTTTTCAACGGTGCGCTCAAGATCATCAATGCGACCGTGCGATATTCCGGGGCC
>JACRKW010000131.1 GCA_016215215.1 Acidobacteriota bacterium
CGAGTTGGACCCTGCAGGCGTCCCGCATCCAGCGAAGCACGAAGCGGGCTGGATCAGGCGATGAGCTTATCCACCAGCTCACCGTGGACGTCGGTCAGCCGGAAGTGGCGGCCCTGGAACTTGTAGGTGAGTTTCTTGTGGTCCACGCCGAGGCAGTGGAGGATGGTGGCCTGCAGGTCGTGGACATGGACGGGGTCGGCGGCGATGTTGTAGGAGAAGTCGTCGGTTTCCCCAAGGACCACCCCGGGCTTGATGCCGCCGCCGGCCAGCCACATCGTAAAGTTGCGGGGGTGGTGGTCGCGGCCATAGTTGGCCTCGGTGAGACGGCCCTGGCAGTAGACGGTGCGGCCAAACTCGCCACCCCAGACGACGAGGGTATCGTCGAGGAGGCCGCGCTGCTTGAGGTCGGTGACCAGCGCGGCGGTGGGCTGATCCGTCCCGCGGCACTGGAGCGCCAGGTCGCGCGGCAGGTCGTTATGTTGATCCCAGCCGCGGTGATAGAGCTGGATGAATCGCACACCGCGCTCGGCCAGGCGGCGGGCCAGCAGGCAGTTGCGGGCGTAAGATCCGGGCTTGCGCGATTCGGGACCGTACATCTCGAACACCGAGTCGGGCTCCTTGGAGAGATCGGTCAGTTCGGGGACTGAGGCCTGCATGCGGTAGGCCATCTCGTACTGTGAGATGCGGGTCTCGATCTCGGGGTCGCCGGCGTCCTTGAACTTGAGTTGGTTCAGGCTCGAGATCGAGTCCAGCATCCCGCGGCGGGTCTCTCGTGAGACGCCCCGCGGGTTGGAGAGGAACAGCACGGGGTCGGCCGAGGCGCGGAACTTGACGCCCTGGTAGTTCGAAGGGAGAAAGCCGGCGCCCCAAAGACGGGAGAACAGGGGCTGGTCGGTATTCAGGGCGTGTGCCTGGGAGACGAAGACGACGAAGGCGGGCAGGTTCTCGTTGTCGCTGCCAAGGCCGTAGCTGACCCAGGCGCCCATGGAGGGGCGGCCGGGCTGTTGGGATCCGCTCTGGAAGAAGGTGATCGCCGGGTCGTGGTTGATGGCCTCGGTATGGACGGTCTTGACGATGGCCAACTGGTCGATGATCTTGGCCGTGTAGGGGATCAGTTCGCTGGCCCACGTGCCATTCTGGCCGTGCTGCTTGAAGTTGAACATGGACGCCGCCACCGGGAGCGTGGACTGGCCGGAGGTCATGCCGGTGATGCGCTGGCCCATGCGGACGCTGGCCGGAAGATCGACGCCCTGGAACTTGCGGAGCTGGGGCTTGTAGTCGAACAGGTCGATCTGCGAGGGTCCTCCGGACTGGTGAAGTAGGATGACGCGCTTGGCCTTGGGGGCGAAGTTGGGGAAACCAGGAAGACCGGCGATGCCTTTGCGGGGCTGCCCGGCGGCGAATAGGTGCGAGAGTGCCGCGACGCCAATGCCGGCGGGAAGGCGGGTGAGCAGATCGCGTCGGTTCATGCGGTCCGGTTACTCCTTGGTGAGCGTCTCATCGAGGTTGAGCAGGACGGAGCAGAGATTGGTCCAGGCGGCCAGAGCCGGCGGATCGGCGGAAGGCGGCAGCGGAGATTCGCCGGACCGAAGAAGCGCGGAGGCGGCCTTGGGGTCCTTGAGATACGTATCGAGCTGGGCGCGCAAAGTGGACCGTAGTATGCGCAGCTCGGCGGCGCTTGGGTAACGCGCCGTGGCCCGCCGGAACGCCGTGCGGAGCCGCTGGTCCTCAGACGCCGGCAGCGCCAGGGTGGACTGAGCGAGATTGCGGGCGGCCTCCACGTAGGTCGGATCGTTGAGCGTAACCAGGGCCTGGAGCGGCGTATTGGTGACGGCGCGGCGCGAGGTGCACTTCTCCCGGTCGGGGGCGTCGAAGGTATTGAGCGACGCCGGCGGGGCGGTGCGCTTCCAGAACGTGTACATGCCGCGGCGATAGAGCTTGTCGCCATGGTCCTGGCGGTACTCCTGGGCGGAGAAGTTCTCTCCGAAGGCCAGCTCTTCCCAGAGTCCGGCGGGCTGATACGGCAAAACGCTGGGGCCGCCGATGCTCAGATTGATGAGGCCGGCAGCGGCCAGGGCGTTGTCGCGGATCATCTCGGCGGGCAGCCGGAAGCGGGGGCCGCGGGCGAGCAAACGATTCTCCGGGTCCTTGTCGTGAAGCGCCGGAGTGACGCGCGATGACTGGCGGTACGTGGAGGAGGTAACGATGAGCCGCAGCATTGCTTTGACGTCCCAGCCCGATTCGACGAAGCGTACGGCAAGCCAGTCGAGAAGTTCCGGATGCACGGGCGGTTCGCCTTGCGAGCCGAAGTCCTCGCTGGTCTTGGCGATGCCCTGGCCGAAGAGCATGTGCCAGTAACGGTTGACGGCAACTCGCGCGGTGAGGGGATGCTGAGGGCTGATGAGCCAGAGCGCCAGCGCCAAGCGGTCGGCTTTCACGTCCGCGGGCAGCGGGGGGAGCATCGCTGGGACGCCTGGGGTGACCTTTTCAAGCTTGTTAGTGTAGTCGCCGCGGCCGAGCAGATAGGTGTCGCGCGGCTTGACGTCCTTCGGGAACTCTTCGGACATCACCATAGTGGTAGGGATGTCGAACTCGAGCTGCTCCCGCTGCTCGCGGAGCGCTTTCAACTCGGTCCAGGCCTGCCGCCAGGCGGGCGATGCTTCGTGCGAAAGGAAGTAGTCGCGGAGGCGGGCCGATTGCTCGGAGGTGCGCTTGGCGGGCGAGGCCAGGAGCAGTTCGGCCGGATAGGTGACGGCAAGCTGGAGGACCTCTTCGCGCGGCAGGGCACGGGAGTAGGCGCGGATGTCATCCAGGCGTCCAACGAAGAAGCCGCCCGTGGCGGGGTTGTTGATATGGAGCGGCGCGGCGATCGTGATGGGCGCCTGCAGGGTCTGTTTTTCGACGACGAGAGGAGATGGCAGTCCGTCGATGCAGAGAGCGGGCTTCGCGCCGTCCCAGGCGAGAGTCACGTTGGTTGTACGGCCCTGCTCGAGCCAGGCCTCGGATCTCAGAACGAACTCGCGGGGACCGTCGAACCAGCGGACCTCCAGGTGATGGCCGCGCCGCAACCGGGGGAGCGTCTCGGGCGGGCCGAAGCCGATCTCGAAGCCGCTCGCGCCGTCGATCTGCTGGAAGGCCTTGGAAGCCTTCTGGCGGTTGATGCGGAACCAGAAGGAGAAGGTGAAGGGCTTGCCAGGGTCGAGCGCTTCGGCCGGGAAGCGGATGTGCATCGAGTTGTCGATGTTCGCTGACCGGTTGACGGGACCGTCGCCCGCCCAGGTGATGTCGCCGGCCAGCAGGCGGGCATTCCGGAAGTGGCCGCTGACATCGGTCAGGTTGCCGTCGAGCTCATACCAGGCGCTGAGGTCTGTGGTGGGAGATGACGGCTGGATGGAGGCGAAGCGGGCCTTTTCCCAGATGAACTGGGCGATGGCGATATCTTCTGGAGCGAGGACGGCGGCGCGGGCGCCGATGGCGGCCTTGAGCTCGGCGGCCTGCTTCTCCTGGGCGGCGGTGGGCAGTGCCAGGAACGGCTCGGCGTTGCCCTTTTGGCCGTCCAGGCCCTTCTCGGGGATGTTGTTGAAGAACGCGGAGAAGCGGTAGAAGTCCTTCTGGCGGATGGGGTCGTACTTGTGGTCGTGGCACTTGGCGCAGCCCATGGTGGTGCCCATCCAGACGTTGGAGGTGGTTTCCACGCGGTCGGCGAGGTATTCCACCTGGTACTCCTCGGCGATGGCGCCGCCTTCGAAGTTGATCATGTGGTTGCGGTTGAAGCCGGTGGCGATGCGCTGCTCGCGGGTGGGATTGGGCAGCAGGTCGCCGGCGAGCTGCCACTGCGTGAACTGGTCGAAGGGGAGGTTGCCGTTGAAGGCGGAGATCACCCAATCGCGCCACGGCCACATGTCGCGGTGGGAGTCGATGTGGAAGCCGTGCGTATCGGCGTAGCGGGCCAGATCCAGCCACTGCATGGCCATGCGTTCGCCGTAGTGGGGCGAGGCCAGGAGGCGGTCGACGGCCTTCTCGTAGGCGTCAGGCGACTTGTCGTTCAAAAAGGCGTCGAGTTCAGAGGATGTGGGAGGCAGCCCGGTGAGGTCAAACGTCAGGCGGCGCAGCAGTGTCGTCTTGGATGCTTCGGGGGAAGGCTTCAGGCCTTCGCGCTGAAGACGGGCGAGGATGAAGTGGTCGATGGGATTTCGGGGCCAGGACTTCAGGGCGACCTCGGGCGGGTCTTTCTTCCGCGGTGGCGTATAGGCCCAGTGGGTTTCCCACTTTGCGCCCTCGTCGATCCATCGTTTGAGTGTGCCGATTTCAGCCTCGCTCAGGGTCATGCCGGAATAGGCCGGTGGCATGCGGAGAGCCTTCTTTTCGTGGCTGACGCGCTGGAACAGCTTGGAGGCGGCGGCATTGCCTGGGGTGAGGACGCGGTTGAAAGCGTCGTCCTTGGAATCAAGGCGGAGAGATGCCTTGCGGTTCTTCTCATCCGGCCCGTGGCACTGGAAACACTTGTCGGAGAGGATGGGGCGGACATCCTTGCTGAAGTCGACGGGCTTGGCCGCGGCCAGCGCGGCAAGGAATAGAGTGAACCAGCGAACCCTCATGCAAAGCCCCTCTCAAGGCTTATTGGAAGCTATGGTAGCGCAGCCCGGGGTTCTGGTCAGAGTCCCTTTTCGACCCGGGCTTTGAGAGCGCTGTTCATCTCGTGGAAGCCGCGTTCGGTGCGGTCGAGCAAGCCGCGCATGAACGGGCCCACCAGGAGGCCGTTGTAATGCTCGAAGTGAAGGAACCTGGTGCGCCCGTCGCCGGCCGCCTCCAGTCGCATATGGTGGTCGCCCTCAAAGATGCCTGGGACTGGGATGCCGCCCTGCCACGCGAGTTCGCGATTGAGGATCAGGGTGGTGACGCGGACGGTGAGGGTCACCTGGTTGGACTCGCCCGCCGGGACGGTGATGCGGAGTTTCTCGCCAAGTTGCAGGTGGCCGGAGAGTTGGAGGACGAGGGGGTTCCAGAGCGGGTAGTCATTGGTGGCGGCGAGGACGCGCCAGACCTGTTCTGGAGGGGCGTCGATGGTGATCTCTGTCGTGATGTCACGGTCCTGCTGGGTGGCGGCCAACACGCCCCACGCCAGCGCGACGAGCAGGAAGAAGGCGATGACGAAGAGCGGAAAACCTCGGGGCATGGCAACGGGACGATTATACTGGACCCATGCCGAACTGGACCGCGGTGGAACTGGAAAAGGGACTGGTGCTGTTTGTGGAGGGGGAGGGCGAGGCGCTGCGCCGGGCGACGTTCGGCACGGACCCCGCCAAACCGCCGAAGGGATGGCGTGCTCAGGATCGAGACGACAAGCTGCCAGTGCTGAAGCAGGCCGCCGTGGAGTTGAAGCAGTACTGGGCCGGGAAAAGGCGGGCCTTTTCGGTGCAGTTCGAGCTGGAGGGGACGGAGTTTCAGTGCCGCGTGTGGGAGGCGCTGAGCTACATCCCGTTCGGCGAGCTGCGCTGTTACGGAGACATCGCCGAGGCCATCGGCAAGCCGAAGGCGGTGCGCGCGGTCGGCGCGGCGAACGGCGCCAATCCGCTCCCGATCTTCGTGCCGTGCCACCGCGTGATCGGCGCCGACGGTACGCTGACGGGGTATGCGGCGGGGCTGGATGTGAAGCGCGCGTTGCTGGCGCGGGAGGGGATTGAGCTCTGACGGCGGGTTGCAGCAAGCGCTACTGGCTCATGCCCCGCGCCGCAATCAGCCAGGACGTTTCCACCTGCGAGCCCCGGACTCCATACATACGGTCGTAGAGGTTCACCGTCGGATCGCAGTGGGGAACGACGAACTCGACGCGGTCACCCACATTCAGCGTCCTGGAAGCCTTGGTCAGATTGAGTTTGCCGTGCTCGTCGCCACCCCAGGAGAATACGATTCCATCGATCCCCTTGGCCTCTGGCGTGAACGGCTTGTCCGTTGAAAAGGCTTTGAGCCCGCCATCTACCACGGCCTCGACGGCGGAAGGCTTGCTGACCACTGTGGTCAGAACAGTGAGGGAATGGCGGAAATCGCGGTAAACAGGGCCGTCCTGCCCGCCGATGCGGGCGTAATCGACGTCCATGAACAAGAAGCTGCCAGGCTGCAGTTCGGTGATGCCGTCGATGTCGCAGTCGATGTTGTAGGTGCCGGTGGAGCCGCAGCTGAGCAGAGGACACGGGATACCGGCGGCCTCGATCAGCCGCCTGGTTTCGACGGCCGTTTGCATGACGCCGCGTGACAACTCGCGCCGCGCTTCAAAGCCGTTCCTGTGCGACGCGTGTCCGGCGTAAGCCTGGAGTCCGGTGAAGCGCACGTTCTTGCGCCGTGCGATCGCCTGCGCCAGCGTCACGGCCGGGGGTCCGGCCGGAATGCCTGTGCGGGTGCCGACATAGAGATCGACTGCCACGTTCAGCCGCACCTTCGCCTCCCGCGCCGCCTCGTCGAGATCGGCCAAATTGCCGGCGTCATCCACGCAAAACGTCGTCTCAGGCTTCAGGCGCGCCAACCGCACGGCGCGTTCCAGTTTGTGCTGGCCGACAACCGCAGTGGTGACAAGCAGGCCGCCAATGCCGGCGCGCGCGAACGCCTCCGCCTCGCTCAACTTGGCCGCGCAGGCGCCCACGGCGCCTGCTGAGATCAACCGGCGGGCGATCTCCGGACACTTGTGCGTCTTGCCGTGCGGGCGCAGCGCACGATTCTTCGCCCGGCAGTGCGCGGCCATTTTGGCGATGTTGGCGTCGAGCGCGTCGAGATCGACCAGCAATGCGGGAGTCGGCAGATCATCCACCGAAAGACGGCCCTGGAAATCGCCGCGCTCCAGGATGCGCTCTACTTCCCGCCAGGGGCGGCGCGTCCCGCCTAGGAGCACCGCTGGAGCCAATCCGAATAGGGTCCGTCGCAACATGATGCCCAAGATAGTAGCACTCGGGCATCATCGTCTCCCGGCTCTTAGCTCTCGGCCAGAATCTGCCGAACCATCCCGGTGTTCATCGCGATCTCGTCGGTCAGAATGGGAAACATCCCTACGATCAAGCCGTCGCCCGGCTTGATGCGCTGATAGACGTAACGCAACGCCTTTTCCATGGAGGCCTGGTTGTTGCACAGGCGCCCGGCGGCGAAGACCTTGAAAGCCAGGCAGGGACGCCGTACCTGCCGGATGACCTCGGTCATGCGTTCCGGATCGCGGGAGAGGAACAATTCGTCGACAGGGACATCGCCCAGCCCCGCCTTCAGCGCCGCGGCTTCACGCACGACGTTGTAGAGACAGGTCATGTAAAGATCCTGTTCCCAACCTGCATCCTCGAGGCGGGCGATATGTTCGGGGACGTGCGATGACACTCCGGCCATCAAACCGAAGTCGTGCGCCTTCTTGACGAAGTCCCGGACCTTGCCCTGTTCACCACGGTAGTAGAAGCGATCGGTCACGCCGCCGTGATGGACGACGGCGATGGGCTTGAGATCGACGATCTCCTTCCAGGTAGCCGGCTCTTCATCGCGCATCAGGCAGATGATCTGCAGCTTCGAGCCGCGTTCACGTGCCGCCCGGATTGCGCCGAAGACCCGCTGGTCCACGCTGATCTGCCAAGTGTTGATTCCATTCCGTTCGCATGACAGCGCATAATCGAGCGTTCGCTGCGGCGTAAACCAATCACGCATGATTGCGCTGAGCTTCGGAACGGCGTGCGAGTAGCCGCCGATGGGGTTGTAGCCCGCGACCAGACGAGTGATCTGGAATTTCCCGATCGTCACAGCCGGGATGGAAACTGGCGTCGTGGCCGCGGCCGGCCGGGCGACGAGTGGCAGAGCCACCGCTCCCAGCATGCGCCGCCGGTTCAGTTTCATGCGATCAGTAGGGTCATTCATGTTGGTCTCTCTGTCGCGGCCAGTATATACCCAGACGGACCCGGGGGATCCAGATTGCCCTACTGCTGTGCGGGCGCCAGACAGCCCATGACCAGCTCGATGAGTCGGGCCTCGTCGTCGACTTCGATCCGGGCGGGCACGGCGGCGATGCGGCACCGGTGGGCGAGGGCTGGGTCGATGTTCAGCAGGTCCTTCTCGGTGGTGAGGAGGACGCCGGCGCGGGCCGCCAGGGGCTCGAGGTCGGCGGCACTGTAGCGGTGGTGGTCGGGGAACTGCTCAAAGAGAATGGGTTCGATGCCGAGGCTGCTGAGGGTGCGGCGGAAGCTCTCGGGCTGGCCCAGGCCGCAGAATGCCCCAATGGCGGCATCCGGGGGCAATTCAGGGATTGATGCCTGGACGGAGGCGAAGAAGATGGGCGTGGCGGGGGAATGGCTGCGAATCTCCTCGACCAGGGCGCCATAGCGGCGCCCAGGCTCGGCGCGGGTGATGACGATGGCGCCGGCGCGGCACAGCGCGGAGAAGGGCTCGCGGAGACGGCCGCGCGGAAAGACGCCGCCGCGGAAGGGGTCGAGGGCGTCGATCAGAACGATGTCGAGGTCGCGCCTCATGCGCCAGTGCTGAAAACCGTCGTCGAGAACATAGACATCGGCATGAAAGCGCTGCTCGAGGGCCCAGCGGGCGGCCTGGCGATCTGCTCCGATGGCGAGGGCGGCGCTGCCGGAGCGGAGGATGAGCTGGGGCTCCTCGCCGGTGACGGCGACGGGGGCCGATTCACCGGG
Organism: Acidobacteriota bacterium; assembly: GCA_016215215.1. Lineage (GTDB taxonomy): Bacteria > Acidobacteriota > Terriglobia > Bryobacterales > Bryobacteraceae > Paludibaculum. The sequence goes on from JACRKW010000131.1 coordinate 8,658, forward strand.
CAGCAGCGTGGTGACGGCTTCGGAGGACTCCCGCTTGTAGCCGCGGGTCAGGACGGCGGGCTTGAGGCCGCGGGCGGCGAGGCGCTGGCAGAGCCAGATCACGAAGGGCGTTTTGCCTGTGCCGCCCATGGCGAGGTTGCCGACGCTAACCACGGGGCGGCCGGGTAGGTCCAGCCGGAGATGGGAGAGCGCCCGGTCGACGGCGACACCGGCGCGCCAGAGAGGCGAGAGGGGGTTGAAGCGGGGAGGGAGGACCAGCGCACCGTCATTGGCCTCGCGGATGTGGTTCAGGGCACGGGCAGTGGCGCCACGCCGCGCTTCGGCCAGTTCCCTGCACCGGGCGCCGGTGCGGGCGCGTCCGGCTTCGTCGTCGAGCAGGCCGGCGACGGCGGGCGCAAGTTC
>JACRKW010000301.1 GCA_016215215.1 Acidobacteriota bacterium
CACGTCAGTGGTGAACAACAGCGACAGCGGCGGATTCCTGCGCGCCGCTTGGAGGATCTGCGACAACGGCATGGTCCAGAAGAACTGCCCGTATCCGCCGCGCACCACGGTCTTGTCGTTCACCTTGTAGGCGAAGCCGAGCCGTGGTCCGAAGTTGTTGTTGTCGCCCGCCACCAGATTGCTCGGCAATCCGACCTCGTTGGCGGTCTTCCACGTCAGCCCGCGGGCCTTCCACGAGCCGATCAGGCCTGCCGGAATGTTCGGCATGTCCTCGATTCGCACGTCTCCCGGCGAAACTACTTGGAACACGCTGCCGACGCTGCGCAGGTCCACGTTCACCAGCCTGTTGTACTTCTCCCGGTAAGCCGTCCACTTGTCCCAACGTACTCCCAGGTCCAGAGTCAGCTTGGGCGTCACCTTCCAGGTGTCGTTGAAGTACAGGCCGATCTCCTTCTGTCTGAAGTCGAAGAATCCACGGTTGTAATTCGCTCCGACGTAGTGCGGCAGGCCCAGCGCCATGTCGGCCAGCCCGTCGCCCGTAAACGCCACCCCGCCGTCGCGGCTGGGGTCGTATTGCGACGTCCACGATCCGCCGAACCACTCGTCGCCCTGCTGCTGAGCCAGTTCTTGCACGCTGTTGTACTCCGGACGGAACTTGCCGCCGATCTTCATCGTGTGCTTGCCCTTCACCCAGGTCAGATTCTCTTCAATCACCCAGGCCGATAGGATCTCTTCCTTGCGGTTGTCTCCATCCCAGCCGAAGTTGCCGGCATAGAGCGTGGGCCAACCTGTCTGCTTGAACGGGTTCGGGAACCCTAGCTTCGCTTGCCAGTCTGTGCTGTCCGCCAGCGTCCCGGAACTCTTGGGGGAGTGGTGCGCCGCCACCATCAACTCGCTCAGCAGAGTCGGCGTGAAGGACTTCGTCCACCGTGCCGTGCCGTTGAAAATGCTGTAGTCCCCGCGGCTCGTCCCGAATCCGTTGGTCATGTCCGTCCTCGGTGTGCCGAACACGCCGCCAGTGACGGCGTTAAACCGTGTCGACCGCGTGAAGCGGAAAGACAGGTTGTCCTTGCTCCCCACTTGTTGATCGCCCTTCAGCGTCAGATTGCCGCTGTCGCCCTTGTTGGCGTAAACCTCATCCATGTTGCCGCCCAGGTAAGGGTTCACGTTGTTGGTGGGCAGGTGCGTCACGGACTGCATCACTGCATACACCGGATTCTGTCTGCTCTTCGGGATGATGTTGCCTGCAAACGGCGTTCGCGTGCCGTTGGCGGCCGTCGTCACCGGATCGTAGATCGTCGTACGGACGTTGTTGGAGTTGATGATCCCGCTGAAATCCCCGTCCCACATGGCCTGCGTGGGAACTATGTTGCCGTTCGAGATCCTCTTCTGGCGTTCTCGCAATCCTTCGAATGCGGCAAACCAGAACGTCCTGTTCCGGCCGTCGTACAGCTTCGGAATCATCACCGGACCGCCGGCCGATCCGCCATACTCGTTGCGCACGTAAAACGCCGCCGGTGCGTTGCCGCTCTGCCGCTGTCGCGCCCTCAGCCCTCCGCCGTTGTTGCGGAATGTCTCAAACAGCGAGCCGTGCAACTCGTTCGTGCCACTCTTGGTCACCAGCGTTACGGTCGCCGGGCGTGAAAACTGCGCACCTGACCCTACCGTCTCGATCCGGAACTCCTGCACCGTGTCCAGTCCCGGCTGAACGCGCGCCATGCCGCCCCCGAAACGGTCAACCAGCGACATCCCGTCCAGCGTCATCTCCATTGATCCCACCTTCATCCCGTTCACGCGCGGGTTGCCGCCGCCTTCAACCCCGGGAGTCAGGTCGAACAGGTTCGTCACAGATCGTCCGTTCAACGGCAGTTGCTGGATCCGCAGCGCGTCTTTGACGTCGCTCACCTCCGAACTCTCCGTAGTGATCACCGGCGCCGCCCCGGACACCTCCACCACCGAATCCACGCTGCCCACCTCCAGCGCCGGCTCAATCACCTCCACCTGGCCCGCCTGCAACTCGATCTGAGATGTCCATTTCTTGAAGCCCTGGTGTTCGGCCGTGAGCTTGTACTTGCCAGGCGCGATCCCCGCAAACAGGTAGAACCCGACCTCGTTTGTCGTGCTCTGCCTGGAGACGTTCGTGCTGGTCTGCGTCAACACCAGCTTGGCGCCCGGAACCGAGGCGCGCGCGGGATCATAGACCGTTCCCCTGACTACGCCGGTGCCTGTCTGTGGATACGCCGGAACGCTGAGGCAAAGCGCCAGCGTCACCAGGAACAATGAACGTCGGGATACCATATGCATCGAAAGCTACCTCGTTAATCGTTAGTCTGAAATGTTTTCGCGACCCAGGTCGCACAATAAGTCATGAGCCAGGCCACGGGCCGCTCCCATGGCTCCCATTAGGGCGGCGTCGGAGCCGAGCGCTGACAGCTCGATGCGCACCGGCCACGGAATCACCCGCCCCACCAATTCACGAATCCGATCCGTCACCAATTCAAAAAGATCCCCAGCCAGCACGATCAACTCCGGATCGATCGTCGCCGCCAGGTCCGCCACTGTAATGCTCAGTTGCGCTGCCAGCTCGTCCACCACGCGCGCCGCTACCGCGTCTCCGCGCCCCAACGCTTCTTTCAACTCTCCCGCCAGGTCGGCGGTTGGCAACTGCTCAACTTCCACCGTCTCTCCGGCTCTCGCCGTCCTCACCTTCTCCCGTACCCGGTCGCTCCCAATCGCCGACTCAAGCAATCCTCTCTCTGAAGACCCTTCCACCGCCGCCGCACGATCGAAAACCATGTGCGCGATCTCGCCCGCCGCCCAATGCGTCCCCTGGTACAGCCTGCCGCCGAGCACCAGGCCCGCTCCAACGCCCGTGCCCAACCGCACCAACAGGAAGTTCTGTACTCCCACCGCCAGCCCGGAATGCATCTCGCCCAGAGCCGCGAAATTCACGTCGTTATCCACCAGCACCGGAACGCCAAAGCGCTCCTCCACCCTCTTCCGGACCTCCACATTTCTCCAGTGAAAGACGTTCCCCGCCTCCAGCACCGTGCCCGACCGCGCGTCCACCCGGCCCGGCGCCGCAATCGCAATCCCCAACAACTCCGGTTTCCTGCCCCGCCGCCGCCCCAAGACCGCCTCAATCAATCCGCCGGCCGTCTCCAGAACACGGTCCGCCCCGGCTCCGGGCATGCACGCGGCTTCTTCTTCATCCAGCCGATTCCCGTTCAGATCCACCAGCCACACCCGGATTGCCGACGACCCGATCTCGGCCGCCACCAGGCACCCCCGCTCGGCGTTGAACCGTAGCAGCTTTGGAGGTTTCCCACCCCGCGAATCCGGCTCCCCCTCGCCCTCCTCCAGCACCACGTCGCGCTCCAACAGATCGGACACCTGGCTCGATACCGTCGGTTTGGTCAACCCGCTCAGCCGCGCCAGTTCAGCTCGCGAAACAAGCCCCTTCTCCCGGATAATCTCCAGCAACAGCGCGCTGTTCACCCTCCTCATCCCGGAAGCCCCCATCCGGCCCGGCTTGCTGTGTCTTTGTAACGTCTTCACCTTCATCTCTTTCAAACTGTCTTACTCCTCAAGCCTCGGCATTGCTAAACCCCGCACCGCCACCTTGTGCGCCGCTGCATACACCTTCGTGATTCTGCTCAGTTCCGCCCGCCACGCTGGCAATCCGATCGACCTCTCCGGCGCAAACATAAACCCCAGGTCCGGCGTCCGGTCCGCCCAGTGGTCTTTGCTGTCATCCAGCACGTGCACGAACTGCCTGCCGCCCGCCGCCATGCCTTTCGGCTTCCGGCTCTTCTCGAACACCGCCGTCAGATCGCGCGATATCGCCGGTGCTTCCTGCTCCACCTGCGCCACCAGGTTGTGAGCCGCGACCAAATGGCCCACTGCCATCGCCGCGCGGCCTTGCTTGGCCTCCGCCGCGGCCTTCTCCAGCCCTTGTTCGGCGTCACCCAGGGCGCTCAGCAGCCTCCAGTGATGACCCGTGAACCGCGCCAGCGCCAGCAGCACTTCCAGGTTGTACCGGTTCCTCTCCGCCGTCAGCATGTTCCCCACAATCGCCTGCCGCAGCCTGTCGTTTTCCAGGCTTCGCCCCGAAGCCTCCGCCACCCATGCGCGGTACTTCGTCGTGAATCGAGGCTTGATCTCCAGGTACTGCCCGTCCGGCAGCGCCGGCGCTTCCAGCGTCAGGTCGTGCCGGGCCGTCCCAATCCCCTTGCCCTCCGAGTTGCCATACCCCGGCGCACGCACCCGTGAGATCACCCGGTCCCATGTCCGCTGCCACGCCCTTGCCTGGCTTTGCAGTGTCCTGTAAATCTCCACCATGCCCGTCGTCTGCGGACCGTAGTACACCTGCATAAACTCCGAGGCGTGTTGCTCCGCGCCCGGCATGCCCGGCCTCCAGCCCCACCTCGCCACCGCGCTCCATCCCAGCCAGAACGTCTCGTTGTGCAGCCCCGAGTCGTCCCACGCCGCCGCAAACACCCCAATCGGGTTCATCGTCATCGCCCGCGCCTCGGCCACGCCGCGGTACAGCGCGCTCAGCCTTCCCGGCGTGAACACCTCCTCAAACTCGCCAAACGCCGTCCCCGCTGGCATGCTCTCCATCGCCAGATGATCCGGAAACAGGAACTCGGCCCCCTGCGTCGACGTGTACACAAGCTGCCTCATGCCCTTCCGCTTCTCAATCTCCACGTAGCTGTCTTCCCCCACCACCCCGTCGATCACTCCCGAGGGAATCTTCTCCAGGTCCTTCGCCAGCAGCGGATACTCCAGCCACGCCAGCATCCGCCTTCCCTTCCCCGCCAGGTGGTCGTGCGCCCGCTTTGCGAACTCCGCCCACAACGCGCTCCGGTTCTCCGGCGTGTACGGCTGCTTGCAGTTGGCCCCAATCCCCGCGTAGTACACTTCATCGGTCGACACGAAGAAATAGTCGATGCCCTTGGTCGCCGCGATCAGGTCATCGTACATCTGGAAGATCAGTTTGTAGGTGTCCTCCAGGCACAGGCACGACTGGTAGTTGTTCCCGTCCGCGCGCAGCGTCGCAAACTGCGGGTGTTTTAGCACGTACGCCATGTGCGCCGGCGACTGTACAATCGGCACCACCTGGATGAACCGCTCCAGGCCGTAGTCCACCAACTCCTGCAACTCCGCCGGCGTGAACGCCCCCGGCGCGCCAATCACCGGATTGGACGGGTACGAGAACTTGTCCTCCAGTTCGAACCCGATCATGTTCACCTTGAACCGCACCGCCCAGTCCAGATATCTCTTCAAAGTAGTCAGCTTGTCCTGATGGTGTTTGGTGTCCCAATGCAGGAACCGCAACGCCAGCCGGGGCCAGTCCTCGATTTCGCACTCCGGCGCCGTCAACGCGCCCCTCGGCCCGCGCTTCACAAGCTGCACCAGTGTCTGCACCCCGTACAGCAGTCCCGCGTCGCCGTTGCCCGTCACCTCGATCCGCCCCGGCCGCACCACCAACCGGTAGGCCTGCGCCTGCGTCTCTGCCGGCCCGCCGCCCACCGCGCCAGCCCGCACTCGCAGAACGATCGACTTCGCCCCTGCACCCTGTTTCAGCTCCAGCCCCTGGAAATCCTTCATGTCCCCAGCCAGCCAGCGCGACGCAATGTGCGCCGGAGCATCCATCGTCCATCCCTCGTCCAACACCACGTCCCCTGGCCGCAACGTCACTTTCTGCGGCGTGGGAATCACTGCGTGTCCCCGCAGAAAAAGCTCTGTCGGCAACGGCTCCGCCGCCGTCAAACTCAGCACAATCGCAGCCGCTAACCACTTCATGCCACTTCAAGTCCTTTGGGAGTTGCTCGCGAGACGCTGGTGTCCGTACCGTCGCGTATTTAGTATGTTAAGTTCACTTACTTGGCGAGTCAAGTACTCTGTCTGATAAACTGTCCGCCATGTGGAAGCTCTTGGCCCTCCTCGCCCTCTTCCGCCCCCCCTACGAGGACCGCACCCATTCCAGCCGCGTCTTTGCCCAGGACCGCCACTACCGCCTCTTCCTCCCCGCCGCCTACGACCAGGGCGCCCAGCGCTACCCCGTCATCTATTACTTCCACGGCCACAGTGATCGCTATACCCTTGAACGTTACGACGACGGCAAGGACACCGTTCCCAAGATCCTCGACTTCGTCTCCCGCAACCCCGCCATCGTTGTCGCCGTCGATGGCATGATCCCAGAGCATTACACCGGCTTCTATGGCGGCACGCCCTACGACATCTACCGCGACGGCGGCGCCTACGACTTCGGCGAGTACTTCCTCGAACTCGTCTCCCACATCGACTCCACCCTGCGCACCCTTCCGGACCGCCGCCACCGCGCCACCTCAGGCCTGAGCATGGGCGGCTACATGAGCCTCTACCTCTCCGCCCGCTACCCCCACTTGATCTCTGGCGTCCCAAGGACCACGTCCTCAACCACACCCGCACCATGGTCCGCCTCGTTCGCGCCAGCGGCGACTACATCAGCCAGTATCACGAAGAAACCCGCGCCGCCTACGCCCGCACACCGTCCGTCGACTTCGAGTTCCGCCAGGACGAGTACCACCGCCACTGGGCCACCTCCATCGGCGAGACCTTCGCCTTTCACCTCAGAGCCTTCGCCAACTCCGCCCTCGACACCCCCCCCGAGCAGTTCCACCATGCCAGCCCATTCCCCCGCTTCTCTGCCTGGGGCTGGGAGGTCGCCTCCTCCGGCCCCACGCCTGGGTACATTTTCCTCTCCGGCGTCTCCCAGTCCGGGCTCCGCGTCTCCACCCGCTTGTGGGCTCCCGACGGCCCCCCCGTTCCGGATCGCCGCATCACCATCACCACCCCTCCCCTCTTCCGCGCTGGCGCCGCCTACCAGCTCACCGACGCTCCCCTTTCTGGCGGCCAGTCCCGCCGGCAATCCCTCACCGCCACTCCCGGCGGCCGTCTGCGCTTTACCATCGACGGCTCGGGCCATCAACTCAGCTTCACCGGCCCCGGCGCCGGTGCGCAGCCGCCCGTCCTGTTGCCCGTCTCACCCGGCGAGTGCCTCCGCGTTCTCCCCGGTGTCGACACGCCGCTTCCCATCCGCGTCTACAATCCCCGCACCGAACCCCTGCGCGATGTGAAGGTCGAGCTCTCCTCTGACTACCCCACTGTCGAGCTCAAGTCCGCCCGCACGACCATTGACGAAATCCCCCCCGGCACGACCATCGACCTCACCGGCCGCTTCCCGGCCTTCTTCACCGCCGCCTCTGGCGACTTCGCTCCCGCGCGAATCCAGGTCAGGCTTTCCTCCGGACAGACCTCCGCCACTGAGGCCGTCGATCTCATGATCGCCCCCCATCCCCTGCCTACTCCTTCAGCCGTCGAGATCCTCGACGGCCGCACCGTCACCCTCCCCGTCTTCCGCCAAAAAGGCAATCAGGGCGGAGGCGCTTCCCTCCTGCGCACCATCACTGAGGGCAAAGGCAACGGCAACGGCCTCCTCGAGCCCGGCGAAGAGGCCACCATCTGGATCAGGATCCCCCAGGGCCTCGACCCCTTCGACAAAGGCAACTGGTACCGCGCCAAAATCCACTCCGATTCGCCCTGGCTCTCCGAAATCGCCCGCCTCGAGGAGCAGAAACAGCGCGAATGGACCGGTGCCAAGGAACTCTCCAGCCTCGTCAAGCTCTCCGCCGCTGCCCCGCCGGGAACTCCCATCTCCCTCCTCCTCTCCAACGAGACCTGGAGCTTCCACTTCACCCCTGGCGTCCGCTACGGAGTCGAGCCCCTCTACCAGGCCTTCCAGCTCCACTGCCGCCAGGTCCACCGCCTTGACTTGAAACTCCCATGAACTGCAAAGCCGCACTCTTGCTCTTCGCCGTGCTGCCCGCCTGGGCCCAGCCCGCCCCTATCAAGGGCCCTCTCCTCAGCAATGAGCAGTGGCCCCGCCCCACCAACCTCCGCGAGTGGACCTCCGACGTCATCCGCATCTCCGGCACGGAGAAGGCCTCCGAAACCGCCCAGGGCAAGGCCTTTTTCGAGTGGCTCCGTCTCTTCTCCCGCATGGCCGTCGGCGGCATGATTCAGGCCTTCGAAGGGGACTACGGCAAGGAACGCTACGTCCTCGATGCCCACAAGGGCCTGTTCGTCTACGGCTGGGGCTACTGCGATACCACCAGCCGCATCGCCGAGGCCGCCTGGCAGGAATTCAAACATGACCCTCATGCCGCCGAGCGCGTCATCACCCAGCACGACGACGGCGGCTACCACACCATGTTCCGGCTCCGCATGGACGGCCGCCACGGCGCTTTCGATCCCCGCTATGGCTACTACCTCATTGAACGCGACGCCCCAGACGCCCGTGTCCTCGACTGGTCCGAGATCCACGGCAATTTCGAACGAAATCGAGAGTACCGCAACCGTTGCCGCCCCTTCTTCGAAATCGCCGGCCTCGAGTGGCAGCGCGCCCTCCTGATCCAGCCCGCCTGGTTCGACTCCGAAAAGGCCTGGCGCGCCGCCGGGGCTCCCAAGGAGAACGTCTTCGGCGACGGCGCCTACCGCATGGGAACAACCTTCCACGACATGGACTTCACCCTCCCCCGGGGCGCAACCGTTGAGCGCTTTTGGGACAATTCCGCCCGCAAGTTCTATGTCCCGGCCTCCGCCCAGTCTAAACGCGAATTCCCCTTCCTGCCCTCCGGCCGTTTCTATCGGGTCAGCGAATCCTCCCACGACGCCAACTGGTCCAAGTTCGATCCCAACTACCAGCGCGCCCGCGCCCACCTCTCCACCGTCCCCGCCAACGAGGGCTACCCCGCCGATCTCGCCGGCGGCCGCACCATCGGTCAGGCCTACGGCGTTCTCACTTACACCCCCAACCTCGCCGAATCCGGCCAGTCCGTTATCGACATCCGCTCCCCTTACGTCCTCGTCGACGGGCTTGTCTCCGCCACCCTCGCTGCTTCCGGCGCCGCTGCCCCCGTCCTCGACATCCGCACCCTGGCCGCCAAGACCTCCAACGCCGCCCAGTCCGACGTCTGGTCCGAATGGCAACCCCTCCTCACCGGAACAGGTCCCCACAATGCTGAGCTGGGGCGCCCCCGCTTCAACGGCAAGGATGTGGGCATCCACGGCGTCTACCGCTTCCAGCTCCGCCTACGCGACGCCACCCCTGCCCGCTCCACCCTCTCCTTGAAGCTCTACTTCGAGAACGGCATCATGTCCATCCCGCCCCTCTTCGCCGGCCGCAACACCCTCCGCTTCGCCGTGGCCGACGCCTCCGCCATCACCGCTCCCATTGAAATCGTCTACCACTACCAGACCGCCGCCGGTCCCAGGTCCCATCGCCAGATCTTGCGCCGCCGGGACTTCACCGGCAACGCCGCCACCTATGTCATCGACGCGCCCGGCCTCATCCGTTGCCGCTCCGTCTCAATCTCCTACTAGGAATCCCATGCGCGTCCCCCTCGCCGGTCTCCTCCTCCTCGCACCAGCCCTCCTCGCCCAACCCCCTCTCATCCCCGGCCACCCCCGCCTGGTCTTCCGCTCCGCTGCCACCCCCATCCCCGCCCGTACCTTCGAGCAGGTCCGTGCGCTCTACGCCGAGGACGCCTTCTTCCGTTCTGTCTTCGACCACACCCTCGCCACCCCGCCCGCCGCTCTCCATCCCGCCATGGCCGCCGCCGCCTGGATCGTCACCGGCGACGACAAGCACGCTATGGAAGCCGCCCGCCTCCTCCTCAATACGCCAATCAAAAAGACCACGCCGGGCGACTACTCCAACATCTGGTCCTTCGCCCTCGCCTTCGACTGGCTCTACCACCACCCGGCCCTCTCCCCGGACCAGCGCGAGCTCGCCGCCAATCGCATCGGCGAAAGCCTGGAAGCCGAACTGGCCGAGCTCGATGCCGCCGGTATGGCCCTCTGGCACGGCCGCAACCAGGCCGCCAACGGCGCCATGATCGCTGCCCTCGCCATCGGCGACCGGCCCTCGCAGGAGCCCAACCTCCGCCGCGCCGCCGCCCACTACGCCGGCGCGATCCGCGCCCTCAACGCCTCCGAAGGCTGGCCCGAAGGCCCCAGCTACTGGATCTACAACCGCGCCCTCCCCTATGCCCTCGCTGCCGATTGCTTCATCTCCGCCACCGGGCTCGACAGCATCGACTCCATCTCGATCCGCGCAGTCATGCGCAAGATCGGGCTCTGGTCCCTCTACCAGCTCGGCCCCAACGGCATCTTCGAGCCCTACGGCGATTCCGTCGGTTCCCTGCGCCTGGGCGACACCGGCTATTGGGAGGCCTCCATCGACTACTTCGCCCGTGTCTCGCGCGACCCCGCCGTCATGGCCGCCTCCGATCTTTTCCGCCAGCGCTCCCCCGTTCCCTACGGCAAGCGGCCCGTCCATTGGTACGCCGCCCTCGCCTATGACCCCGCCGGCCGCCCGCCTGGCTACGACCCCGCCAATCCTCAGGCCTACCTTCGCGACCATCTCCCTCAATCCATGCTGTTCGGCCGGGATACCCTCGGCGTCGCCTTCATGCGCAACGGCTGGGAGGGCCCCGACGAGCTCTTCGCTACCTTCAAGGCCGGCGACCTGCTCGCCCATCACGACCACTACGACACCGGCACTTTCTCCATTCAGCTCGGAGGCCTCCTCGCCCCCCTCACCGGCGTCTATGGCGCATCACCCTACGACGGCGCTTACCGTCTCGGTTACGCCGCCCAGACCGTCGCCTCCAACGGCCTCCTGATCCTGGCGCCCGGTGAATCCGCCCGCAACCTCACCACCCGAAAGGATCCGGCATGGACCGCCCTCTCCGGCGGCCAGCGCGTCATCAGCCCCACTGGATTCGATTGCGTCGACCTCGATCACTTCCGCCGCTCCCTCAACTCCGGTCCCCACCTCGAACGCGCCACCATTACCGCCTTTGAGTCCATCCCCGGCGCACTCGATTACATCGCCGCAGACATCACCGCCGCCTACAACTCCACACGCTTCGCCGAACAGGGCGCTGAAGCCAAGGTCTCGCTCGTCACCCGCCAGTTCGTCTACCTGCGCGCCGAACAGGCCTTCGTCGTCTTTGACCGCATCGAGACAACCAGGCCCACGTTCACGCCCAAGTTCCTGCTTCACAGCCTCTCCAAGCCCCGCGGGCGCTCCGAGAAGCTCCTCTCCGGCCTCGGCCCCTCCGACGGGATCCTCGCCACACGCGACCGCACCCTCGCCACCTCTGACCAGCGCGGCGTCCTCACCCACATCGCGCTTCTCCCTAAGCCAGTCCGCACACTTAAGATCGGCGGCCCCAGTTTCTCCGGCTATGTGGAATCCAGCGGCGACCAGTCCGCAGGCTTCCGTGGCCGGAATCTTGCGCCTGACCCCGGCAAAGGGGACGCCAGCCCCAAGCCCAAGGGCCTTTGGCGCGTGGAAGTAGAGCCCGCCGCCCCCGGTCTCTCCCATCGCTTTCTGAACGTGCTCTTCCCGCGTCTGGCCTCTGACAGCCGCCCCCTCCCCAAGGTCCAGATCCTCAAGTCAGGCCCCGGCGCCGTCGCCCTCCGCATCGGCAACTCCCTCGTCGTCTTCTCCCGCGACCCGCGCCCCCTCGAAAGCCTCAACCTCAAGGTCAAGGCCGGCCTCCAATCCTGGATTCTCGACGCCCGCCCCAATACCGCCTACCATCTGGATTCCACCCTACTGCAGTCCTCGCCCGAAGGCGTCCTCTCCTTCACCTGGCCCCATTCGGCCCGCACCCTTTCCTCTACCCCACCCCGCTGACCCATTCTTTGTCCCCTGGCTTCAGCCAGTGGCCGCCCGCTCCCGAAACACTCCCGCGACCGCCAGGGAGCGGGTGTGGCACGGCCGGCAACTTCTTTGTCCCCTGGCTTCAGCCAGCGGCCGCCCGCTCCCGAAACACTCCCGCGACCGCCAGGGAGCGGGTGTGGCACGGCCGGCGACCTCTTTGTCCCCTGGCTTCAGCCAGGGGCTTGGCATGTCGCGCATTCCTCCCCTGCTGATCTCCCCACTTTGGGCTTCCAGTCCGCCCCCTGTTGCTCTACACTGTCTCTGGCCAGGAACTCCGCCTCCATGCCAGGGGGCATCCATCTGGACCGGGCCCCCGCAACGGAGCGGATCTCCGGTCATGAGAATGGCGCCATACCCGGTCGAGCCGTTCAGACCGGCCGGGAATGGTCGGAAGGTGTACCATGCCTGGTTCTCGCGACCGCTCACGCATTATTCCAGCCATCGGGAAGGAAAAATCGTCAACCGCAAAACAGGCCCGTCAACGGGCCGAGCACTCCACACCCGCTGTGTCGTCGCCGCAATCGATCGGTACGGAATTCCAGCACGAGGAGATCGCCCGCGTCGCTTACGCTCTGTGGGAGGCGCGCTGCGGCGCCGGCGGCACCGCAGAACAGGATTGGCAATCCGCCATCGAACTACTGCGCGCCCGGCGGTCGGGCGATCGATCGGCAAAGAAGTACCTAGCCGCCACCGCCTGACGTCCCTCGTCTTGCGCTATCGCCCCGCGCAGCCGCGCCCTTTGCGTCAGCGCTTGCTCGCGTCCGCCGAACGGTTTTGCAGCCTCCGCCGCACCGGTTCGAGCACGTCTTCAATTAGGAACGGCTTCTGAATCACTGCGAACTCATTCACGCGGCAAACCTCTTCATCGTTGGGCGGAACTTGCGCGCCGGTCATGATCAAAATGTTCAGCTCGGGCTGGCGCTCTCTCAACGACAGCCCAAGCTCGACCCCATTCTGATCCGGAAGCATGTAGTCCAGTAGCGCCACGTCCACCAGCCGGCCGTGCGTCTTCTGCCTCGCCTCCAGCGCCGACTCCGCCATCGTGATGTCCCACCCCGAGCCGCTCATCACCGTCGCCAGGAAGCGCAGCAGATCCGTGTTGTCGTCCACAATCAGCACCTGCGGCTTGCCCGGAACCTCTTTCACCGGCGCTCCGGGTGAGAACTTCATCTCGAGTGCCTCTCCGCCGTCACGGCAGTCAACCGTCACCAGGCTGCCCGGCTCGATCCGGTTCTGCGCCACCAGCGTCGCCAGCGGCTGAGTCAGTTGCCGGTAAACCGTGCGCCGCAACTCCCTGGCTCCGTACTCCGGCGCCGTGCCCAGCCGCACCAGAAACTCCCTGGCCGGTTGCGTGACGTCAATCCCAAAGCTCCGCGCCCCCAACTTCGTCTTCACATGCTGGCGAAGTTCATCGATCTGCAAGTCCAGGATCTGCGTCAGGCTCTCCGGGCTCAGCGGCTGGTAGGTCAATACAGCGTCGATTCGATTCACGAACTCCGGCGAGAACCGCTTTCTCACCGCTCCCATCGCGATGCCTTCCAACTTCGCCGCCAGTTCGCTCTCGTCGCTTTGCTGGCCCGCATGGAAGCCGAAGCTCGGGCTCATCTCCTTCATCATTTCGCGCGCGCCCAGGTTGCTTGTCAGGAACACCAGGCAGCGCTCGAAGTTGACTGAGGCGTTGTCGCCGGTCTGCAAAACCGCCTTGTCGAGGACTCCCAGCAGGAGCGTCGTCAGTGACGGCGCGGACTTCTCCACTTCGTCGAACAACACGAGCGACACGTCGCAATCCGGCGTCGTCACCGCCTGCAATGCGCTCTGCGTCAGCACCGGCTTTGTCTCTTTGTGTCCGACATACCCCGGCGGCGCTCCAATCAGCCGCGCCACTTCGTGATCCATCTGGTACTCGCCGCAGTTGATCCGCAAGTAGCGCTTCGCGCTCCCGTGCAGCGCCTCCGCCAGCGCCTCCACTGTCCGCGTTTTCCCCGTGCCCGTCGGCCCCAGCAGCAGAAACACCCCGATCGGCCGCTCCTCCGGCGCAAGTCCTGACCGGTGCATCTCCAGGTAGGGAACAATATGCCTGAAGGCCGCCTCCTGCCCGACAACCTTCGAAGAGAGGAGCCGGATTAACTCCTCCCCGGTCGGAGATTCCACTGCGCCCATCTTCGCCTCCATCTCTGCTCAGCGGGACGGCTCCGCCCTCAGTCCCATGGGCTGCTCCTCCCCAGTGTCCGCCTGCTTCAGCCCGCGCGCAAGGCCTAATCCCCACCCCGCCCCCCTCCTCAACACTCGCGCCGCAACGTCCCCCCAAAACTCCGGCGCCCTCATCTCCAACCCGTACCCGAAATGCCGCATATGGTCTACCTTGCCTAGGTCCACCCGTACCACCGCGCCCGTTGTCGTGTCGCGCCACTCGATCGCGTATTCGCCGTCCTCCAACCCCACCACGTTTACGCTCGCCTTCGCCTGCGCCGGGCCCCGTACCCCCTTCCCCTCTACAATCCGGAACGCCAGCGGATCGTGTAGCCACACCAGCGCCCGGTCCCTCCCCGTCACCCCGTACGCCTTTAGACTCACCGGCAGGTTCGGCCGCGAAAGCCGCACCGCGCGCCAATCCCTCCCCGGCCAGTCCACGCCCTCCACGAACTTCGCCAGCGCCTTGTAGTGGCGATAGAGCCCGTTGGTTTCCACGTAGTTGTGCCACCACCAGTACAACCCGGATCCCGCCGCTCCCGACACCGCCGACGCCCACAGGCAATCATGGAAGTGCTTCCCCTCCGGATCTGCCGCCCAGTCGCCGTCGATCCCCTGCTCTCCGAAGAAAAACGGCTTCCCAAACCGCCTCATCAAGTGGTCGCTGTCTTCCATCGTGTACTCCGCCGCGTCGATTTCCGAGCCAAAATAGGAGTGTCCTTGCACGATGTCGATCTCCGGCAGCGCGAACATACCCGGGTCCCGCCAGCTCGTCGTCACCAGGTGCCCGAATGGGTCCGCCTGCTTCAGGTACTGCGCCATCTCCCTGTGCCACGCCACATTCGCCTGGCTCGTGAACCCCTCTAGGTTGTCCACCTCGTTCCACAACTCCCACGCCGCCAGGTGTGTCGACCAGCCCCACCGCGCCACGCTGTACCGCAGACGGCGCTTCACTAGTTCCCGCGCCCGCTCGTCAGTCAGGTAGTCCGCCGGTTTCACCACCGGCCCGCCGTTGGCCGCGTTGTACGGATTCCTGCTCCACCGGTGCTCCTGCCTCTGCTGCCACCACACCACCATCTCGAAACACAATTGCCACCGCACCCCTAGCTTCTCAGCCAGCCCCGCCACGTAGTCCAGCCGCCACGCCGATTCCAGGTCGTACCGCCCCAACCCCGTCACCTGCGTTTCCAGCGGGAACCCCGCGAAGCTGCCGTCGCCAGGCCCCGCCACCGTCCCCAGTTCCTTCGGCACGTAATACTCCTGCCACAGCCGCACGTAGTTGCCGCCAGCCGCCGCCAGTTTCGCCAACAGCCTGTCGAAGTAGTATGTCCCCTCCCGCTTCTCGTACATGCATAAGTTCTC
Organism: Acidobacteriota bacterium; assembly: GCA_016215215.1. Lineage (GTDB taxonomy): Bacteria > Acidobacteriota > Terriglobia > Bryobacterales > Bryobacteraceae > Paludibaculum. Next base: position 15,335 of record JACRKW010000301.1, read on the forward strand.
GCCGATCGGGAAGAACGACTTGCCCGAGTCGTCCTCCATGAACTGCGGATTCCTCCGGCTCACGCGCACAAATCCCCCGCTCTTGCCCGGCCGTATGCGCACCTCCGCCGCCTCGCTGCGCCTCTCCGCACCTGCCTCCCGCAACACCAGAGTCACCCGGTGAACGCCCGTCTCCCCGCTTGAGAACCGCACGCGCCACTCCGGCGCGCCGGTCCCGCGCAGCACCTCCACCCGCTCCTTCCCCACCGCCTTCGCATCCTTGAGAGATCGCTCATACCCCTGGAACCAGAAACCCGGCACCGCCGCCTTCCTGCCCGGCGGGTACTCCACCCATGCGTCCAGCGCCGCCACGTTCGGATCGAAAGGATTCGCCGGCGCCCGCTCCGGCCGCCATCCCAGTTCCACCCGCTCATACTGCCGGCTCTCGGTCGTCAGAACCCGTAGATCCGCCAGCGCCTGGCCCGGACTGCGTACCGCCGCGGCCACCGCCATAGCCACAACCAACTGCACTCTGTTCATGGTCCGTACCTCGTCACCCGCCCCACCGTGCCCAACGGCCAGTCCCGCCGGTCCATCACCAGAGTCCCACTGTGCTCCAACACCCGCGCCGTGTCAAAGCCGACGCGCAGCCCGTACTCCCCATCTACTGCCGTCACAGGTCCTCCGCGTTTCTCGCTCTGTAAGTAAATGTAGTTTACCAACAGGGCGACGACTCGCAAGCCTCTGATATGCTAGTACCCACCGAGAACTATGGCCACAGAGCACTCCCTTACACCCCGCGAGGTTCCTCTCGTTCAGACCCCGTACCGCACCATCGCCACCCAGATCCCGGCGCCGGGGACGGTGGAGGCGCTGCAGGCGCTGGCGGCCTATGAGCCGCTGGCAATGCGCGGACAGCCCCCCATCCTGTGGGACCACGCCGAGGGCTTTCAGGTCTACGACGGCTGCGGGAACCGCTGGGTGGACTGGTCCTCCGGCGTGCTGATCACCAACGCCGGCCACGCCCGGCCAGAGATCCGGCAGGCGATCCACGACCAGGTAAACCGGATGCTGCTGACCACCTATTGCTTCCCCAGCCGCGAGCGCGCGGCGCTGGTGAAGCGGCTGGCCGAAGTGCTGCCGGAGCCGCTCAAGAAAATCTTCCTGCTCACCACCGGCTCTGAGGCGGTGGAGTGCGCCATCAAACTGGCGCGCGCCTGGGGCGTGAGCCACGGCGGGCGCGGCAAGCACGTGATCGTGTCGTTCGAAAAGGCCTTCCACGGCCGGACGCTGGGCTCGCAGCAGGCCGGCGGCATCCCGGCGCTGAAGGAGTGGATCGTCAACCTCGACCCGGGCTTCGTGCAGATTCCCTTCCCCGACGGCTTCTGGACTACCGACACCTCCTTCGACTCCTTCGAGCGCCGGCTGAGCGAGCTGGGCGTGAAGCCGGAGCAGGTCGCCGGGGTGATCACAGAGACCTACCAAGGCGGCACGTCGGCGTTTGCGCCGCCGGCTTATGCCGCCGCGCTGCGCCAGTGGTGCGACCGGCACGGGGCGCTGCTGATCTTCGATGAGGTGCAGGCCGGATTCGGCCGCACCGGGACGCTGTGGGGGTTCGAGCACTATGGAGTGCTGCCGGACCTGACCACGTTCGGCAAGGGCATTTCGAGTTCTCTGCCCATCTCGGCGGTGGCCGGGCGGCCGGAAGTGATGGACATCTTCCCGCCGGGCAGCATGACCTCGACGCACACGGGCAACCCGGTGTGCTGTGCGGCGGCGCTGGCGTCACTGGAGGTGATCCTGCGGGACGACCTGGCGGGCAATGCCGCGCGGCTGGGCGCGGTGCTCCACGCGCGGCTGCATGAAATCCAGCAGCGCGACCTGCGGTTGGGCGCGGTGCTGGGCAAGGGCCTGGTGGCGGGCCTGATCTGTATTCACCCAGAGACGCGCGAGCCGAACAGCGAGTTGGCGTGGGAGATCGCGCGGCGCGCCGTGGACAAGGGCGTGCTGCTGTTCTCGCCGGTGGGCTTCAAGGGCTCCACGGTGAAGATCGCGCCGCCGCTGTCGATCACCGCGGAAGCGCTGGAAGACAGCCTGGCAGGCTTTGAGGAAGCGGTGATGGAGGCGTTGAAGGCATGAGCCGGCTGCAGACACTCATCGTCGGCGGCGGGATGATCACGCACGACCAGATTCTGCCGTCG
>JACRKW010000302.1 GCA_016215215.1 Acidobacteriota bacterium
ATCGGCCGGCTGCTTGCCACGCTGCGCGGCGAACCCACTGACCGTGTACCGCACCTCGAAATCCTGATCGAGGACCAGCATGTGGAGAAGCTCCTCGGCCGGCCCGCGGGCAACACGCTAGGCGTCGGCGGCGACCCGGCCAAGGGCAACGCGTCGGAGGCGTCCCGGCCCCTGTGGCCCGTCGATTACGTCGAGTTGTGCCGCATCATCGGCCAGGACGTCATCATCATGGAGTCGCTGTGGACCCCGCTCAAGAAGCGCTTCCCCGATGGCTCCATCGGGCTGATCACGGACCGCAGCATCAAGTGCCGTGGTGATATGGACGCCATCATCTGGCCCGGTGAAGCCGAGCGCGAGGAGAAACTGCGCTACGTGCGCGAGTACGTCGAATGCGCCCGCGGTACCGGCGTTGGCGTGGCGCTCGCCGGCTTCTGCATCTTCCAGACCCTCTACGAGTTTGTCGTCGGCCTCACCGACGCCATGGTGATGATCCATGAGGACCGCGACTTTTTCAGCGAGATGATGTCGCGTTCGGCCGGCTACTTCGCCGGCCTCGTGCAGGGCGCCATCGAGGCCGGCGTGGACTTCCTTTACCCGGCCGACGACTTCGCTTTCAACAAGGGGCTGTTTGTCCGGCCGTCGGTCTTCCGCGAAATCTGGGAGCCCCACTTCGACCGGATTCTGGCGCCCATGCGCGAGGCGGGGCTGCCCATCATGTTCCATTCCGACGGCAACATCGACGCCGGCATGGAAATGCTCCTCGGCATGGGCGTCAACTGCGTCACGCCGATGGATCCATCCGGCATCGACTACCGCGACTTCAAGAAACGCTACGGCCACCGCGTGACATTGCACGGCAACATCGACATCACCTGGCCCTTGGTGAAAGGCACGCCCGCCGAAGTCGAGGCCGACGTCGCCGCACACATGGAAGTGCTGAAGCCCGGCGGCCGCTGGATCGCCGGTAGCAGCCACAGCGTGGTGAACTACATCCCCCACGAGAACTTCCTGGCCATGATCAACGCCATCCACAAGTACGGGCGGTTCTGAGAGCGCCTGCGTTTTGCCGCTTGCGCCGGGTCCGCGCAAACGGCGAGCCGGCCTGGCCGCGGTCACAGCGCCCGGCGCAGACTCTCCATGTAGTACCGGTAGTTGTCCCACGAGATGTCCGGCGGCGCGCTGTGGTCCAGCATCGGCACAAAACCGCCGTCGCCGATCAGCCACTTGTGACGCTCGATCTCGGCCTCGATCGCCTCCGGGCCGCGCGTGAGAGCGCGCTTGTCCACCCCTCCCCACAGCCGCAGGTTGCGCCCGTAGCGCTTGCGGACGGCCGTCGGATCCATCCCCGCCTGTACCTCCCACGGATAGAGGATGTCGATGCCGGCCTCGATCCATGGCTCGATCAGCAGGCTCACGTCGCCGTCGCTGTCCAGGCAGAAATAGCGCACCCCGCGCGAGCGGGCGAAGTCGATCACCTTCTTGTAGCGCGGAACCATGAACTTTCGCACCATCGCCGGCCCGATCAGCGGACCGCTGTTGTATGCCATGTCCTCCCAGAATCCGAATACGTCGATCGTGGTCTCTTCCAGCATCTGGCCCAGCATGCTGATGAGGAAGTCGGCGTCGGCCTCCATCATCTCCTCGACAAAGGACGGGTCCTCCAGGAAGGCCATGCAGAGCGGCTCCACGCCAAGCATGTTGCGTAGCGAGCCGAAGAACCCGCCCCAACGGTCGGCCAGGACGATGAACACGTGGTCCCGCTCGCGGTGCCTGCGCAGCTGCTCGCGCCAGTCCGCGCCGATCCGGGCTCCCAGGTCGGCATTCATGCGCTGCTGCCAGAACCTGCGGAAGTCCTCTCGCGTCTCCACCGGAAACCGCAGGAACTGCGGCATCGAGCTGAGCGGGTTGTTCTTGAACTCGCGCATCAGAATGCCCTGCGAATCGACGTAGGTGACGTATTCTTCATCTTCGGAGACCACTTCGCGCTCGAATGGCGGGTTGGGGAAGAACCACTCGTATTCAATCACCCAGTCGTCGCAGCCGAAAATGTTCGCAGCCGGGTCGTAGCCGCCTTCGGCGCGCCAGCGCTCCTCCGTTTCGGGCCAGGTGGGCCAGGGGAACTCGTGGAATGGCGCGCGGTCGCGTGGCTGATACTCCATCGCGGCCAGGAAGCGTTCGCGGTCTGTCATGACGAACTCAATTCATCATATGGACCTCCCCCCGTCAACCTCCACCGCCCGGCGGCCACGCGAATCGGACTCAGATCCGGCGGCGTCCGGCCGAGAAGCCCTGTGGAGGTGCGCGAGATGTCATCGACGTTTGCTCGTCCCCAGGCGCCGTGGGCGCTGAGGTTGGTTCCGCCCTTTCCCGCCGTCGCCCAGCGGATTCTGGCGCTGGTCGGCCAGGAAAACGTCAGCACCGCCCAGGTGAGTGAATTGGCCAAACTGGATCCATCCTTCGCTGCCGAGCTGCTCCGCTTCGCCAACTCGGCTCTGTTCGGGGCCCGCCGGGAGGTCACCTCGCTCACCCAGGCCATCGTCCTCATGGGGATGGACCGGGTGAAGACCATGGCGACATTCGTCGTCCTTCGGAAGATGGTGCGCTCATCGGTCAAGGTTGAGGCGCTGCGGAAGGTCTGGATCCATAGCATCGCCACGGCTTTGATCGCGGAAGAGGCTGCGCGTGTCGCCAAAATCGCGCATGAAACCGCTTACACCGCGGGACTTTTGCACAATCTCGGCACACTTGGCATGATGTCGGCCTACCCCGCAGAGTACTCGCGCATGCTGGACGTTTCCAATGACTTCGGCTTTGACCTGCTCAAGACAGAACGCGATCTGTTTGAAATCGACCATTGCGCCGCCGGCGCCTATCTGGCTCAGGACTGGGACTTCCCCGACGAAATCGCTGCCGCTATCGCCTGCCACCACGACCAGCCCGTGCCCGGTGCTCTCGGCCTGGACGGTGTGATTCAAGTCAGTTGGCGGCTTGCCGACACGCTTGGATTTGCAGCGTTTTCGCCAGACAAAGCCTGGGAGTATTCCATTCTCGTATCCCTCTTGCCTCGGAACACCTCATCATGGCTTCTCGGTTCAATCGACGAGACCCGCGCTGAAGTGAGCAGGAGACTTCAAGCGTCCGGATTATAGTCTCCCCCGGGTCTGGTTTTCTTGAGGTTCGTTCATTTATCGCGCAACGGCCACACTCCGGCCGTACCGGCACGGAGCAGCTTGACCTGGCTGGAAAATCGGCGCCGGCGTGCGCATTATCCAAGCCCTGCTCGGCCAAGTGCGGCTTCCCGCCGCCGCCGTGGCGCTCGCTGACTCCTCCCGGCCGCCGAACAAAACCCATAGCTCGCGACTTGAGCGGGGTTCAGTTCACCGCCCGATTTCCACGCCCGGCGGCCACGACAAAACGCGGCTCCATCTGGCCCATCCCGCCGCCAGGCCGAGTGAATCGTTCGATTGACAGCCAAGTGCGATTTTTCTGGGCTTGAGAATCAACTACTTGCGGTTGAAGACATGAGGTTGAAATTGAACTAGGCCTAAGGTTCCGCAGGTTTGGGGAGTACTCCCAAGTCCGCGGAACCTTAGTCGTTTCGCGATCTCAAGAAAGGAACGAAAGCAATGGAAGGCACACCGATCATCATCATTCTTCCCCCCCTCTTCTTCTGAGAATCTTCCCAGGAGTAGCCACTAAATTAAGCGCGGTACATACCGCGCCGCGAGAATATACACGTTTCAGATATCTCTTAATGAGAGATTCTGGTATGCTCTCTGAGGGTACTAAGGATACTAGTACTCTCAGAGAATACCGTTGAGGCCGACGAGACTGCAAGGCTAAGGTCGTTACCATGCGAGTTCAGTCTGTTTGCGCATCGGTCGCGCTGTTGATCGGGCTCATGCCTGATAGCGGCACGCGTGCAGACGGTCCTACGGGCTCTCAGGCAGCGGTAGCGGAGATTCGCCAGGGAAACAAGGACATGGTTGGGCGAAGGTACGCCGAAGCGATCGAAGCCTACCGGCGTGGAGCCGTCATTGCGGCCCGCGAGGGCGACATCGAGTCCGCCATCAGGTGCGACAACAACGCAGGCGCGGCGGCGCTCATGATGATGCGGTATGCCAGCGCCGCGACGGCATTCCAATCGGCATTGGATCGGGCGCGGAGAGCCGGTAACCGGACCGCCGAGACCGCCGCCCAACTGAATCTCGCATCGGCTTACATCTGGCTGGGTGAAGGTGACGCGGCCACCGAGGCGCTGAACGCTGCCGAGTCCGTCATACCGGCCGGCAGCAGGTACAGGCTGCAACTGAAAGCTCTGCAGGCTCGCCTGGCGCTGCGGCAGGGACCGGCCGCCGAAGCCTATGAACTACTAGCGGAGGCTATGGACGAGTGCCGGAGGCGCCGCGCCTATGCGACCGAAGCGCTGCTGTGGAACGATCTGGCGCTGGTTCGGTTGGGACAGGGTGACCTGGGAGGCTCCGAAGAGGCGGTAGCCAACGAGTACCGACTGCGCAGCCTGTTCCGGCTCGGGCATCTCGAGGACTCCTTCACCGTGCTCGGCCGGCTGCGGCTGGCGCAAGGCCGGCCTCTGGATGCGCTGGCTGCGTTTCAGTCGGCGGGCCGGTTGAGGAAAGTCAATGTAGGGCAGAGCAATCTGTGGGTGAACGAGTTCGATCGGGCGACAGCGCTTGGCGCCGCCGGGCGAGGGGATGAGTCGTTTAGCGCGCTGCGAGGCGCCTGGAAACTAGCGCTGGCGTGGCGAGCGGAGATGCTGCCCGCGCAGTTGCCGGAACTTTCCGCCGACGTTTCGCTCAGTGCACTGGCCACCGCCATTGCTGATGCGGCGGGCGCAGCGCAGGGCAGGGAAACGGGGCGTGTCTGGGACGCATTTGTCGCGGTGGAGCAAGGCCGGGCGGCTAGTCTGACGCGCCTGATATACGCCCGGCAGAGCGTTCGCGACCGCCTGGGACCGGAATACCTTGCAGCACTTTCCACTTGGCGGGCGGAGGTGGCGAGCGGGCTGGCGACTGAGGCCAGGCCGCTGACTGCGGTGCACGCCAAGCTCGCACAGATGGAAGGGATGGCCGGTGTCGAGCCGCTGCCGGGCCCCCAATTCACGCAGGGGCGGTCGAGTGTCCTCGTGAAGAATCTGCAAGGCAAGCTGAAGCCCGAGCAGGCGCTGTTTTCGTTCCGGATGTCGGAGCCGCGGTCGCACCTGTGGGTTCTTACTCATACAACCTCGACGTATCTTCCCCTTCCGGGGAGGCGGGTACTGGGCGACCGGCTGGCGCGGTTCCGGGAAGCGGTGATGACTGGGGGCACGGGCCTCGGCGAGCACTCCGCGGCATTGTACGAAACGGTCTTCGGAGGCATCCCCAAGGCTGCCTCAGACGCCTCGGAATGGCTGTTGAGCCTGGACGAGACGTTGCACTCGTCCCCGCTGGCCGCACTGCGCACGGGCCGGGAGGATTCCGCGCCGTACCTGGCCGAGGTACGGACTCTGCGAAGCCTGCCTTCGGCGCTGGCGCTTCTGCAGGGCGAAGGAAGAAACCGCGGCAGCGGCCTGGTGGCCGTCGGCGGGGCGATTCACAACCTGGCAGATGGCAGGCTGGCGGAGAGTGAGACGAGGCGCTTCGCGCTTCCGCTCTCGTTCTGGACGTGGCCTTTCGCGGCGAGGCCGGCTCCTCAGCCGACTTTTCAACTGGCCTCGCTGCCCGGGAGCCTGCGGGAAGTGACGTCGGTTGCGCGGGCGTGGTCGGAGGATGGCCGGGGGGTGCGGCTCATCACAGGAGCAGCCGCTTCGGAGATGAACGTCGAGGAAGCGCTCAGCAAAGGCCCAGAAGTAGTTCATTTTGCGACTCATGTAGTTCCGGTCAAGGGTCCGGGCGCCAGCGTCGCGGTCCATCACCGGGTGGACGTTCTGGCAGGCACGAAGGTGCAGGCGACGCCAAGGCCGGATGACGTATTCATCGCGCTTTCGCTGGATCAAAGCGGACGGCGGCACGGAATCAACACCGGGGTTGTGTCGGGGATCAGCCTGCCCGGGAGCCTGGTTGTCTTGAACGGGTGCAGTTCAGGTTTGGGCACGGTTCAGCCCGGCGCGGGGTTGCTCGGTTTCACGCGCGCCTGGCTGGCGGCGGGCGCCCAGTCCGTGATGGCCAGCTTGTGGCCCGTGCCCGACGACGACGGAGTGATGTTCAAAGTTTTCTATCAGAGATATGGCGACGGAGCAGACGCTGCCAAGGCACTGAAGGCCGCACAGACGGCCATGATAGCCAGCCGGACGTGGCGGTCTCATCCAAGATACTGGTCAGCTTACTTCCTAGTGGGTAAGGAGTGAGTGGTATGCAATTGTTTCCGAGCGGCAGGACCCGGCAGGACGCCGAAGGCCCAGAGCCGGACCCGACACCCGAGGAGAGCCCGTTGAGCGCGGAAAGCGAACAGGCAGAACAAGCCAGTGAGCTCGCCGCGGATCGATGGATCGCACTGGTCGATCGGATCAGGGACCACGATGAACTGGCCATGGAGGAGCTGTACCGCGTCTTCTCGCGCGGCATCCGGTATTACCTCTGCCGCCATCTGGGGCCGCAGGAGTTGGATGACAAAGTACACGATACATTCCTGATTGTGGTGCAAGCGATCCGGGGAGGCGGTCTGAGGGAGCCGGAGAAGCTGATGGGATTTGTGCGGACGGTAGTCAGGCGGCAGGTGGCCGCATTCATCGACACTGCCGTGCAGACTCGACGGGACTTCACCGACCTGGAGGTCGGCGGCAGGGTGCCGGATATCAGACAGAACCCGGAGGAACGGGTGCTGGAGGAGGAAAGATCCGACATCATGGCCAAGGTGCTGCGAGGCATCTCGCGCCGGGACCGGGAGATTCTGACACGGTTCTACCTCTTTGAGCAGACCCAGGAACAGATTTGTGAGGAGATGGATTTGAGCGAGACGCAGTTCAGGCTACTGAAGTCCCGGGCCAAAGCCCGCTTTGGAGAGCTGGGAAGGAGGAAGCTTGCACGCGTCAAAGTGCGTGAATTAATGTTGAGAAAGGCGACCGGGTCCGGCCACTAGTGGTGATGAAACCTACAACTTGTGTTTGCGGCCGGCTGCCAACTGGGATGATCGGAGTGAGATGGCGCCGGAGCCGGGAGAACGATCATGACACCGCTCAGTTGGGAGGACGACGGCGCAGGGGAGGGGCTGATGACGCGCCGATGCGCTCAAAAGTGTTTGAGCGACAAAGAGATAGAGGAGTTTCTCTTTAACCGCCTGTCGGGCGTCACGCGAGAGGTCATCGAAGAACATCTGCTGGCCTGCCAGAAGTGCCTCAGCCGCGTGGAGGAAGAAGAGAAGTACTTCGTGGCCGTCAGAAGGGCCGCCTCGCAGATCCAAAACGAAGAGTTTGAAGCAGCCGTAGGCGGCGAGGCGAGACCGCCCGGGAGAACACGGTGGGGGTGGTTCGGCAAGTGGTTCGGGAAGGGGCCAAGGTGGTTCGGGAAGGGGCCGATGATGTGGGCCACCGTGGGCATCGCGGGCATACTGGTCACAGCAGTTTTGATCCAACGCCAGCCGGCGGCGCAAACGGAAGTCGAAGTGGCTCTGCGGCTGGAACGTGGGGGGGCATTGGAGCAGCCCTTCTCGGCCGCTGGGCGTGGGCTGATTCTCACCGCCGACATCCACGAGCTGCCGGATGCTCCGGTCTACCGCCTGGAGGTGGTGGATGGAACGGGGCGGCCCATGGCAGCCGGCGAAGTTGTGCCGCGAGCGGGGGTGCTGAAGTGGAGGCTTCCTCGTGCGCTGGCGTCCGGCGAGTATTGGGTCAGGCTTCGGAATCCCGCAGAGCCGCAGAATCTGTTAAGAGAATACGGACTGGTACTGCGCTAGCTTCCCTCTCAACGTGGAACAATAGGCAGTTGCTCCATGCCAGCACTGCACGCAGTTGCCGTTTTCGCCGCGGCCTTCCTGGCCGGCATGATCAACTCCATCGCCGGTGGAGGGACGCTGGTTTCCTTCCCCACGCTGATCTGGGCGGGACTGCCGCCAATCGTAGCCAATGCCACCAACACGGCGGCCATTTGGCCGGGCACGCTGGGCGGCATGTGGGGCTACCGGCTTGAGTTGCGGACTGTGCCGAGACGCTATCTCGCGCTGCTCGCCCCCAGCCTGACGGGCGGAATCGCAGGCGCGGTGCTGTTGCGCATGACGCCGGCCAGCGCGTTCAGCGCCATGGTCCCCTACCTGATTCTGTTTGCGACCGTCCTGTTCGTGGCGCAGGAGACCATCCAGCGCTGGCTGGGACTCCATCATGGTAACGACCAGGGCAGCGGCCGTTGGCTGGCGGGCGCGATGGCGTTCCAGTTCCTGGTGGGCATCTACGGCGGCTACTTTGGCGCCGGCATCGGCATTTTGATGCTGGCTGCGCTGAGCCTGCTGGGCATGTCAGACATTCACCAAATGAACGGGCTGAAGAACGTTCTCGGCGGCTCCATCAACGGAATCGCTGCGTTGTACTTCATCTATTCCGGGATGGTGTACTGGCCGGACGTGCTGGTAATGGCCGTGGCAGCGATACTAGGTGGCTGGGCCAGCGCAAGGATCGCCCGGCGCCTGGGAAGGCTCTTCGTGCGCCGAACCGTGGCGGTGATCGGTTTCGGCATGGCCATTTCACTGTTCTTCAAGGGCTAGCAGGCGGGCTTCTCGCCCGTCACCAGCACGGTTTCAAAGTGCGGGGCCTGGTCTTCCTTGTGCACTACCGCGGCCTCCACTCTGGAGAAGCCCGCTTTGCGGAGGAATCCCACCAGTTCGGCCTCCGTGAAGCCGAGCCAGAGATCGGCGTACAGTTCGCGAGCTTCCTCGAAATGATGGCGCTTGAGGTCCAGGACGGCGATCCGGCCGCCCGGCTTCAGAATCCGGAAGGCCTCGGCGACTGCCTTGGAGGGATGCTGGGCGTGGTGCAGGGATTGGCTGAAGAATGCCAGGTCCACTGAGCCATCCTCGATCGGAGGGGTCTCCAGATCGCCTTTCCGGTATTCCAGGTTGTGGATGCCGTGCGAGCGGGAGAGCTCCGCGCCGAACTCCACCATCCTGTCGGAGTTGTCCACCGCGATCACCTTTTCAGCGCGTTGAGCCAGCAGTTGAGAGAAAGTGCCTTCGCCCGCGCCGAGGTCGGCGATCACCAGGGGCGGCATCAGTTTGAGCAGCGTTTCGGCCAACCCTTTCCAGCTCCTGCCGGGGACGTAGTGTTTGCCGAACTTGCCGGCCAGCTCGTCGAAGTAGGCCCTCATGCGGTCGCCACGCCTCTGGAGCGCCAGTTGCAGCGCCTGGCGGTCGTGCGCACACTCTTCCATCTCCTGCTCCGCCGCGTGCATCAATCCAAGGAGGGCATCCGGTTGTTCCATCATCCGGTACAGAATGTTCTTGCCGTTGCGGCGGTCCTCCACCAGGCCGGCGGCTTTCAACTGTGAAAGGTGAGTGGAGATGGTGCTCTGGCCCGTCGCAAGAATGTCCTGGAGCTCGGCCACGGAGAGTTCCTCCTGTTCCAGGAGCAGCAGGATCCGGAGCCGGTTGGGGTCGGCCAGGGCCTTCATGGATTTCAGGGTTGACGACATGACACCTCTCTGCTATTCTATCAACGTATCGTGATTTGTCGATATCAATTTTAGCCGCAGCAATTGGAGACCACCTAATGAGTACCACCCTGAATCCCACCGTCACCGACTTCAAGGTGGCGGATCTCTCCTTGGCCGAATGGGGCCGGAAGGAGATCACCATCGCCGAGTCCGAGATGCCGGGGCTGATGTCCATCCGGCGGAAGTACGCGCCGGCGAAGCCGCTGCAGGGGGTCCGTGTTACCGGATCTCTGCACATGACGATCCAGACGGCAGTGCTGATTGAGACGCTGGTGGATCTGGGCGCTTCAGTGCGCTGGGCCTCGTGCAACATCTTCTCGACGCAGGACCATGCCGCGGCAGCCATCGCCGCCAGCGGCGTGCCGGTATTCGCCTGGAAGGGCGAGACGCTGGAGGAGTACTGGGATTGCACCTTGAAGGCGGTGCTGCACCCCGATGGGAAGGGTCCTCAACTGGTGGTGGACGATGGCGGCGACGTAACGCTTCTGATCCACAAGGGGTACGAGTTGGAGAACGGTTCGGACTGGGTGAACACGCCTTCCGGGACGCACGAAGAGCAGGTGATCAAGAACCTGCTGAAGCGCGTCCAAGGCGAAAACCCCACTTGCTGGCGCGAACTGGTGAAGGAGTGGCGCGGCGTGTCGGAAGAGACCACGACTGGCGTCCACCGGCTGTACAAGATGCAGCAGGAAGGCAAGCTCCTGGTGCCGGCGATCAACGTGAACGACTCGGTGACCAAGTCGAAGTTCGACAACCTGTACGGCTGCCGCGAGTCGCTCGCTGACGGCATCAAGCGCGCCACCGACGTGATGGTGGCCGGCAAGGTGGCCGTAGTTTGCGGCTACGGCGACGTAGGCAAGGGCTCGGCGCACTCGCTGCGCGGATTCGGCGCGCGGGTGATTGTCACCGAGATCGACCCCATTAACGCCCTGCAGGCGGCTATGGAGGGCTTCGAGGTAACCACCGTGGAAGACACGCTGGGCCGCGGCGACATCTACGTGACCACCACGGGCAACTGCGACATCATCACGCTAGAGCACATGGGGAAGATGAAAGACCAGGCGATCGTCTGCAACATCGGCCACTTCGACAACGAGATCCAGATCGACCGGCTGAACAACGCCCCCGGCGTTGAGAAGCTGAACATCAAGCCGCAGGTGGACCAGTACACGTTCCCGGACGGCCACCAGATCTTCATGCTGGCCGAGGGGCGGCTGGTGAATCTGGGTTGCGCCACGGGCCATCCGTCGTTCGTGATGTCGAACTCCTTCTCCAACCAGACGCTGGCGCAGCTCGATCTTTGGAAGAACAAGGACACCTACGCCGTGGGCGTCTACACGCTGCCGAAGAAGCTGGACGAAGAGGTGGCGCGGCTGCACCTGGAAAAGATCGGCGTGAAGCTGACGAGGCTGACCGAGAAGCAGGCCGAGTACCTGGGCGTGCCGGTGGACGGTCCGTACAAGGCCGATCACTACCGTTACTAAGGGGCTGTTGATTGCACAGACTGATTCTCCTGCTGGCGATCCCGGTGTGCGCGCAGAGCGTGGCGCCGGTGGACGCCCTGATTGAGGCAGGCCATTGGAAACGGGCGCGCGCGCAGACCGAGGCCCGGCTGCGCGCGAACCCGAACGATGCGCAGGCCCACGCTTGGCTGTCCAAGATCAGGGGCGGCTTCGGCGACCTGGAAGGGTCGATCGAAGCGGCCGAGCGTGCGGTGGCGCTGAATCCAAGCAGCGCCGCCAACCACGCGCAGTTGGCCGAGGCCTGCGCCATGATGGCGGACAAGGCTCACGTGTGGAAGAGCATCACCAACGTGCGGCGGATGAAGAAGGAGGTCGCCGCCGCGCTGGCGCTGGATAGCCGGCATATCGACGCTCTTCTGGTGGACATGATGTTCTCGTGGAAGGCTCCGGCGATTGCGGGGGGCGACAAGGCGCTGGCCAACCGGCTGGCCGATCGCATTCTGGGCATCTCCACGGCGTGGGGCGCGCTGGCCCACGCGCGCCTATTGCAGGATCAGGGTCAGGACTCAGTGACCGAGGGTTGGCTGAAGAGGGCCGTGCAGGCCGACACAGGCTTCTACAGGGCGCGCGTCTCACTGGCGCGGTTCTACTGTTGCACATCGGTCAAGCACCGGCTGGATCTGGCCGAGAAGACGGCACTGGAGGCGATCGCTTTGGACCCCGAAGCCGAGCCGGCGTATTCAATCCTGGCGCGTGTGTATGCGTCTCAGCAGCGCTGGAACGAGTTGGAAGCCATCGTCGAGCGGGCCGCCAAAGCTGTTCCGGACAACCTGGGACCCTTTCTGGCCGGCGCGCAAACGCTCCTGGAGTCGGGACAGGATTTCCGCCGCGCGGAGCGATACATCGCCCGCTACCTTTCGCAGCCGCCCGAGGGACGGCAACCGACGCACGCCGAGGCGCACTGGCTGATGGCCACCATCCACGAGAAGGAAGGCAGGAAACCGGAGGCGATCAGGGAGTTGAGGGCGGCGCTCGACTTGGAGCGGGACTTCGAGCCGGCGCGCTTGTCGCTGAAGCGATTGCTGCGAGCCTGAGCGCCCACGTCTCTGGTATAGTTCCGAGCGGCGGCCGGCGTGCCGCCGGTATCATGCTCGCCCGGCTTGTTTCCTTGTTCCTCGCGGTTTTCCCACTTTGGGGCCAGACTCCCGGCTTCTACGCCGCGCCGCCGCGCCTGGTGTTCGGGGCCGGGGAGGCTCGGAAGGCCGCCGAGGCGTGGGAGAAGGCGGGAGTGCCGGCAGAGGGCGACCCCGAGCCGCTGGCAGTGAGTGGGGTGCGGCTGCGCGGCAAAGACACGCGCGCCAGCATGGTGCTGTTCTGGAGTCACTTTGCCAATGTGCGGGCGGACTGGGTGCAGCCGGTGAACGGCGCCTCGGCGATTGCCGAGGCGGTGAAGTCGCGCGGCGGCGGATTATTCGCGGTGCAGTACCGGGCACCTTCACGCGAGGCGTTGGAACTGGAGACCCTGCGGCTGCAAGCCTTGGGAGTGCAGCTGCTGGAGCAGGGGGCGATCGAGTTCGACGACAACTACAAAGTCTCCTACGCGTATTTCGATACGGTGGCCGCCGGCGGTGTGGCGCTTGGGTTGTACTTCGATCCGGAGCCCGAATCTGAAGCGGTTCGCGGCAAGCTGGAGGTGGCGCAGGTGATGGTCACCGTGCCGGACCCGGCAGCGGCAGCGGCCTATTGGCGACGAATCGGATTCGCGACCGGGACGCCCTGGGCGCCGTTGGCGTTTCTGCCGAATGGCGCGGCTCCGGCCCTAGTTTTCGAACCGCAGGATCTCGACGATGCCGTATCGCAGTGGAGCCGGTGGGGCTTTGCTCAGACCGGCTCCGGATCTTCTGGCCAGGCGGGGGGCCAGACAGCGTCGCCGGGTTACGAGCGCTACTCGGTGCACGCCAACAGCGCCAGTCCGGTTCCAGCCCGCCTGCGCTGGAGGTGGCATGCCCCGGCGGTGCTTGCCGCCGCCATCCCGCTGCAGTTCACTTTTCCGGCGGGCCAGGCTGCGCCTGAGTTCCG
>JACRKW010000303.1 GCA_016215215.1 Acidobacteriota bacterium
TCAACTGCTCCACCTGCTCCATGATCCGCTCCGGTTCGGCCGAAGGCAGGTCGATCTTGTTGATCACCGGGATCAGTTCCAGATTGTGGTGGATGGCCAGGTAGGTATTGGCGAGCGTCTGCGCCTCCACGCCCTGGCTGGCGTCCACAACCAGCAGCGCGCCTTCGCACGCCTGCAGGCTGCGCGACACCTCGTAGGTGAAGTCCACGTGGCCCGGCGTATCGATGAGGTTGAGCTGATACAGATTCCCGTCTTCGGCGTGGTATTCCAGCCGCACCGCGTGGGCCTTGATGGTGATGCCGCGCTCCCGCTCCAGGTCCATGGAGTCCAGGACCTGCTCCATCATCTCCCGCTGAGACAGCGCTCCGGTGTACTCCAGCAGCCTGTCCGCCAGTGTCGACTTGCCATGGTCGATGTGCGCGATGATCGAGAAGTTGCGGATGAAGGCGGGATCCATGCTGTATTATTGGGGGAGACTTCCAATTATCCCATATGTCGCACAAGCTCTTTGAGGGACACCTCGAGGCGAAGGGCCTCCGCTTCGCTCTCATCGTCAGCCGGTTCAACAGCTTCATCACGGAACGGCTCCTCGCCGGAGCCCTCGACGCTCTCCACCGCGCCGGCGCCGCCGATGCGGATGTCGAAATCGTTAAAGTCCCTGGATCCTGGGAGATGCCCGTCGCCGCCGCCGAGCTCGCCCGCCAGAAACGGCACGACGCCATTGTCTGCCTGGGCGCCGTCATCCGCGGCGACACGCCGCACTTCGACTACGTCGCCGGCGAAGCCGCCAAGGGCCTGGCCCAGGTCTCGCTCCAGACCGGGGTCCCCATCTCTTTCGGCGTCCTCACCACCAATACCCTGGAGCAGGCCATCGACCGGGCCGGGGCCAAGGGCGGCAACAAGGGCTTCGAGTCCGCCATGAGCGCCATTGAAATGGCCAACCTCCTGCGCGGGCTCCGCGCCGGCGGCTGAGCGGCTCCTCTCCATGCCCGCCAGACGCAAGTCACGACAACGAGCGCTCCAAGTCCTATTTCTGTGGGATTCTCGTAAGCTGAGTCTCGACGACGCCTTCTCCGTCTTCTGCGAATCTCTCCATTCCGCTGAAACCGAAGAGGAACGTGGCGACGATCCGGGCCTCCCCATGGGATCTGACAACTTCATGGAGTCCCTCGCGCGGGGCACGGCGGCCGTCGTCTCCGAGCTCGACGGTTACATCAGTGTGCGCGCCGAGAACTGGCGCCTGGAGCGAATGCCGATCGTCGACCGCAATATACTACGAATGGCGATCTACGAGATGAAGTACCTGGGCACGCCCCCGGCCGTGGTGATCGACGAGGCTCTCGAACTTGCGCGGCGCTACTCGGACCTGGAGTCTGTCCCCTTCGTCAACGGGGTCCTGGACGCCGTCCGCAAGCTCATCCTCCCCGAAGTCTAAGTACGCTACTTTCCGATACAGAACGTCGAGAAGATCCGGTTCAGAATGTCGTCGGCCGTGGTGGCTCCGGTCAACGAATCCAGCGCCCGCAGCGCCGCATACCCGTCCAACAGCAGCATCTCGTGCGGCATGCCAAACCCGGCGGCATCTCTTGCCCGCTCGAGTGCGGCGTGGCTTTCCTTCAAGAGTTGTTCATGACGAAGGCTGGTGATGAGCCCCGCCTCCGGCGAGGTGAAGCCATCCGGTGCGATGAGCGCCACCAGTCTCTGTCGAAGCTGATCCAGGCCGTCGCCGGTCAACGCGCAGACGTCGAGCATCTCAACCACATCGCCCAATTGCCGTCCCAGGTCCGACTTGTTGCCCACGATGAGGTGCAGCCCCTGCGCCCGGACACGCTCGATCAGTGCGAGGTCGTCAGACTCAATGGGCTGAGACGCGTCCAGAACTACGATTGTAATATCGGCGTCCGCCATCGCCTGGAAGCTGCGCTCAATCCCCAGTTTTTCAACTACATCGCCACTGTGCCGGATGCCAGCGGTGTCCACCAGGCGGACGGGGATTCCCTCCAGGGAGAAGCTCTCGGAAACAGTGTCGCGGGTGGTACCGGGGATTTCGGTGACGATGGCCCTCTCCTGGCGCAACAGCGCGTTGAAAAGACTGCTCTTGCCCACATTGGGCCGGCCCACGATGGCCAGAGTGAGCCCGTCGTGAACTAGTCTCCCCAGACCGAAGCTGTCGATCAACTTGGCCAGTCCTGTGAGGATAGGCCGCAGCCGCTCGCATATTTCTTCACTTGTAGCAATAGAGACGTCGTCCTCGGCAAAATCGATGCCCGCTTCCAGCAAAGCGATCCATTCCACCAGTTGCGCCTTGAGCGGAGCGATGGCCTGGGAGACGCCGCCCGTCATCTGCCGGGCGGCCACGCGGGCCTGGTGCAGGGTGGTGGCGCTGATCAGGTCGGCGACGGCTTCGGCTTGGGGCAAGTCGATGCGGCCATTGAGGTAGGCGCGGAGGGTGAACTCACCGGGTTCGGCCAGGCGGGCGCCGGCCTCCAAGGCCCTTGCGACGCAGTGGCGCAGGACCACCGGCGAGCCGTGGCAGGCGATTTCCACGACGTCTTCGGCGGTGTAGGAGTGTGGCGCGGCGAAGAAGGTAACCACGACCTGGTCGAGTTGGTTCCCGCCTTCGTCGAGGAGTTCGGCGAGGGAGGCGCGCCAGGGCCGCCACTGATGTTCGCCGCCGAAACGCAACATGCAAGCGCTGACATCGCGCGATTGGGCGCCCGAAAGGCGCACAATTCCGATACCGCCAGTGCCGGGTGGCGTGGAGATGGCGACAATGGTGTCCCTTGTGGACACGGGGGTAATCTAGCGCCGGCCGCGATCCCGCCCGCCGCCGCCGCCGCCTCGCCGGTCGCCGCCACGGCCACGGTCGCCGCCGCGTCCGCGGTCACCGCCTCTGCCGCGATCGCCGCCGCCGCGTCCGCCGCGGTCACGGTCCCGGTCGCCGCCGGGGCCGCCGGGGCGCCGCGGGGTGAATGCGGGAGCCGGAGGATCGGGCAGTGATGCCATGCCGGCGGGGTAGATCACGACGTGGCGATGCGGGCCCACGCCGGCGCTTTCGCTGCGCAGGTCGGCCTGGTCACGCATGGCGAGGTGAATCAACCGGCGTTCCCGGCTGCTCATGGGGCTGAAGCGGTAGGGCGTCTTGCTTTCGCGCACGCGATCGGCCACGGTGAGGGCGCCGACGCGGAGCTCTTCCTGGCGCAGCAGGCGGTAGTCGTTGGCGTCGAAGCAGAGCAGGGCGTGCTCGTCGGGCGCCATATCCAGCACTTCCTGGGTCAACTGTTCCAGCGAGAGCAGGGCCTCGCCCTTGTTGTTCATCAGGTACTCGAGGTCCGGGCCGCTGAACTTGACCACCAGCGAGGGCTTCTCGAAATAGGGCCCCGCCTCTTCGCCGTCCAGGATCTCGTACTCGACGTCAAAGTCCGCGGCATCAAGAACCGCGTCAAGGAAATCGGCGACATCGTCGCCCACCGTTTCGACTGTATAGTTCCGGTTGCTCATGGGCTGAACCGCTTCCGCCTTTTATTTCTTTTTCGAAGTCGCAGCCTGGGCGGGCGAGCGCTTCGTAGCAGCCTGGTTGAAGAAGTATTGCTGCACGATGCCGACCACGTTACCAGTGAGCCAGTATAACACCAGGCCGCTGGACGCGCCGTAGAACATCACCGTCAACATGATAGGCATCATGATCATCATCAAGCGTTGTTGGGAGGGATCCGGGCTGGCCGCGGGCGTCATCTTCTGCATCAGGACCTGTGTTACCAGCATGCCCACCGGCAGGAACCGGATCAGCGTGGTCTCCGGCTGGGAGAGATCCGTCACCCACAGCCACTGTGCGCCACGCAACTCGATGGCCACCGACAGGACCTTGAAGAACGCGATGAAGAAGGGCATTTGGAGCAGCAACGGCACGCATCCGCCCATGGGATTGATGCCGTGCTTCTGGTACAGAGCCATCATCTCCTCGTTCTGCTTCTGCTTGCGAGGATCCTTCATCGGGATGTTCTTGTACCTGGCCTGAATAGCCTGCAGCTCCGGCTGGATGGCGGCCATCTTCTGCGAGCTGCGCAACTGCGAAAAGCGCAGCGGCAGCATCAGCAGGTTGATGATCACCGTGGCCAGCACGATGGCCCAGCCCCAACTGGCGGTCAGCTTGTCGTTGATCCAGTGGAGAGAGAGGAACAGCGGCTTGGCGATGAACCAGAACCAGCCCCAGTCGATCATCGACTCCAGCTTGCGGTTGGTGTCGCGCAGGATATCGGTATCCTTGGGGCCAACGAAGAGCACCGATTGGAAGGTATCCTTGCCGCCGAAGGCCACCCCGACGTGCTCCTTGGCCTCCTCACCCTGGGCGGCGGCGAACATGTCGTGGACGGTGATGAACTCGACACCCGTTCCCGCCTCGGGCAGAATCACTCCGGCGAAGTAGGTGTCCTCCATCCCGGCGAAGTGGAAGTCCGGCGTGGCTGAGATGGGACCCTTTGAGGCGTCCTTGGCCGACGCGGTGACCAGTTTCGACTTGGCTCCATCGAAGTAGACGCTGTGCTGCACGTCCAGTGCGTTGTGCACAGTGCGGTCGCCGAATCCGCCGCGCCAGGCCAGCTTGTGCGCCTGCGGCTTGCCGCCCACGCTGAGTTCCGAGCTGAAGGTGCCGCGATAGGCCGCCTTCTCAAACTTGAACGTCTTCCGGGCTGAAGACACGCCATCGCTGTACAGGAAATCCACTGCGAAGGGACCGTCCTGCTTCACCACGAAAAGGGCCTTGTTGAACTCCGCTGCCGGGACGGGTGAGAAGTAGGAGAACGCCAGTCCGGCGCGGCTGTCCACCAGTTCCACCGGTTTACCTTGGCCGTCTTTATACTTCTTCAGAATCCAGCTGCGGATGGCCGCGCCGCGGTTGGAGAACACGATGCGGTAGACGTCGGTGTCCACCACGTGCGTCTCTTCCTTTTCAGCGGCCACGACGGCGACGGCCGCAGGCTTTTCATCCCCGGACTTAGCGGGCGCGGCTTTCGCGGCAACGGCTTTCGCGGGCGCGGCCGTGGCTGGCGCCTGAGGCTTGGGGGACTCAGCAGGCTGCGCGGACGCTGGTTGGGCCTGCGGGGCAGCGACCTGCGCTTTCTGATCGACGGGCTTCTGGGGCGGCTTCGGCATCAGGAATTGAGTCCCGAATAACACCAGCCCCATCAGCGCGAAGGCCAGCAAAAGGCGGATCTCCATGGAGATCTCCTTTTCGCCGCTCAGTATCTCCTTGATCTTGCTGTTGAGGTCGTGCGCCATGAATATCTCTTTCTAAGCTACGGGGTCGAGGCCGCCCGGGTTCAAGGGGTGGCAGCGGGCCAGACGGCGCAGACCCATCCAAAGGCCGCGCGCGGCGCCGTGCCTTTCGACGGCCTGCGTCATGTACTGGCTGCACGTGGGATGGAACCGGCAGGCGGAGGGCAGCAGTGGGGAGATGAATCGCCGGTAACCGGCTAGGAGGGCGAGAATCAGCCGCTGCATCGCTCAAACACCCTCTGCACTTCGCTTTCGAGTTGAACTTGTGGGGCGGCCAGGCAGGCGCGGCGGAGATTCCAGACGATGCTCCAGCTCGCATCCAGCTTGCCGAGATTTCGCCGCACGGTCTCGCGCAACCGGCGCCTCATGCGATTGCGCACGGTCGCCTTGCCCAGAGCCCGGGGGGTGGTGAAACCGATTCTCGGGCCGGCCGGAGCAGAGTCAGCCGGTAAGGGCGCCTTCAGGCAGAAGGCAACAAAGCAGGTAGACGGCACCTTGAATCCCTGATCGTACACTTGTCGGAATTCAGCCGGCTTGAGCAGCCGCCGGGACTTGGGAAGGGAGAGTTGCCCCCGGCCGGCGCTGGCCGGATTATTGGTTGGCGTAACGGACAGCTCGTTCGTCACTGACGGTCAGTTTGTGACGGCCTCTCGCGCGCCGGCGGGCAAGAACGGCCCGGCCGTTCTTCGTCTTCATGCGCTCGCGGAAGCCGTGCGTCTTCGCACGCTTGTGGTTGTTGGGCTGAAATGTTCTCTTCGGCATGCTGCGTCCTCAGGATTCTCCGGCGGGGAAGCCTCCAGTGCACAGGCACAAAGAGATCCCTAGCCTCGACAGGCTGAACTTCAAGTATAGGAAGCGGGGGCGGCCCCTGTCAAACCGGCGGAGAATCTGCCACTTGCATCCGGGCCCCGATTTCCACATCATAAGGATATGACATTTCGGGGCGTTCATGTTTTGGCACTGGCCATCCTGACCGTGTCGGCCAGCGGCCAGGAGAAAAAAGAAGGCGGGCCGCTGGTGAAGGGCGCCACGGCCACTGAAAACGCGGCGAAGGCAACGGCCTCCGGGGCCAAGAAGGCCGCCACGGCGACTGCCGACGCCACCTCCAGCGCGGCCAAGTCCACGGTTTCAGGCACCAAGAAGGCCGCCTCGGCCACGGCGGATGCCACCTCCAACGCGGCAAACGCCACAGCCAGCGGAACGAAGAAGGCCGCCTCGGCCACGGCGGATGCCGCCTCTAACGCGGCGAACGCCACGGCCAGAGGGACAAAGAAAGCCGCCTCGGCCACGGCCGACGCTACCACCAACGCCGCCAAAGCCACCGCCTCCGGGACCAAGAAAGCGGCCACGGCCACCGCCGACGCCACCACCGATGCCGCCAAAGCGACAGGCCGCGGCATCACCAGCGGCGTGAAAGCGGTGGGCAAGACCGTGGGCAAAGGTCTGGAGAAGGCCGGCGAAGGAATGCAGAAGGCCGGCTCGAAGTTGATGCCGAATTAAGCGGCGGCTTCCATCCGGCGAACCGGCATGCGAAGGCGCGAGGCGTCGTAGCAGACGGTAAGCGAATCGAGCCTGGCGTCCAGGCGTACTTGCTGCAGGCCGTACACACTGCTGAGCGACTCGATGGCCGGCATCCAGGCGTCCTCAAATGAGGTCGTGAACTCGTAACGGACTTCCACCTTTGTCATCGCACCAGCCAGCATAGCATCGGGATCAGGGATTCTTCATCTTCCAGAGCACCTGCCGCAGCATGCCGGTGAGCACCGGGGCGTCCTTGGCGCGCAGAGCGAGCCGGCGAACCAGGCGGTGGGTCTTCTCTTCCCCGGACTTGGCGGTGGTGTAGTCGGTATAGCCCGATTCCTGGAGCACCTGCTGGAGGACAAGCGTAAAGCGCTCCACGTCTTCGGCGTTGGCCAATCCGGCGGACTCGGGCATGCGGCGGGCGGCCGAAGGCTGGCGGATCAACTCATAGAGGCAGACAGCCACCGCCTGCGCCAGGTTCATGGATTCGTGCTCCGGCCGCGCCGGAATGTGAAGCAGCCAGTGGCAATGGCTCACGTCGGAGTTCGACAGGCCGAACTTCTCGCTGCCGAACAGCAGCGCGGCCCGCGCCGACTGGATGTGCCGGCGCAGCAGCCGCCCGGCCTTTTCCAAACGGTGGAGCGGGTGCTGGAACTGGCGGTGGCCCAGGCCCGTGGCGCCCACGACGAGGGAGCAATCGGCCACCGCATCAGCCACGGTCTCAAAGACGCGCGCCTTCTTCATCAGGTCCGAGGCGCCCACGGCGCTCACCGCTTCGCGAAATGCGATTTCATAGGGATGAACCAGCCGCAGGTCGAAGAAACCGAAGTTGCTCATGGCACGGGCAGCGGCGCCGATGTTCAGGGGATTGCGGGTGTCGATCAGAACGACCGCCAGCCGCTGATTGCGGTGCATGAAAGAAATTGGAACCTTTCCCGGATGAAACGTCAATTCATAGTGGAGACGCATTGCCGGCCTGGGACGACAATCTGAGCGAGACGGCCCTGCTCCGCCGCCTGCAGGGCGGCGAGGAGATGGCGTTCGAGTTGCTGTATGAGCGCTATCAGCCCAGAGTGTACCGCTACGTCCTGCGCATGTGCGGCCGGCCGGAGACCGCTGATGATGTGGTGCAGGAGGTATTCCTGAGCCTGATTCGAGGCCGGGAGAGCTACAGTCCGCGTTCCGGCGCGCTGGGAAGCTACCTCTACGGAATGGCGCGGAACCTGATGTTCCGGCAGGTCGGCGAAGCCGCCGGTCGTGAACCGGAAGAGGACGATTCGGTGACCGAGTACGACCCCCTGGAGGGCATGAACCGCGAGGAGCAGGTGGAGCAGGTGCGCCAGGCGTTGCGTGCCCTACCGGCTCATTACCGGGAGGTGGTGGTGCTGTGTGACATGGAGGAGATGGGTTACGCCGAAGCGGCCGAAGCGCTGGGAGTGGCGGTGGGGACCGTGCGCTCCAGGCTGCACCGCGCGCGGGCTTTGTTGCTGGAGCGTTTGAGCGAAGAGAGGTGCCGGGCATGAGCGGCGAATCGTCGAACCTGAGGAACGCTTTGCGGGCGCTGGCAGCCGAGGACCGGCATGCGCGAGCGGCGGAAAGCGTGCGCGCCGCGTTGCGGGAGGAGTTGACAATCCGCAGGCGGAGGCGCAAGGCGGCAATCTGGTGGCCCGCCGCCGCGGCGGCGTGCCTGGCGGTGGGTGTGTGGCTGGGATTGCCGAAGCAGGAAACGCAGATCGCCGCAAGGCCGGCTGTGGAAAGCGTGAGGGGGCTGGACGTGCAACCGTCCCCGGCGGAGGCGGTCCCGCCGCCCGCCCGAACTTTGACGAGATTGGCTTCGGCGGGCGGCGCGCGTCCGGCCGAGCCCGCAGGGGTACGGCCGGTGTCTCCCTGGTACTTCTATACGGGTCTGCCCCTGCCAGGACCGGGACAGGTGCTGCCGGTGGAGGTGAGCGCCGACTTGGCTGCACGGTTCGGTGTCTACACCGCAGGGCAAAGCGTACGAGCGCAGATCTTCATCGGCGACGACGGATTGGCGCGCGCCATCCGCTTCGTGCGCTGACGGGACAAATCGACTTCAGTTTAGAGTCAAGGAAAGGAAAGGAAGAGTATGAGAACGACAGTGGCAATGCTGGCGCTGGGGGCAATCTTCATGCTGCCGGCGCAAGAGAAGAGAGAAGCGCGGAAGTTCGACGTCCGGGTAGAGGCGCCGCACGCGGGCGCGCCCGGCGACGCCACCGTCTTCGTTCGGGGCGGCGCCCCCATGCCGATGATCGAGCGTTTCCAGGGCAAGACGGTGAAAGGCGCTCCGTACTCGGCGGAAACAGTAACGGAGAGCGTGCAAACGTTGGCCGACGGGAATCGCATCGTCCACAAGCAGACGAGCAAGATGTGGCGCGACAGTGAAGGCCGGACGCGGCAGGAGAGCAACTTTGCCCCAATTGGTTTGTGGGTGCCCGACAAACAAGGCGGCGCCATCGTTATGATCGACGATCCGGTGAGCGGTGATCATTACACTCTCAACAGCGCCGAGAAGGTCGCCTCCAAGGCGATGGTCCACAGGGTTGTGACGAAGGTCGATGGCGCACCCGGCAGCCATCAGGTGACCGTGCGTGTCTCCGAAGGAAAAGAAGTGCTGACCGAAGACCACGTGGGCGTCGAACACGGCCCCGCAGTCATCCACTTCCAGGCCGGCGGCGCAGCACCGGCGCACGGCGTCGCGCAGGCGCACGGCGTCGCACAGATGCTGGTCGGTGCACGAGAGCGCGGATCATCAGAGAGCCTGGGCAAGCAGATGATCGAGGGCGTTCAGTGCGAAGGGACTCGTGAAACCTTCACAATTCCGGCCGGCCAGATGGGCAACGAGCGGGAGATGAAGATCGTCACCGAGCGCTGGGTGTC
This sequence comes from Acidobacteriota bacterium, assembly GCA_016215215.1. Taxonomy (GTDB): domain Bacteria; phylum Acidobacteriota; class Terriglobia; order Bryobacterales; family Bryobacteraceae; genus Paludibaculum. Next base: position 9,694 of record JACRKW010000303.1, read on the forward strand.
GCCCGAGTTGGGGATCGACGTACTGTGGAAGCACTCGGATCCGCGCGCCGGTGAAACGACTTACCGCGTGGTGAGCCTGATCCGAAGCGAGCAGCCCAAGTCGCTGTTCGAGGTGCCTGCTGACTACAAGGTGGAGAAGGCCGGCACCGGTGTACCGATGATGATCCGCGAGACGCAGATCAAGCAGGTCAAGTAGCCGGATCCACACGTGCTCAGCGGGGGCAGCGCGGTCAGGCTGTCCCCGACGAGTGCGTGTCTTCGAGGTAGGTATAGCCGTACAGCCCTTCCTCGTAGAACTTCAGCAGCTTGCCGGACTCCTCGTATCCGATGCGCCCATCCATGACGGCCGTCTCCACGTCCTGGCGGAACTGCTCCCGGAGCTGGCTGGCGCTGAACTGGACATAGTCCAGCACCTCCTTCACCGTGGTGCCGCGGATGACCGCCTCCAGAATCGGCTTGTTATCCTCGTTCACCCGCACGTGCACCGCGTGGGTGTCGCCCAGCAGGTTGTGCATGTCGCCGAGGATCTCCTGATAAGCGCCGACCAGAAACGCCCCCAGATAGTACGGCTCGCCGTTGAAGCTGTGGAGCGGCAGCGTCTTCTTCACGTCGCGCCGGTCAATGAACTGGTCCACCTTGCCGTCGCTGTCGCAGGAGATGTCGCCCAGCACGGCGCTACGGGTCGGCTGCTGCTCCAGCCGGTGGATCGGCGTAATGGGGAAGAGCTGTTTGATGGCCCAACTGTCCGGCATGCTCTGAAAGAGCGAGAAGTTGCAGAAGTAGGTGTCTGAAAGCATCGCATCCAGACCCTCCAACTCCTCGGGGAACACGTCCAACTGCTTGGCCGTAGTGAGAATGCGCCGGCAGATCAGCCAGTAGAAGTTCTCCGCCAGGCAGCGCTGCTTCAGCGGGAGGTAGCCCAGCGAGAAGAGGTTCAAAGCCGAATCCAGCGCCTGCTGGGCGTCGTGGAAACTCTCCAGCAGGTTCTTCAAGCTCATGCCCTTGAAGGTCTCCATCAGATCGATCAGCGGCTGTTCGGCGTCTTCCGGCAGCTCTCCCGGAACCCCTTCTTCGCCGAAACCGCTCACGCCCAAAACGTTGAACACCAGAACGCTGTGATAGGCGGCGATGGCGCGGCCGCTTTCGCTGACGATGGTCGGGTGCGCCACTTCCCCCTCGTCGCATACGTTCTGTACGTGGTAGACGATGTCGCTGGCGTACTCCTGCAGCGTGTAGTTGACGCTGGACTCGAAGTCGGTCTGCGAACCGTCATAGTCGATCCCAAGCCCGCCGCCGACATCGAGAAACTCCAGGCCCGCTCCCTGCTTCTTCAGGTCGACGTAGACCCGCGCCGCCTCGATCACCGCCGCCTTGATGTGGCGGATGTTGGTGATCTGCGAGCCGAGATGGAAGTGCAGCAGCTTGAGGCAATCCTCCATGCCCGCCGCCTTCAGCGTCTCCAGAGCGCGCACGGCTTCGGTGACCGTCAGGCCGAACTTCGAGCGGTAGCCGCCGGAGGATTTCCACCGCCCCGTGCCGCGGCTGGCCAACTTCACGCGGATGCCGATGGCGGGCCGTACGCCCACCGCGGCCGCGTGTTTCAGGATCAGATCCAGTTCGGTGTACTTCTCGATCACAGGCGTGATGTCGCGGCCGATCTTCCGCGCATGCATGCACATCTCGATGTACTCGTCGTCTTTGAAGCCGTTGCAGATGATCGGAGTCTGGTTGTCGGCGATGGCCGCGACCGCCAGAAGTTCCGGCTTGGACCCCGCCTCCAGCCCGAAACCGAACTCGCGGCCGTACTTGTAGATCTCTTCCACTACCTGACGCTGCTGATTCACCTTGATCGGGTACACGCAGCGGTAGCCGCCCTGGTAGTTGTGCTCCGCAATGGCGGATTGAAACACCGACCGCAGCTCGCCCACCTGGTTGCCCAGAATCTCTGGAAACCGCAGCAGGATGGGCGGATCGATGCCGCGCAGGATGAGCGTGTCGATCAGTTTCTTGAGGTCGACGAATCTCGCCGGATCGCGCGAAGGGTGGACGAGAATGTGCCCCTCCTCGCTCACCGAGAAGTAGCCCTTGCCCCAGCGCTCGATGTCGTACAGCTCTTTCGCGTTGACCACCGTCCACCGGTCGGACGGCTCCCACACTGGTGGCGAATCCGGCACTCGCAGGTTCAACTCTTCGCGGCCCTCCTGAATCTTCAAGTGTGAACAAAAGCCGCCACCGGAGCAACTGAAATCTGCCGCCGGCACGGCGGCGGAGTAAAATCGTGGAGATGCAACTTCCACTGGCAGGCATGTATGCGCTGGTCACCGGGGCGAGCAAGGGAGTGGGCAAGGGTATCGCGCTGGAACTCGCCCGGCAGGGCTGTGACGTCGCGGTCAATTACAACACCGACGCCGCCGGCGCCCAGGCGACGGTGGATGAGATCGCCGCCATGGGCCGCAGCGCCATTGCAGTGCAGGCCAACGTCGGCATCAAGTCTCACACCGACTCCATGTTCGACCGCGCGCTGGCCGAGTTTACCCGCCTTGACGTTGTCGTCAACAACGCAGGCATCCAGACCTGGAAGCCGCTGCTGGATCTGACGCTGGAGGAGTGGGACCGCGTCATCGCCGTCAATCTCACCGGCTGCTTCCTCTGCACCCAGCGCGCCGCGCTGGCCATGAAGGACTCCGGCGGGGGCGCCATCATCAACATCGGCTCCGGTTGTAACAAGTGGGCCTTCCCCAACCTGGTGGACTACACCGCCAGCAAGGGCGGCATCGAGCAGTTCACCAAGGTGGCCGCCGTCGAACTTGGCAAGTACGGCATCCGCGTCAACTGCGTCGCCCCAGGGGCGATTGAGATCGAGCGCACCAAGAACGAAGCGGGCGACTACGCCGGCACCTGGGCCAAGCTCACCCCCATGGGCCGCGTCGGCTTGCCGGCCGACGTCGCCTCCATGGCCGCTTTCCTGGCGTCCAAACAGGCCGAGTTCATCACCGGACAGACGGTTTGGGTCGACGGGGGCCTGTTCACGCGCCCGGCCTGGCCGTACGAGTAGTCAGCGCAGGCGCGCCGGCTTGAGCGTCCAGGCCTGCAGGCGCGCCAGTTCCAGCAACTCCTCCGGCGCGAAGCCCTGCGGGTGGATCACCCAGTTGTACTGCTTTGCCGCGTTTGTGCCGATCCGCTTTTCGATCTCCAGGACACCCCTGCGCACGGCCACCGTGGAGCCGCCCTCGTCGCCGGCCAGCGTGGCCGCAAAATCGGGCAGGCTCAGCCGGCGCGCGCCCACGTGCACCGCGTCCGGCAGCCGCTGCTCCCGTGTAACGAACTCCGCGGCGTCGCGTTTTGCGCGATCGAACGCCGCGCGCGGGATCTCCTTTTCCGCCACATCGCTCGCCATGCGGCGCAGCGGGCCGTCCACATGCCGCGGCGGCAGCCCCAGCAGGCTCAACAACAAATCGGCCGGCGAGAAGCCCTCGTGCGCGTCGATGCTCGTTGCCAGGCGGCGCGCCACGGCGGCGGGTGCGGCCTTGTCGCGAGGCTCGAAGTACTGCGGCAACTCGCGCGCCGTCACGATCTTCAGGCCGGGGGTAGCCCGGACGTGGTCGACGAATTCGAAGAAGAGCCGGTAGGCCTGCTCCCTGGATTCCGGCGTGCGCAAGTTCGGCCGTTTCCAGTCCTGGCGTTCCGGATTCGCCCCGTGGCGAAAGTTGACGCCGTCCCAGAACTCGGTCGCCGCCCACTCGGTGGGATGGTAGTAGGTCTGGATCACGCCGCCGCCGCGCTGCCGCAGGCTGGCCACGGCCGCGTCGAACTTGGCGCGGGCCACGGGCAAGTCCGCCGGGTCGTTCAGGCTGGCCCGCATCGTGTTCGGCCCGAGGTTGAAGACGTAGAGCAGCCCGCCATACCAGAAGGGCTGCTGGTCGAAACCCACCTGCCCGCCGTCGTCCATGTAGACCTTCACGCCCCACCGCCGCAGCATCACGTTGGCTTGCGGGCCCCACGAATTGCCCGGCTGGCCGTAGCAACTCGGCGTTACGCCGAACAGCCGCTCTACATCGCCGAAGCCCCGCCCTTCGCGCCGCGCGAATTCAGCCGCGCCGTCCAGCAGGCCCATGCCGTTCAAGTATTCGGCAGGCGTGGGATGGAGACTGTGGTACTCCGAGTGGTACCCGATGTCGTGCGCCGCCAGCGCGCGCAGCACGTCGGTGCGGCCGCGCTGCTCCAGCACGCGCGCCTTCTCGCCCACGATCTTGAACGTCGCGCGCAGGCCGCGGCTGGTGAGCCCGGCGGCCAACCGGAGCGCCGCATCGTCGCTGGCCGGCTCGACATAGTCCTCGGTGTCAAACCATAGCAAGTAGAAGATGGGCGGCTCGGCCGCGGCCAGAGCCAACACTCCGGCTAGGAACAACGTCAGCAATCGAATCATGCGTTACCCCGCAAGTCCCGGCACGCCGCCCATGCCGCGCGCCGCTTTCACTGCCCTGACGATCGCCGCCGCCACGGCTTCACCCGCCGCCACGCCCACGGCATCCACCGGCGCGACCAGTTCGCCGCAGGAGAGAGCGATAGCCAGGTCGCCGTCCATCGACGTGTGAACCGGCGAGATGGTGCGCACCAGTCCGTGGTGCGACATCTGCGCCACTTTCGCCGCCTGCACTTTATCGAGCCGCGCGTTGGTGGCCACAACGGCCAGCGTGGTGTTTTCCCGCTTCAGGCCCCCCGTCGCGCCGCGCCGCTTCATCAGCTCCGCCGAGTTGGCGAACTCGCGCGACTGGGGCGCTTTCCGCGCTCCCGCCAGGATCCGGCCCGTCGCCGGGTCGATCACGTCTCCCAACGCGTTCACCGCCACCAGCGCGCTGACCAGCACGCCGTTCGGCAACTCCACGGTGTGGGTCCCCACGCCACCCTTCATGGCGTTCTTCATCCCGAGCGCCTTGCCCACCACGGCGCCCGTACCGGCGCCCACCGAGCCCTCTTCCACCGCGCCGGCGTGCGCCGCCACTGCCGCCGTCTCACCCATTTCGCGCGTCGGACGCACGCTCGCCTTGCCGATTCCCAGATCGTAAAGGATGGCGCAGGGTACAATCGGCACCACGGCATCGGCGGTGGCAAAGCCAACACCCTTACGTTCCAGATAGCGCCTGACGCCGCTGGCCGCCTCCAAGCCGAACGCGCTGCCACCGGCCAATACGACTGCGTGGACGTGGGTGGCGATATGGAACGGGCTCATCACGTCCATCTCCTGAGTGCCCGTGGCTCCGCCACGG
>JACRKW010000304.1 GCA_016215215.1 Acidobacteriota bacterium
ACCGGCTGCACGTTGAGCCGGAAGAAGAGGTCTTCGCGAAACCCGCCCGCGCGCACGGTCTCGGCGAGGTCGCGGTTCGTGGCCGCCACCACGCGGACGTCCACCTTCCGCGTTTCCGTGCCGCCCACGCGCTGCACTTCGCGCTCCTGTGACTCGGGAGAAGCCGGTAGGATGCGGCCGGGCGCGGCCCCGCGCCTCCCGGGCGCTTCGGTCGCCGGACCGTCGATCTCCCTTCCGCCCGGCCAGACGCGCAGCGCCCGCGGAGCGATGAGTGACGCCACTTCCGCGTCGCCGAAGTTCTTCAGTAACCCAAAGACGTTGCGGTATAACGGCTCGCGCCACACGCCCTCGCGTTCGCCGAAGTAGTGTTCCACCGCCGCCGCCTGGATCCGTTCGTCCAGCGCCGCTGCAAACAGCGCCACCGCGCCGCCCTCACCCCACCCGTGGATGCCGATGGGCCGCGCCGGGGTGCGGGCCGCGAACCAGTCCACCGCGGCCAGCGCCTTTTGCACCTCGTAGCCCAGCATGGTGCGTCCCACCGGGAAGGCCATCCGCTGGATCCACTCGCGGTGCGCCTGATTGGTCCACTTGTTCGCCTCGAGGCTGCCGGAATACGTACTCTGACGGTCGATGAGGATCAGGGAGAGCACGTCGCATCCCGCGGTCACATAGGCAGGCGAACCCACATCGCTCGTTCCAGTGTCCGGCAGCAGCACAACGTGGCATCGAGGTTCTTGCACCGGCCTGGAGTAGAACCCTTCGGCGTGGACGCCGTCGAGCACCGGCCAGCGGACAAGAGTCTGGGCGCCCTTCTTGATATGCTCCAGGTCCTCGAATGGAACCCTAGCATCCACTACGCCCAGAATGGAGCGCAGTTCTTCTCTTGTTGGGCGCCGGTTGTCCCGGGATAATGCGGTAAGCCGGTCGAGGTACGACTGCATCCCGGAGAGCATGCGCGGCACCGGGTCGCCGCTTGTGGCCAACGGCTGGGTACCTGGCAGAGGCTGGCCGGACAGCAGCGAGAAACTCAGCAGCAGGCAGGCCAGCGTTCTCATGACGCCTCCGGACTAGGTGGCGGATTGCTTCCTCGGACCCTCGGGGTGGTTCTTGCCGTCGCCCTCGTAGGCCGGCCGCGCGGCAGCTTTCTTCAACCGCTTGCCCGTTTTGGTATCGAGCAACTTCATCTCTCCCGTGCGCCAGCTTTCGCAACCCAGCATGACCGAGGTCATAATCTGGTGCGCCAGTTCCGGACCCAGGTTCGGGGTCTTGCGCGTGCGCATGCAGGAGAAGAAGTTGTCCGTGTGGTAGCGGTTCATGTTCCGCGTCGCACCCTGGAAGTCGAATGTTCTGGTCTCGGTGGAGCGCTTGAGGCTGCGGGACACTTGCATTTCCGGAGTGACCGTCACCTTGGACGCCTCCACGGTGATGGTGCCTGAGTGTCCGTAGACAGCCTCAGGCAGGTAGCGGTTGGGCGCGGAGTTGGCCATCGATCCAGCAACGACGATGGTAAAGTTCGGATACTCGGCGATGCAGGCCAGGGTGTCCGGCACGTCGCGATCCTTCTGGATGTAGATGCCGCCGACGCCCGCAACGCGGGTGGGATAGGCGGGGCCCATGGCGTTCAGAATCGGCCCGACGCGGTGATAGTAGAGGTCCGAGGCGATACCGTTGGAGTACTCCCAATACTTGCGCCACCGGAAGAACCGCTCGCCGCTGAAGGGCCGCTTCTTCGCCGGGCCCAGCCAGCGCGCCCAGTCGATGGTCTCCGGCGTGGCCTCTTCGTCCACGTAGTAGTTCCACTCGCCGGCCGTGGAGTTGCGGCTATAGGTGGTCTGCGCCCAAAGCACCTCTCCGATGGCGCCCTCCGCGATGAGTTCCTTCACCTTCTGCCAGCGCGGGTCAGACAGGAACTGGCTGCCCACCTGAAGCACGCGGTTGTACTTGGCCGCGGCGGCGATCACCTGCGCCGACTCATCCACGGTCAGTGTGATCGGCTTCTGGAGATACACGTCCTTGCCGGCGGCGAAGGCGTCGATGGCCATCTGCGCGTGCCAGTGATCGGGCGTGGCGATGAGGACGCAGTCCACATCGCTGCGCTGGAGCACCTCACGGTAGTCGACAACAATGTTCTTGGCTTCCAGCTTGGAGATGGCCTGGGCCCGCTCGCGATGCCGCTTGTAGACATCGGAGATAGCGACGATCTCGATGTCCTTGTCGGCCTCCTGCTGTCTGGCGAAGTCGCGCAGGTGGCCGGTGCCCATGATGCCCACACCGATCATGCCGACGCGGATGCGGTCATTGGCGCCGATGGCCCGCGCGGCGCTCTTGGCCGTGATGCCGGGCTTGATCTGTTTTTCTTTGGCGCTGGCGGCAAGCGCCGTGCCCGCCGCGGCGAGAAACGCCCGGCGCGAGTTGACGATGTCGTTGTTCATGTAGGAGTCCCGAGTACTATTTTATGCTTCCACGCGGCGCGCCGATGCATTCCACCGCAACCGCCGGCCCTGCCGGAGCGAATCCAGAGTCATGCAGAGCACGATGGCTGTCCCGAGCCCGGCTTCCACTGGAGCATTCGGCTCCTTGCGCGACCGAACGCACTCCAGGAAGTTGCGGATGTGATCGCGGGTAGCCGGCACGAACGAGCCGACGCGAACGTCTTCCTTCTCAGGCGTCAGAACCGGCGCCGAGGTTTCCGCGTACAAGCGGTATCCTTCCCGGCTCATGTCCAACCGAGCCTTGGAGCCGTGGAACTGCTTCAACTGATCCTGCGACGTGTGATAGCGCATGGCCTTGTAGCCCAGCGTGAAGGTAGCCAGGTAGTTCTCCGGGTACTCCATGATGATGCTGGCGGTTTCTGGAATCTCCGCCCCCGCCAGGTTCACTCTTCCACCAGAGCAGGTGACGGCCACTGGCTCCTTCGAGTTCATGAACCACTGGATGCAATCCACGATGTGCGCCGCCTGACCGATGAGAAGCCCGCCGGAATAGTCCCAGAAGTAATACCAGTTGAAGAAGCGCTTGGCATCCATCTCTCTCGCCGGCGCCTGTCCCAGCCATTGCTTCCAGTCCAGCGGGCCTTTGAGCTGTGCCTGCGACAGGCCGTCCTGCGAGTTCATCCACTGCGATGTCACCAGCCGGATGTCGCCCAGCCGCCCGGAGTCTATGATCCTCTTCGCTTCCATGAACAGAGGCGAACTGCGGCGTTGCGTTCCCACCTGCACGATGCGCTTGGTGCGCCGCACGGCCGCCACCATGTCGAATCCCTCCGGGATGGTGTGGCACAGAGGCTTCTCCACATACACGTCCTTGCCGGCGTCGACGGCGTCAATCACCATGCGCGCGTGCCAGTGGTCCGGCGTGGCCACGATGACGGCCTGCAGCGACTTGTCGTCCAGCAGCCTGCGGTAGTCCGTGTGGGCCTTGGCGCCCGAGTGGGCCAACCTCAAGCCGGCTTCCAGGTTGGGCTGGTAGACATCGCATACCGCCGCCATCTCCGCGCCGATCTCCTTGAACTCCGCGGTCAACAACCGGCCGCGGCCGCCGCTGCCGATGATACCCACCCGCACGCGGTTGTCAGGCTGCATGGCTGTCGCGCTGCCGGCCGAAACGAGAAAGCTTCTGCGGTCCATAGTGAGCATAGTGTACGCCGAACGGGAGGAGCCGTGAGGATTAGCCAGGACAATAGCCCGCTCGAAGTTGTACCTTGAGGTAAGGGGTGACCCCATGGACGAGAACCTGCTCAGCCGCATTACGGTGGAAGAAGGCAAGTGCGGAGGGCGTCCGTGTATTCGCGGGATGCGTATCCGCGTGCAGGACGTCTTGGAAATGCTGAGTGCAGGGTCCTCAGTCGAGGAGATTCTCGATGAGTTTCCATATCTTGAGCGGGAGGATATCTTTGCCTCTCTGCAATATGCCGCCTACCAGATGGATCACGTGGTGCTGAAGGCATCTTGAAGTTCTTGGTAGACAATCAGCTCCCTCCTTCGCTTGCCGCTGCGCTTTGCCGGATGGGCTTTGAGTCGTTGCATGTCTCCAGTCTGGATCTGGAATCCACTGCTGATGCCGTAATCTGGGCTCGCGCGGCGAATGAGGGTCGAGTGGTGGTGACGAAGGACGAAGATTTCTGCCACTTGGCCAGACGTCCTGGAGAGAACGGCCGCGTGGTTTGGGTGCGCCTGGGCAACCGGAAGGCATCCGAACTGACGATCACCCTCATCCGGGCATGGTTAGGAGTCGTAGAACGGTTACGCGCGGGTCAGAGAATCATTGAGATCCGGTAGGCCCTCCCTACCGCTGGTTCGCCTTCAGGATCTTCTTCCGCAGGCGGATTGACTTCGGCGTCACCTCCACCCACTCGTCCTCGTTGATGAACTCGATGGCCTGCTCCAGGTTCAACAGCCGCGGCGGCACCAGCCGGATGGCTTCATCGGCGCTCGACGAGCGCATGTTTGTCAACTTCTTCTCCTTGATGATGTTGACCACCATGTCCTCGGAGCGGGAGTTCTCGCCGACGATCATGCCCTCGTACACCTCGGTGCCCGGAGAGATGAACATCTCGCCGCGCTCCTGCAGGTTGAAGATCGCGTAGCCGGTTGACGCGCCCGGGCGATCCGCCACCAGCGCACCGGTCAGACGCATGGGGATATCGCCCTGCCATTCGATGTGACCCTGGAAGAGCGAGTTCATTATCGCCGTCCCCTTGGTATCCGTCAGCATTTCGCTGCGGATGCCGATCAGCCCGCGCGACGGCACCAGGAACTCCAGCCGCACGCGCCCGGAGCCGTGGTTCACCATCTTGGACATCTTGCCTTTGCGCATGCCCATCTTCTCGATCACCACGCCGACGTACTGCTCCGGCACGTCCACCACGAGAAGTTCCTGCGGCTCCATCGTCTTGCCGTCGACGCTCTTGGTCAGGATTTGCGGCTTGCCTACCATCAGCTCGAACCCCTCGCGCCGCATCATCTCGATCAG
>JACRKW010000124.1:0-14157 GCA_016215215.1 Acidobacteriota bacterium
CCGAGTTTGAGGCGCAGGCGAGCCGACTGTTCAGCGATGACGCCGCGCTCGCGGGGGTCATCGGTGAAGCCGAAGCGGTAGAGGTTTTCGAGCGAGGCCAGCGTCATGTTCTGGCCGGTGGGCAGGCCGGGGGCGAGCCCGGCGCGCTGGCGGTCTTCCGGGACCAGGGCGATACCGGCGCGCACGGCATCGCGCGGGGAACGAATGCGCACGGGCACGCCATCGACAAACACGGCGCCGGAGTGGATGGGATCAACGCCGAAGATGGCGCGGCATAACTCTGTGCGGCCGGCGCCCATCAATCCGGCCAGGCCGGTGATTTCGCCGGCGTGCAGGGTGAACGAGACGTTGGAGAGTGTGCCGTGCAGGCGGAGATCCTGGACGCGCAGCATCTCCTTGCCTGGAGGGAGCGGCTCGCGCCGGTAGACGGCTTCAAAGGACCGCCCCACCATGTGGCGGATGAGATCGCCTGTGGAGGCGGCCGTCATGTCGCCGCAGTAGACGGATTCTCCGTCGCGCAGCACGGTAACGCGGTCGCCCACGGCGCGCAGCTCCTCCATGCGATGGGTGATGTAGATGATGGCGGTGCCGCGCGCCCTGAGGGCGCCGACGATGCGGAAGACCTCCTCGGACTCGCCGGCGGAGAGCGCGGAGGTGGGCTCGTCGAAGATGAGGAGAGAGGAGCCGTGCGCGATGGCGCGGCAGATCTCCACCATCTGTTTGCCGGCGGGGGTCAGCCGGTCGACCCGGGTCTCGGCCTCGAGCGGGAAGTTGTGCTCGGCGATGAGACGGCGGGCGGCGGCAAGAGTGCGCCCGCGGTCGACCCAGCCGAGAGGACCTTTGGGCTCGCGGCCGAGGAAGATATTCTCCGCGACGGTGAGGTGCGGGGCCAGGAGGCTCTCCTGGTGCACCATGGCGATGCCGGCGCGCTGGGCCTCGGCGGGCGTACGAAACGCCGCGGGCGCGCCTTGCCAGAGCATCTCGCCGGAGTCAGCGTGCTCGATGCCGGCGGCGATCTTCATCAGCGTGGACTTGCCCGCGCCGTTCTCGCCAAGCAGCAGGTGGACCTCGCCGGGGCGGACGTCCAGGTCGCAGCCGCGCAGCGCGACGATGCCGCCGAAACGCTTCCGGATGGATTTCAGCGAGAGGACCATCAGGGGAAGTACACAGGGTATCAGTCCCGCGCCGGCGGCATGCCAGGAGGTTGGCCCCGCCGGGCGGATCAGTTCGGCGGCTCTTCCTCGAAGGCGTCGGCGGGGTTTTCAAACTTGGTGTAGTTGTGCAGGAAGACGAGTGGGATCTTGCCGGTGGGGCCGTTGCGTTGTTTGGCGAGGAGGAGTTCGGCGACCCCGCGCAGGTCCTCGCGGTCCTTCTGGTAGACCTCCGGGCGGAAGATGAAGGCGACCATGTCGGCGTCCTGCTCGATGGAGCCGGACTCGCGCAGGTCGGCCAGTTGCGGGCGGTGGTCGCCGACCCGCTGCTCGGGGGCGCGGCTGAGCTGGGAGAGGACCATGAAGGGAACGTCGAGGTCCTTGGAGAGCAGTTTCATGCCGCGGGACAGAGCGCCCACCTCCTGAACGCGGTTGGAGTTGCGTCCCAGGTTGGGCGTGGGCATGAGCTGGAGGTAGTCGACGACAACCAGGCCGAGGTTGGTCTGCGCGCGCAGCTTGCGGAGCTTGGCGTTGATGTCCATCATCGTGGTGGACGAGGTGTCGTCGATGTAGATGGGGGCGTCGTAGATGTCGGCGGCGGCCATGCCGAGCCGGGCGCGCTCCTCGCGGTCGAGGTAGCCGGAGCGGAAGCGCTGCTGATCGACGCGGGCCAGCGAGCAGATGAGGCGCGTGAGCAGCGACTGCTTGGACATTTCCAGCGAAAAGACGGCCACGGCCTTGGGGTTCTTCTTGTTGGTGGCGACGTGCAGCGCGATGTTGAGGGCTAGCGCGGTCTTGCCCATGGCCGGGCGGGCGGCGATGATGACCAGCTCGCCTCCGCGCAGGCCGCCGGTCATCTCGTCGAACTTGATGAAGCCGGTGCCGATGCCGTGGACGCGGCGGGCGGGGTCCAGAAACGCGTTGACGCCGCCGTCCTCCAGGTCGAAGACCTGTTGGGCGCTCATCAGCGAGTCTTTCGCGCGTGCCTCGCCGAGCTTGAGCAGGGCGTCCTCGGTTTGGGCGAGGATGCGGTCGGGCTCGTCCTCGCCGAGCATGGCCTTGTGGATGGTCTCCTGCGCCGTGAAGATGAGCCGGCGCATCAGGCTCTTGTCGCGGACGATCTGGACGTAGCTCTCGAGGTTGTAAAGTTCCGGGAGGCCTTCGTCGAGCGAGGAAAGGTAAGTAAGGCCGTCCACCGCTTCAAGCTCGCCGTGGCGCAGCAGCTCGTTGGCCAGCGTGACGCGGTCGATGCGCTCTTCGCGGTTGTGGATGTCGAGCATCCGCTGGAAGATGCGGCGGTGCTTGTCGAGCGAGAAGTCTTCAGGCGCGAGCCCGGCGGCGGCGGTGACGAAGGCGTTGTCGTTGAGCAGGATGGAGCCCAGCACCATCCGCTCGGCATAGACGTTGGATGGCAGACCGCGTTCGAAGGAGAGTTCCTGGACCGGTTGGGACATGGTCGGCGACGCTATTCAATGTCTCAAGACGGGCGCGGCAAGACAAGCGAAAAGATCGGGGCGCGAAGATCCAACGGGTTGGGCTGTGGGCAGCCTGTGGAAATCGCAGGATATCTTCCGGGACCGGCCGGGACCTCGCTAGTCGAGCACTACCTTGTTGGCTTCCAGAGTGGTCCCAAGGGCCTGCTGCAGACGGGCGATGGCCTTGTTGAGCAGCAGCGAGGCGCCTACGACACGCCGGCGGGAATCGATGAGTTCGTTCTGGCGGGTGAGGACCAGGAAGTTGGTACTTTCGCCGGTCTGGAAGAGGCGGATCTCGCTTTCGAGCTTGGCCTGCGAGGCGGCCTCGCTGGCGCGTGCGGCCTCGATACGCTGGCGGGCGGATTCCAGGCCCTGCAGCGAATTGCGCACCTCGGCCGTGATGGCCTGCTGGAGTTGCAGCCGGTTGAGCTTGAGGCGGCGTTCGGCGACGGCGGCCTGTTCGGCGGATGCCTCGGCAGTGCGGTTGCGCGGGTTCCACTCGATCTGTAGGCCGGCGACGACGGTCTGGAAATTGCCGCTGAACATGTTGGAGAGGGACTGGCCATAGCCGCCGACGAAAGTGGGCGGCACGCCGCCGCCAACGTTGATGGGCGGCAACTGGCTGAGGCCGGCGATGTTGGATAGTTCGTTCACGCGGCCGAATAGGGGGCCGAAGGCGGCAGCAAAGCCGCCACCGCTTGATTGCGGCACCGTGCCGGCGAGCCCGGAGTTGATGTAATTGCCGGTGAGGTTGACCTGGGGCCGGGTGGCGCTGGAGGCGAGTTGCTTCTGCACATCGGTCTGCTGCAGGCGCAGATCGAGGGAGCGGAGTTCCAGCCGCCGCTCCATGGCGAGTGCGAGCGCCTGTGCGACCTCGCTGACGGGCGGATCGATGGTGCGCCGGTCGGCGGGGACAAGGCGGTCGTTCCAGAGGGCGTCAGATGGCGCGGGCGTGAGAACGGTCTTGAGGATGTTCTCGGCCGCGGTGACCACGCCGACGGTAGTGACGTAGGTGTCGATGCGGCGCTGGAGTTCCGCTTCGGATGCGGCCAGTTCCACCGGCGCCAGGGTTCCGGCCTGGATCTGGCGCTGGTTGCGCTCGTGCTGTTCGCGGGCGAGCCGGACGCCGTCTTCGGCGACCACAGCGTCCTCGATGGCGGCGGCCAGATCCCAGTAGGCCGACTGCGTACGGGAGATGACGTCGATCACGCGCACTTCGAAGTCCGTGTGGGATTGCCGCTCCTGCGACAGCCGAATCTTGAGCTGGGCTCGCTCGTTGTCGATGTCGCGGTAGCGCCACAGCGGGATGGAGAGGCCGGCGGTGATGCGGGAGGTGAAGTTGGGGTTGAGGGAGACGAAGGGATTGTTGGTGGACTGCCGCTGGTTCTCGAAGTCGACGTGATAGGACAGTCCGGACAGGTTGGACTTGCCGCGCACGTAGAAGTTGTTCGTGGCGTAATGCTCGCTCACTTTGCCGCTGGCGGAGGCAAGACTGCTGGCGGCCGGGACGTTGCGGGCTTCGATGCCGGGCTGGTACAGCATGAGCGGGTCGAAGGCGCCGCGCGCGCCCTTGACGCCGGCCTTGGATGAGGTGATATTGGTGCGCTCCACTTCGATTTCGAGGTTGTTGCGGAGCGCGAGTTGGAGCGCTTCCTCGAGCGGCAGGCGGCGTTCGGAAGCGCCGACGCCGACGCGTGGGGTCTTGGAGAACTCGGCCCGGGCCTTTTCCAGCGCCTTGTCCCAGTCGGTGGCGGGCTGCTGCTGGGCGCGGAGTTGCGGTGCGCCAGCCAGCATCAGCACCAGCAGTACGGCGGTCACGGATTCCACCACGCCGCGGGCGCCGCGGCGCTTGAGGAATGCGGCGATGTCATCGAAGATCGAGTAGGCCACCGGAGTCACCAGCAGCGTGAGCAGCAGCGCCATGGACTGGCCGCCGATGACGACGACGGCCACCGTGCGGCGCGTGCCGGCGCCGGCGCCGGAACCGAAGGCGAGGGGCAACATGCCGGCGACCAGCGCGGCGGTAGTCATCAGGATGGGACGCAACCGGTCATCGCAGCCCTGGTATATGGCGTCCAGCCGTGAGATGCCCTGGCGGCGCAGACCCTTGATGTGATCGATCTGCAGAATGGAGTTCTTCTTCACGATCCCGAACAGGACCAGCACCCCGAGCGAGGTGTAGATAACAGAGAAGTTCTCCCGCGCCAGGAAGAGACTCAGCACGGCGAAGGGCACCGAAAGCGGAAGAGAGAGCAGGATGGTGACAGGGTCGATGAAGCTCTCGTAGTTGGCGGCCAGGATCATGTACATGAAGACCACCGAGAGGAGGAAGGCGATGAGGAAGTTCTGGATGGCGCGGCCAAGCTCCCGGCTGCGTCCGACTGCGCCGGAGCGGTATTCCGGCGGCATGTTCATCGCGCTCATCTCCTCCTGCGCGGCCGTGATGACGGCGCCGAGAGGTAGGCCCTTGGAGAGGTTGCCGTTGATCATCACCCGCCGCTGGCGGTTCCAACGGTCAATTGATAACGGTCCCGAGCCTGGCTCCAGCGAGGCCACGCTGGCAAGAGGCACGTTGCCCAGCGTGGAAGACGGTAGATAGAGGCGGTCCAGAGCCTGCCGGGAGTTGCGGAACTCCTTCCGCACTCGGAGTTGCACATCGTAACGGTCGTCGCCTTCCTTATAAGTGGTCACCTGGTCGTCGCCGCCGACCAGCACTCTCATTGCATTGGCCACCTGCGCGGCGTTGACGTTCAGGTCGGCCGCCTTGTCGCGATTGATGATGACGCGAACCTCCGGCTTGCCCGATTCGTAGGTCGACTGGAGATCCACCATGCCGGGCATCTGCTTCAGTTTGGCGATCAGGCGGCCGGCGTACTTGTCGAGCAGCAACAGGTCCGGACCCTGGATGGAGAACTGGAAGTCGTAGTTGGTCTCGCCGCCCACCAGGCCGGGCATCTGCACGCTGACGACCAGGTCGGGATAGCGCCGCAATTTCTCGCGCACGGCGTCCATGAGCTCGCGTTGCGAACGCCGCCGCTGGCTGACGTCGGCAAGCTTGACGGTCAGCGCGCCGCGGTCCACCTGCCGGCGCAGGTCGGCGCCGATCGTGGTGAGGACTTCGCGAACCTCGGGCAGCGCGCGGATGTCGCGTTCGACGAACTCCATCACCTGCGCGGTGCCTTCAAGAGAGCTGCCCAGCGGCACCCGCACGGTGACCTCGAACTCGCTTTGATCTTCCACGGGCAGGAAGTCCACGCCCATGCTCCTGATCATGGGAACCGAAGAGGCCACCACCATCAAGGAGATGCCGACGATGATCCAACGGTGTCCCATGGACCACTCCAGCATCCGGCGGTACGGGTGGGCCGCCAGCTTATGGAACATTCCGGAACGCGTGTCGTGACGGACCGGTCCCAACTTGAGGAAGCGGGAGCACAACATCGGGGTCAGCGTAAAGCTGACCAGCAGCGAGATGCCGATGGGTGGAGATGATGGAGGTGGGAATCGCGATGGCGGCGATGAGCGTGGAGCGCCAGTTGCGGATGAAGAACATCACGATGATGGCGGCGAAGATGCCGCCCAGCACCAGGTGCTCCTGCACGGCCTCGAAGGCGGCGCGGATGAAGCCGGACTGGTCGCGGGAGTAAGTGATTTCAAAGTCCGGCGGGAGGCTCTTCTTTAGGACTTCGAGCCGATCCTTCACGGCGGCGATGACATCCAGCGTGTTGGTGCCGGCCTGCTTGCGGACGGCGAGTACCACGGCGGGTTGGCCGTTGAGCCGCGCCGTGGAGCGCGGTTCTTCGAATCCGTCCACCACTTGCGCGATGTCGCTGACGCGGATGGGCGCGCCGTTCAGATTGCCCACCACCACCCGCTCGAAGTCCGGCGGCCGCTCCACCCGGCCGAGAGTGCGCAACGAAACTTCACGGGTGCCCTGGTCGATTCGCCCGCCAGGGATTTCGATGTTCTGGAGAGCCAGCGCCGCGCGAACCTGCTCGATGTTGAGGTTGTAGGCGTAGAGCCTTTCCGGATCCAGCACGATCTGAATCTGACGCTTACGGTCGCCGACAAAACGCACCTGGCCCACGCCGCTGAGCGATTCGATGTTCTTCTTCAGCCGGTCGTCGGCCAGCTTGGTGATCTCTCGCAGGTCGCGCTTGGCGGAGATGACGATGTTCAGGATGGGCGACGCGTCGGTGGCGATCTTCTCAACCACTGGCGGCTTGGCGTCTTTCGGCAACTGCCCGAGGACGGTCGAGATTTTGTCGCGCACCTCCTGCGCGGCGATTTCCGGGTCCTTCTCCAGGGTGAAGCCGATGGTGATGATGGAGATGCCTTCGGCGGAAGTGGAGTTCAAATCGTCAATGCCGCTGATGGTGTTGACGGCTTCTTCCAAGACCTTGGTCACCTGCGATTCCACCTCTTCGGGCGATGCGCCCGGCAGGACGGTGGAGATATTCACAAACGGGAACTCAACCTTGGGGAAGTAGTCCACTCCCAGCTTCCGGTAGCTGTCCAGCCCGATCACCACCAGGGCCAGAATCAACATGGTGGCGAAGACGGGCCGGCGAATACAGATTTCCGCGAGTTTTTGCATTGTGCAGCGCCTCTCCGTCTATTTCTGGACAACCGCAACTGCGGCGCCGTCGGTGAGCATGGGCACATTGGTCACGGCCACCATCGCGCCGGCGGTGACAACGCCTTCCGGCATCTCCACCCAGCCGTTGGAAGCGAGAATCTCCGGAATCTTGTGTTCCACCGCCTTGCCGTTTTCGATTGTGAAGAACTTGTTCAGGCCGGCAACGGTGTAGACCGCGGCCCGCGGCACGGCCACCACGGGGAATGCTCTATTTGCGACCAGCCGGACCTGGACGAAAGAGCCCGGCTTCAGCCGCGGGTCGTTCTTCAGCAGCCGTGCCTCGGCGGCCAGGGTGCGTGATCGGTTGTCCAGCGACGGATTCAGTTCCCGCACCACCGCTGAGAACTCCTCGCCGGGGACCGCTTCGGTGCTGAACGCCAGCGATGTCCCCACGCGCAAGCTCGACACCGCAGATTCAGGCACTTCCACGCGCAATCGCAGCGGGTTGGTCTTCATCAGCGTGTAAATGGGTACGTTCTCCTTGATGTACTGGCCGGCGGAGACGTGCTTCACCTGGACGATGCCGTCGAACGGAGCCACCACCGCGGCGTCCTTCAGGCGCTTCTCCACCAGCTTGAGGTCCGCCCGGAGCTGGCGGATCAGCGCCATCTGCGTGCGTAGATCGTCCACGGTCGCCTCATAGCCAGCCTGCCGGGCACGGTACGCCTTCTCGATCTCCGTGAAGCGCTCCTGGCTGACATCGCCGGTCTTCACCAGCTTGGAGGCGTTCTCGTACTTCGACCGGGCATCTTCCATTTGGGCTTTGGCCTGCCGGCTGAGGGGTGTCGACTCCGGCGCCGTCTCGCTGTCAGGATCCATGCCGATACGGGCCGCAGCCTGCGCCAGCGTCGCGCGCGAGCGCTCGAGCTGCAGCGCCAGCTCCTGCGTGTCGATGCGCGCCACCACCTGGCCCTTCTTCACGGACTGGCCGAAATCAGCGGCCAGATCGGCGATGCGGCCGGCAACCTCCGAGCTCACCGTTGTGGTCTCATCGGGCTGGAGCGTACCGGTCACCATGAGCGATCGCTCCACGCTGCGCGCCTCGGTTTTCGCCACGCCGACGCTGAGCGGCGCAGCCGCCTTCGGCGCAGTGGCCGAAGCGTCCGCGCTGGAGCGCCCGCAGCCAGCCAGTATGATTTCGGCCCCGCATAAAAGGGAGATGATGGCGTGTCTCTGTGTCATTGCTGCTCTCCTGCCGCCGGGCGGCGGACTCCGTTTAGAAAATAGTCGACGAACTGGCCAATGATCTCTGCCCGCGACAAACCCGGCGCCGGGTTGTCGTAGATCACCCAGACCTGCCCCAACTGGCAAACCATTCCCAGGAACGCACGCGCGGCCAACGCGGAATTGCCTCCGCGGAATGCGCCCTCGGCCTGGCGTCGAGCCACGTGGCTTTCCACGAACTTCAGAAATTGAACGGTCGCCCGTTGGTGCCAGAGATCGGCCAGGTCATGCCCTTCGAGCGCGCTGAAGAGCAGTAGTCGAATGTGTCGGCTTTCGTCCAGATACCAACTGAGGACGATTTCGCCTAGGTGCTGAAAGAACGTCTGGTCGTCACAGTCTTCCTTCAAACGGCACATGGACTGGTCAAAGGCAGCCGAGGCTTCCGCCAGCATGTGCTCCACGATCGCGGTGTAGAGGTCTCGCTTCGTCGCAAAATGCTGATATAAAACAGGTTCGCTCACTCCCGCGGCCGACGCGAGCTCTCGTGTCGTGGTTCCACGGAAGCCGTTCTTGGCAAACAGGTCCATCGCCGTCGAGATGATGGCCGCGCGCCGCTCCGAACTGGTAAGTCGAACACGCGAAAGAACCTGCTCAGGTGCACCCTTAGCGTCTGCTAACATAGCAACCACTAGGATAGCAGCCCATCATCTGTTCGGGCAAAGCAGCGGTCAAGAGTTTACGGTTTTTACGGGGGCTAGTCGCGCACGACAAGCTTGAAAACTCGCCGGTGGATCTCGTACTTGGATTCGTGCACGAACTCGAGGATTTCAAGGAAATCCTCGAAGGCCGCCTCGTCGTTCTGCCGTAGCGCTTCCGGCTGGCGGAAGATCACCACCCATCCCTTCTCGGCGTCGTTGGGCAAACTCAGCAGGCTGTCGCGCAGCGACGGAAGAGTGTGGCGAAAGTACTCCGGCAGGGGAGCAACCTGGGCGAAGCGCTCAAACAGCGCTTCGGCATCCATGATTGGCTTGTCGAGATCCAGGTCGAGCACCCAGTAGCCCCGCTGGCGCAGCGAACCCGGCAGCCCGAGCCAGATGTCGGTTGGAGCGCTGGGATCGAGCCAGACGACGGGCGTCTCTGGATCTTCAAGCCGGGCGACGATCTGTTCGAGAGTCACGCTCATGGCCAGGGGTATTGAATCATAATATGCGATAGACTTTGCCAACAGGAACGAAAATGACACGCAGAAGCATGCTGGCTGCCGGAGCGGTAGGCGCGCTGCGGGGGGCATCGGCCCCCGGGCGCACAAAGATGACCATGCAGTTGGACTGTGGCGCCATCGGCGTGAAGGCGCGTGTGCCTGAGGCGCTTGCCTACGCGGCCCGCTACGGCTTCCAGTCGATCTCGGCGGACTCGGCCTGGCTTGCGTCTCAGCCGCAGAGCGGCCTGGCGAGTTTCCTGGACGAGATGAAGGCCAAGGGGATTGTATGGGGCTCGGCCGGATTGCCGATGGACTTCCGGGGCACCGAAGATCTGTTTCGCAAAGGCATGGCGGAACTGCCGGAGCGTGCCGCGGCGTTGAAGCGCGCCGGAGCAACGCGCGTGAGCACCTGGCTTTCGCCGGCTCACGATTCGCTGACCTACATCGAGAATTTCAAGCAACATGCCAGGAGACTGCGGGAGATCGCCGCCCTTCTGGGCGACCACGGCTGCCGGCTCGGGCTGGAATACGTGGGGCCTAGGACCAGTTGGACCACGCGGCGCTACGCTTTCGTGCATTCGATGAGGGAGATGCGAGAGCTCATCGCCGAGATCGGCAAGCCGAACGTCGGCTTCCTGATCGATAGCTGGCACTGGTACACCTCCGGCGAAACCGTGGCGGACTTGCAGACGCTGAAGCCATCCGACATCGTTTCAATGGACTTGAACGACGCCCCGGCCGGGCTCGCGCTGGACCAGCAGAAAGACAACCAGCGTGAAATCCCGTGCGCCACAGGAGTGATCCCGTTGTCGGACTTTCTCAACACGCTGAACAACATCGGCTGCGACGCGCCGGTGCGTTGCGAGCCTTTCAACGCGCCCTTGCGGGCGATGGCGCCGGAACAGGCGCTCGAAACAGTGGCGGCGGCGATGAAGAAGGCCTTCGCCCTGATTGCGTAAGGAGCCCGGTGAAGACGCATCGCCCGAGGTGCGGGCGGTCTACGACGACATCATGGTCACGCGCCAGGTGGATCGCGTGAACAACTTCTGGAAGGCCATGGCTCATCATCCGCCTACGCTCAGGCAGGTGTGGGAAGAGGTGAAGACGGTGATGGCGCCGGGCGCGTTGGATCCGCTGGTGAAAGAGATGATCTACGTGGCCGTGAGCGCGACCAACGGGTGCGAGTACTGCACCTACAGCCACACCGCCGCGGCGCGCGCCAAGGGCATGACGGAGGAGATGCTGGGAGAGGTGCTGGCCGTGGCCGCCCTGGCCAACAAGACCAACCGCCTGGCGAACGGCTACCGCATGCCGGTGGACGACGCTTTTCTGAACACATAGCGCGCACGTCTGAACGCCCCTTCGGGCCGCCCCGTGCCGCGACCGGCCGCTCCCGCCGGATTGCCGCTTCGACCTAGAAATCCCGCCCGAGCACAAGGATGATGGAACGAATCCGGCAGCCGATTTCCAACCCGCCAATCCCGCTTTAGAGCAGATCTTTCCGGCCGGAGGCCTCCAAGGCCTTCACCAGCTCCCCGACCCTTTGGGCCAGCTCCCGCCGCGTCACCAGCAGGGCGTCGGGAGTGTCCACCACCACCAGGTCCTCCACCCCGAGCAGCGCCACCAGCTTGCCGGGAGCGTCGACGAAGTTGCCCCTGGCGTCCAGGGTCAGCAGCGGCTGTCGCGACGCGTTGCCGGCCCCGTCGCGGTCCAGCAGCTCGTACACCGCGTTGAAACTGCCCACGTCGTTCCAGCCGATGTCCCCGGCGGCGAATCCGACCACTCCGGCGGCCTTCTCCAGCACGGCGTAGTCCACCGAGATGCTCTCGCATTGCGGGAAGACCTCGGCCAGCCGCCTGTCGAAGTTTCGAGCCCCGAACCGGGGCAGCGTGTCGAGCAGTGCGGCCGTCCTCCCCGCGTGCTGCCAGAGCGCGGCTGTGAAAACATCCGCCCGCCAGAAGAACATCCCGCTGTTCCAGGCGAAGTTGCCCGACTTCACAAAACGCGCGGCCGTGGCCGCGTCCGGCTTCTCGCGGAAACGGACCACCGGAACGGGCGCCAGGCTGCCCGGCGTCACCGCCCCCTTCGGGAACTCCACGTAACCATAGCCGGTCTCCGCCCATCGGGGCTGAATCCCCAGCAGCGCCATGCTCCCCTGCGCCGCCGACTTGTAGGCCGCCCTCACCAGCTTGCGGAAGCCCGCCGGCCGCGCGATGAACTGGTCTGCCGGAAAGACGCCCATCACCGCGTCGGGGTCCACGTCCTGCAGAATGCGCGCAGCCAGCCCGATCGCCGGCGCTGTGTTCCGCC
Source organism: Acidobacteriota bacterium (assembly GCA_016215215.1). Classification (GTDB taxonomy): domain Bacteria; phylum Acidobacteriota; class Terriglobia; order Bryobacterales; family Bryobacteraceae; genus Paludibaculum. Next base: position 11,941 of record JACRKW010000124.1, read on the forward strand.
CAACTGGCTCGGCCAGAACCTGCTTGCGCGGAACGGCCGGCAACTGCCGCACGATCTCGTCCCGGAGCTGGCGGTTGGTCAGCACCCAGATGTTCTCCGGAGCCACCACGGGCGTCAGCCGCTCCACGGTCTGCTGGATCAGCGTCCCTTCGCCCAGGAAGTCCAGCACCTGCTTGGCGCGCGCGCTCCGGCTCCGCGGCCAGAAGCGCGTGCCCCGGCCTCCAGCAAGAATCAGCGCGTGGTTGTGCCGGCCGGCCATTTAGCCCAGGGGGTAGCCGCGCGGGATCATGAAGGTGCGCCGCCACCGTGTCTTGGAAAAGAAATTGAGCGCCAGATCCATGGCGTGGTCCAGCGAGATGATGTTGGGATCCGCCAGCCGGTCCGTCGGTGCGTCGTAGGACCAGAAGATGATCGCCGGCTTGCCCACGATGTTATCGCGCGGTACGAAACCCCAGTAACGCGAATCCAGCGAGTTGTCCCGGTTGTCCCCCATCGCGAAATAGTGGTTCGGCGGAACAACCACCTCCCCGTCCTTCACGTTCTCGGCCAGCATCCGGAATCCGCTCTCAGAGAGCCGCGCGTTCGGCTCCGACGGGAAGTTGTCCCGGTACGAATCGACGTAGGTGGTCTTGTGCACCACGTAGGGCTCTTCCATCTTCTTCCCGTTGATGTAGAGGTCCTTGTTCACCACCTTCAAGCGGTCGCCCGGGGTGCCGACCACGCGCTTGACGTAGTTCTCCCTCGGATTCACCGGGAACTTGAAGACGATGATGTCGCCCCGCTTTACCGGCGTGTACGGCAGCACGTACTTGCTCACCGGCCCAGCCGGCGAGTAAGCCAGCTTGTCCACGAACATGTGGTCGCCGATCAGTACCGTGTCCTCCATGGAGCCGGTCGGCACCACGAACGCCTGCAGGAGTGTCGTCGTGCCGAAAAGCAGCAGGATGATCGTCACCGACCACTCGGCGATGAACGACCGCACATGTTCGGCGATGTCGGGCTTCCCCTTCGCCGCCTGTTGCGCTGCCGCGCCCTGGTCTTGCATACGGGTCTTCTTATCGGTAGGCTTCATGTCAGTTCTTCAAATCATAGCCGCGGATCAGCATGAACGTCCGCTTCCAGCGGGTCTTCGTAAAGAAGTTACGAGCCAGGTCCATCAGGTGTTCAAAGCTGATGCCGGAGCTCACCAGCCGCTCGGTCGGCGCGTCGTAGGACCAGTAGATCAGCAAGGGCTTGCCGATGATGTTCGCTCGCGGCACGAACCCCCAATAGCGGGAGTCCAGCGACGAATCCCGGTTGTCCCCCATCGCGAAATAGCAGTCCGGGGGGACCACCACCTCTCCACCCAGCACGTTCTGCTCCAACATCTCCAGCGCCCGGTCGTCCACCCGCGTGTTGGGGTCCGACGGGAAATTGTCGCGGTAACTGTCGATGTATCTCGTTTTGTTGAACTTGAAGGGCTCGTCCAGCAGAGTCCCATTGAGGTAAACCTGCTTGTTCGCCAGCCGGATCCGGTCGCCAGGCAATCCGATCACCCGCTTCACGAACGTCTGCCTGATGTCCACCGGATACCGGAAGACGATAATGTCGCCCCGCCGCACCGGCGTATACGGCAACAGGAACCGGCTCACCGCCCCCGGCGGCGCAAACGCCAGCTTGTCCACCAGCAAGTGGTCCCCAATCAGCAGGTTATCTTCCATCGAGCCGGTGGGGATCACAAAGGCTTGCACCAGCGTCGTGGTGCCGAAAAGCAGCAGCAGGATCGTGATCGTCCACTCCGCGATCGCCCCGCGAGGCCCGTCCGAACTGCCCGCCGCCTCTTCGGAGCCGGCCTGGGCTTCCTGCTCCCCGGTCGACGCCTCGGCGGGCGCCAGTTCTCCCGGGGCCGTCAGATTCTCGTCCTGCACTCCCGTTATTGTACCGGATCGAGCCGCGGACGCTTGGCGCCGCGCCGCCGGTTCTTCTTTTCATCGGTGGACTTAGGCAAGGCCGCGTCCTCGCCGCCCGGCGAGCCCGTCGCCGGTTTGGCGCTCTCCAGCAGCCGTAACTCCAGCGACTCGGTGACGCTGTTCCGCTCCCGTGGGAACACCTCCAACCGGAACTTCACGTTGGAGGTCCCGTGTCGGTACAAAACCCCGCCCCGGCTCAGGTCCTCCTGCTTCAGCTCCACTGTCTTGGAGTTGTCCCCGTCCTGGATGTAGAGCAGCCCGCGCCGCG
>JACRKW010000124.1:14193-17850 GCA_016215215.1 Acidobacteriota bacterium
CGCGCCGCGCGTTGCGGAATGCCGCGGCCTCCACATTCCACTTCAGGTGCAGGTCCGGACCGAACTGCACCACGGTCAAGTCCAGCAGGTACGGATCCACAGCCGGGTTGGGCGGCTGCTGGTTTTTGTAGCCCAGCGCGATCTGGAATCCCAGCACCACCCCCAACAGCAGAAAAACGAACGAAAGCGGGATCCAGATCCAGCCGCTCCTGTACTTCGAGCGGCCCTTTTCTGGCGCTTCCGGCTCAGGAGCCGCCGCCAGCCCCCCAAACGTTGGTGCGGCCAGCGCCTCCGCTTCAGCAGCGGCGGCTGGGGCCGCCTCCTCGGAGAGATCGTAGCCCGTCGCCGCGGCCTCCAACTCCGGGTCCGACCCGTCAATGCCGCGCGGCCGCCGCGTCGGTTTGCCCCCACCCAATTCCTTGCGCCGGAAGGGGAACACGTTCTCCTGAATGTCCGTCGAGAACGACCCGTTCCTGCGCAGCAGGAACGCCGCTTCGCTCGGACGCGTCGCAAATGGCTTCACAAGCAGGCAGATCGCCGTCGATTGCCGGAACCGGCTGTCCAGCAGCACAATGTCCTCCGCGACCAGCTGCATCGCGTCGCGCGTGTTGCTCCTGTAGTAGCCGACCACGTAGATCCGCTTGTCCGGAGCCGGCGCCCACCGCTCCAGCGCTTCGTCAAACCCGGCCATGTCGGCTTCCGAAAGGATGTAGGACGGCCCACGCAGGTGCTCGCACGGAATCGGAACGTAGTCCTCGATCCTTACCACCAGCCTGTCGCCGCCCTCGCACGAGCCAAGCAGCAGCCCGCCTACTTCGGCGCCGCGCCGCGGGACCGACCCAAACCCGCGCATGATCTCGAATCCCAGCCGGTCCACGACGTCGTAGTCCAGGTAAACCAGCGCGGCGTTGCCCGGCGCCTCCCACAAGTAGGAGGCGCTTGCCGCCGGAGTGCTATGGTTCGGGTCCATGACGCTTGCTGTGCCTTCCGCTCTACCGGATAAGTCAAGCATAATCCATCCCTTCCGCCTAAATCGGCCGCATCGCGCTTTTCCTTCAGGCATACTGAGCAGAGAGTCTCAGTAGGAATCCACATGCCCGGCGTCCTGTACATCGTCGCTACCCCCATCGGGAACCTCGGCGATATGACCTATCGAGCCGTCGAAACGCTCCGGTCGGTCGGCCGCATCGCCTGTGAAGACACGCGTCAGACGCGTAAGTTATTGGATCATTTCGAGATATCAACTCCGCTCGTCAGCCTGCACGAACACAACGAGGCCACCCGAGCGGACCAGGTCGCACAGTGGATCCAGGCCGGTCTCGACATCGCTCTCGTCTCCGACGCCGGCACGCCCCTGATCTCCGATCCCGGCTACCGCATCGTCCGGGAGTTGGTCTCGCGCGGCATCCGGGTGATCCCCATTCCCGGCGTCTCGGCCGCCGTCGCCGCCCTTTCGGCCGCCGGATTGCCCACCGATGAGTTCCGCTTCTGCGGCTTCTTCCCCCGCAAGAGCGGAGAGCGCCGCCGTCTCCTCCAGGCCCTTGCCCGCGAGGAATGCACCTTGATCTTCTACGAAGCCCCGCACCGGATCAAGGAAACCCTGGGTGATGTCGCCGAGGTGCTCGGCGATCCTCCCGTCGTCGTCGCCCGCGAGCTCACCAAAGTGCACGAGGAGTTCCTCCGCGGCTCGGCCGCCGAGGTCCTAAAGACCTTGGAAAAGCGCGACGTCGTGCGCGGAGAAATCACAGTCCTCATCGGCAAGCCGGCCCAGCGGCCGGCCAGCGAGGAGACGGTCGAAGCCATGGTCGCCCGGCTCGAACAGGCCGGTATGAGCCGCATGGAGGCCATCAAGGCCGCCGCCCGCGAGCGCGGGCTGCCCAAGCGTGACGTCTATAAGCTCTTCGAGCGCGATTAGGATTCAGCCGGCTCGTCCGGCTTGCTCCAGGAGCCCTTCACGCTGGCCACCGCATTGCGCATCACTTCGGCTCCGGCCAGGCGGTCCTCCAGGAATCCGATTCCCTGGAGCAGCCACGCGGCCAGCTCCGGGTTGATCAGCCGGTAGATCACCCGGCGCCCCTCCCGCCGCTCGGCGACCAGCTTGTGCGCGCGCAGCACGGCCAGATTCTGCGAAACGCTCGAGTGACTGGTGCCCAGCTCATTCTGCAGCGAGTTGACGTCCATCTCTCTGCCGCCCAACTCCGCGATGATGCGAACCCTGTGCGGATGGGCCAGGGCGCCCAGCAGATTTGATAGTTCTTTGGAAACAACGGCTCTTTCAGGAATCGGAGAGCTCCTCGCTATAGGGCCAGTTGCCCCTTGTAGACCATGTCCTTCAGCCGGAATTTTTTCTTGATCTCCGTGCTGCCGCGCTTCATCGCGAACTCCACTTCCTTGTCCTCCAGTTCGATGGGATGGGTCTTCGGGAAGCGAAAAATCGTGACGGCCTGGCCCGGCTGGGGCAACTGGACTGCGTCGGGGTGGACCCCTTCGTGGCCCTTCCAGGAGAGAGAGGCGGCCTCCTTGGCCCGGTTCATCATCTCCTCGGAGGGCTGGCGGGGTGCGCCGCCCGGCCCGCCACGCTCCGGCCCAGGTCCGCGCACGGGCGCTGAACTCTCGACGACGATGATGTAGTGCGTTTCTTCCTTCTCGATGTAGGCCTTGGCCTGCGGGGAGGTTTCCGCTTCGGCGCCCATCCGGGCGCGAATGTAGGCGTGCTTGACGGGCAACGCGCTATGCCAGCGCACCAGGAACGTCATGGTAGGCGCAAGCGAGCCGCCGCCCGGAGCGACATCTCCGCCGCCCCCGCCGGCCATGCCGCCGCCGCCACCGCCTCCGCCGCCCATGGGGCTGCCGCCCATGCCGGATGAACTACTGGCATCCGCTATGCCGCCGCCGCCCCCGCGGCCGCCTCGGCCACCACGGCCGCTACCGGAAGAAGGGAGAGAGTCGCCGCCCCCGAGCGAGATGGAAACCGACTTGGCCCACGGCGAATCGGCCAGGACCTTCTGGATATCTTTCGCCGACCACTCCGACGGCTCCTTGGCCAGCCAGGGATCGGCGGCGAATGACGATTCAGGCAGAGCGGCCGCGCCGAATGTCAGCAGCGCCGCCCGCCGGTTGAGCCTTATCATACGAGCACCTCCACGAGTGTCTCCCCGGCAACAAAGTCCCCGGAGGCAATATACCGCAAACGGAGGCGCGGTTGGGCTACTCGGTGGGCTTGTCCTTGGGCGGCGCAAAGGCCCAGAAATCGCGCTGCACACGCGCGGTGAAGTCCTCGAGCAGTTCGCGCACGCGGAGGTGCGAATCGCTGCGCAGGATGAAGCCCACATGGTTCTTCTTCTCCAGTCGCCAGGCCAGCTCGGGGCGGTCGTAGGCACTGGTGTCGGGGTGCTCCTGCCGGGCTAGAGAGACCAGCAGGCCGGCATAGTCCTTGCGGGCGGCGCGGACCGAGTACGGCTGCTTGCCGCCTGCAACCTCGATGCGAGCCCACTCGGCCCACAGGTTCACGCCGGTGGCGGCTTCCACCAGTTCGGCGATGTGGGCGCCGCCGACGCGGGCGGCGGTCTCCAGAAAGTAGATCCGGCCTCCCTCCTCGCGGCTGATGATGTACTCGGTGTGGTTGACGCCGCGGACCATGCCGAGCGCCTTGAGCAG
>JACRKW010000125.1 GCA_016215215.1 Acidobacteriota bacterium
GCCATGAGCCGCCGGGCAACCGGTAGATGTATTCGGCCCAGGCGACGTGGCTGTCGGCGCTGCCACCGGAAGCGAGCAGAGTGTCGTCGTCGAGGAGGACGAACACGCCGCGGCATTCACCGCAAAATGAAGCAACGGAGGTCCAGGTGGTGGAGCGCGCGCCGGGGGCGAAGGGGCGGATGGAGTAGAGGTTGGTGGACCGGGAAGACGGATCGAAGGAGAGGTAGGCGAAGCTATCGTTGATCCAGCGCGAGGCGTCATGCCGAAAGCGGGCCATACCGGAGAAAGGTTGCTGGCGGCCCTGGGGATCGGTGGCGGTTCCCGAGGCGTTCCATTCGCAGTCGTCGCGGAGGAATCCTGGCGGCATGGCAGGAGTTTACATCGCGGGACTGCGGTACGCCAGGGGCATCAAAGGAGTCCCCAGGAGTGCGGGCGGGATCAGCCGAAAACGGCCTGGACCTCTTCGTGAAAGACGCGGGCAAGGCTCACGCCGGGTTCGGCGGAGAGGCGGCCCGAGAAGGTTTCGGCGAGGCTCTGGTAGTACCAGCGCTGATGGTCGCGGCCGCGCTTGAAGCGGCTCCAGGCGAGTTCCTCGCCGTGCAGGGCGAGATCCTCGCGGATGGAGCGGATGTTGTCGAGCTTGTCGGCCACAGAGACGAGCAGCAGGTCTTCCGTGGCGGTTTGGAGGAACTCGACTGTGTACTGCTTGCGGTCCTCCCAGGAAGCGGACTTGTCTGGTTCGCTGGCGCCGCGGACAAGCAAAGCGACGCGCTCGCCGAAGAGCTTGGTGATCTGCTCGTAGGTGACGAAGCAGTCCTCGACGGTGTCGTGGAGAATGGCGGCGACGGCGAGTTCCTCGGCGCATCCGGCCTCGATCAGAATCTTCGCCACTCGGATGGGGTGGATGAGATAGGGAACGCGGGTTCCCTTGCGATATTGGCCGGCGTGGGCGGCGGAAGCGAACTGAATCGCGTAGAAGATTAGGGCAGAATCCATCGCTGCTGTAGTAACCAGTAGACCACAGGAACGGAGAAGAGGCTGGAGTCGACGCGATCGAGCCAGCCGCCGTGGCCGGGCAGGAGGCTGCCGGAGTCCTTCACGCCCGCGCCGCGCTTGATGGAGGATTCGCAGAGGTCGCCGATCTGGCCGGCGATGTTAGCGGCAAGGCAGAGCAGCACCGCCTGGAGCGGGGCGACCTGGGGAAACTTCCAGTGGAGGAAGAGGTAGCCGATGACGGCGGTGCCGGCCAGCGAAGCGAGCGTCCCTTCCCAGCTCTTGCTGGGGCTGAGAAGCGGCGCAAGCTTGTGGCGGCCGAAGCTCTTGCCGAAATAGTAAGCGAACGTGTCGCCGGTCCAGTTGATGGCCACGGCGAAGAGCATCCACCAGGGGTTCATGGCGCGCAGCAGGACGCCGCAGCGCCAGGCGCCGAAGATGTAGATGACGCCGAAGACGGCCATGGCGGCGAGCGGAAGGATGTGCGCGAGGTTGCGGGAGCGGAGCGAGAGCACCCAGACCAGCAGGGCGAACAGCGTGAGATACAAACCCTCACTCTGCGGCAGCACCAGGAGGAAGAGTCCGGCAAGGTAGAGGACCGGGCTACGGCGAGGGTCGCGGTCGAGCTCCGGCAGGTGGCGGGCGGCGATTCCGAGGTACTCGTAGAGGCAGAACAGGCCGACGGCGGCGAGGGAGCCGAGGAAAAACCAGTCTGGCGAAAAGACGACGGAGTAGAAGAAGAAGGGGGTGAGGACGAGTGCGGTGAGGATGCGCTTCATCGTGCAGGCAGCCCCACGGTCTCCAGCCAGGAGGCGTCGGGATCGGCCTGAATCGGCTCGGAGCGAACGCCGCCGAAGCGGCGGTCACGCTTCTGATAGGCGGCGATGGCCTCGAGCAGGGCGGTCCTGTCGAAGTCGGGCCAGAGGGTATCGGTGATGTAGAGTTCGGCGTAGGCGATTTGCCAGAGCAGGAAGTTGGAGATCCGCATTTCGCCCGAGGTGCGGATGAGGAGATCGGGTTCGGGCTGGCCGGCGGTATAGAGGCAGCGACCGATGGACTCCTCGTCGAGCTTGAGGGTATCGAGTGTACCGCCTGTGCGGGCGTGCTCGATCAGGCGGTTGACGGCGTCGACGATCTCGGTGCGGCCGCCGTAGTTGATGGCGAGGTTCAGGATGAGCCCGGTGTTGGAGGATGTTGCCTGAATGGTATCGTCCAGTTCGCGCCGGACGGACGGGGAGAGTTCATCGACGCGGCCGATGGCGCGCATGCGGATGTTGTTGTCCATCAGGTGGGACAGTTCGCGGCGGAGGTAGTGGCGCAGGAGGCGCCAGAGGGTCTCCACCTCTGTGCGGGGCCGCTTCCAGTTCTCGACGGAGAAAGCGTAAAGGGTGAGGCACTGCACTCCCAGGCGGGCGCAGGTTTCGACGGTGGTGCGCACCGGTTCGACACCGGCGCGGTGGCCGGCGACGCGGGGCAGGCTGCGATTGTTGGCCCAGCGCCCGTTGCCGTCCATGATCACGGCGATATGGGCGGGCAACCGCGAGGGGTCGAGCGAGTTTGCCAGGGACCAGTCCCGCGATCCGGGCGACAGCGACTCGAGTAATGCCTGCATGTGGTGGTGATCTCTCACATCTTAACGCATCCGGCCGATTTCGCCCTGCAAACGGCGGGGGGCGGGCAAGCGTCAGTTCACCTCCAGGGCGTCCTTGGTGGGCAGCTTGGGGAAGGCGGCGTGGGGCTCGGTTTGATACCAGAATGCGACCGAGGAGATGTCGTCCTGGAGCGGCAGATAGCGGCCGCCGCTACGCCAGCCGAGGGCCTGGATGGTGATGCGCAGGTCGCTGGTGAAGCGGACTGGATCGACAATGTGCCAACGGTAGAGGCCGAAGCGCTGCTGGGAGGAGTAGAGACCGTCGGGCTTGATGACCTGAGCGAGGCCGGAGTAGGGGGTAGTGAACTCCTGGTACTCTTTCTTCGCCTTGTTCTCAAAGTTGTAGGAGCCGCAGAAGTAGTCCTCGGTGCCGGTGCCACAGATGGTGGGGAACTCGGAATCGCCGTCGAGGTAGAACTTGATTTCACCTTCGCCCCACCAGCCGTTGTTGTGGACTCCCCAGGCCATGTAGACGCCGACGAACTGCCCGCGTCCCTTGATGCCGTCGGCGATGGTGTAGACGTCCTTATATGGGAGAGGGTTCACGCGGCGGAACTGAGCGTGGAAGTAGGCGGCGTCCTTGGGGACCTGGGTGAGGGTGTAGTCGATCTGAAAATAGATGGTCATCGGCTGCGTGTCGATGTTCTCCAGCGTGATGCGGGCGCCCTTGCGGAAGGGCATCTGCCAGTAGGAGTTGAATGCGCTGCCGGGGTTGACGCAGACGGCGAGAGAGTTGATGGGAGCGAACTTGCCCCAGCCCATGGCGAAGAAGTCGCCGACAGGTGCCTCGACGGAGGGGGTGGATTCGCCATCCCAGTACATGCGGAGGATGGAGTAGCGCCAGTTGCCGGTGGGAGTCATCCAGATGTGCTGGATGGCGCCCTCGCCGGAGATGTCGGCCAGCGTGATGGTAGTCCCCGGCTTGACGACGATGAATGGATTGACCTTCCAGCCCTGGCCGAGGTCGCGCGCGGCGGAGGAAGCGCTGCCCTGGGCGGCCATACCGCCCTTCCCCTTGGCTCCGGTGGGATTTTCGGGGCTGATGGAGAAGGTCCTGGCGTTTGAGAGCCTGAACAGGTTGCTGAGGCTGGAGTTGAGACCGTCGTAGGGCTGTTCCTGAGCGGTGGCGGCCAGGGAGAGGGAGAGCAGAAGCCCCAGGGGAGCGGAGCAACGGTGGTTCATGGTGAGTCTATCGCCTCCGGTCGATGCTGAAGATCATCAAGCGGAGCATAGCAAAAGCGCCGCCGGCGCGGCGCTCAGAGAATGGTAACGGCGGCGAGCAGCGCGCCGACGCCGAGGAAGGAGCCGAAAGGCAGCTCATAGCTGGCGGCATCCTCGCCGCGCATCCGGATCCAGAGAATCCCCAGGACGCTGCCGAGCAGCGAGCCCAGCATGAGGCCGAGTATCGCGGCCTCCAGGCCAAGAAACGCTCCCAGCATCGCCACCATTTTGACGTCGCCGAAACCGAGGCCCTCCCTGCCGCGCACGCGCTGATAGATGACGCCCATAAGCCACAGGCCTCCGGAGAGGACGCCGGCGGCGAAACACGCGCCCAGGAAGGAGCGCATCGCTTCGGACGCTTCGGGGCGGACGCCGTAAAGGACCAGGCCGAAGAGCCCGTTGGGCACAGGCACGATGGGCGAGAGCATAACACCCAGGGCGAGGCCCCAGAGGGTGAACTCGTCGGGCAGGATGCGCGTCTCGGCGTCGGAGAAGATCAGCTCCACCAGGATGGCGGCGAAGAGCGACCACTTCACGGCGGCCCAGCCCGCTCCCACTTGCCATTGAACCAGGAAGAACAGCGCGCCGGTGAACAGCTCGACGGCGGGATAGCGGAGAGAGATGGGCGCGCGGCAGGCGCGGCAGCGGCCTCCGAGAATGGCGAAGCTCACCAGGGGCAGGTTGTCGTACCAGGAGATGAATGTGCCGCACCGGGGGCAGTGAGAGCGCGGAGTATCGATGGACAGGTCGAATGGCAGGCGGCTGATGCAGACGTTGAGGAAACTGCCGATGATGAGGCCGAAGGCGCCGGCAAGCAGAGAGTAGAGCAGGGATTCCGTCATTTCACCACCTTCGAGTAGGAATCGAGCGTGAGCCGCAGCATGCGTTCAATGGTAAACCGGCTCTGGACCAGGGCACGAGCGTTGGCGGCCATGCTGGCGGCGAGCGCCTCGTCGTCGAGGATGCGGCGGGCGGCGGCGAGGATCTCTGAGGGATAGTTGTGAACGAGCAAGCCGGTGTGCCCGGGGATCACGATTTCCGGGAGCCCGCCGACTTTGGAGGCGACCACGGGAACGCCGTGAGCAAGTGCGAGCAGGGCGGCCGAGCCGAGACCTTCGCTCTCGCTGATGTGGAGGAAGAGGCGGGCCTCGGGCAGGTGAGCCGGCAGGTCGGTGGTGAAGTGGATATCGAGGCCTGTGCGGCGAAGCAGGTCGCCGCCCTTGAGCGGGTCGTCGGATTGCAGAGCCAGGATGGGACCGGTGCGGGTGCTGGGCGTGGGTGGAAGAGCGACCCCGTCGGGGACGATGTCGATCTTCTCTCCCGGGACGCCTGCGACAAGCAGCCGGCAAAGTACCGCATGGCTGACGGCGAGAAAGCGCGCGGGGCGCGCGTATTTCCATCGGGAGAGGAGCCCTTTCCTCACGGGGAAGGCGACGCGGCGAGAGACGACGAAGGGGACGCGGGAGAAGAGGGCGGCCAGCGTGTGGCTGCGGGCGTCGTGGCAGTGGACGAGTTCTACGGTGCGGGAGCAAGACAAGATGGCGGCAGCCGAGATGGGCCGTGCGTCGACGCCAAGAGACCGCGCCCGTTCGAGGGTGGGCGAGCCGGCGGGCGCAAGCAGCGCGGCGTCCGCGCCCATGGTGCCGAGCAGGGCGAGCAACTGGTGCTGGCCGCCGCGCAGGCTGGGGCCGGAGTCGAGGTGCAGAACGCGCATGGGTATCAGCGGCCCGGACTCATGAAGCGGGCCTTTGCGTACTTCAGAAAAGTGTAGAGCGCCGCCATGTAAGCGATGGCCAGGCCTTCGGTGCCGTCGAGGAAGCCGCGCTGAACGACATAAGACTTGAAGAAGGTCCAGGGCGGATCGAACAGGAGATGGCGGAAGGCGACGTGCTTCTTGCGTGCGGCGATCTCCTCGGCGGCGAGCGTGGTATAGCGCTCCATGGTCTTCATGTGCTCGCTGAGCGAGCCGCAGGTGAAGTGCAGGAGGTTGCCCTGCAACCGGCCGACGCGCCCGGTACTGACGACCGACTCATGGACGTACTCGCCGAACCAGCGCGACTTGCGGCGATCGAAGAGGCGGATCTTGCGGTCGGGGTACCAGCCGGAATAGAGGATCCACTTGCCAAGGTACTGAGCCAGACGGGGGACCGTGTAGGCGTCGTAGTCGGGACCCGTCTTCTTCATTTGCCAGATTTCGGCTTCGAGGTCCTCGCTCAGGGCTTCGTCGGCGTCGATGGAGAGAACCCAGTCGTGGGATGCCTGGTCAGAGGCATAGTTCTTCTGACCGGCGTAGCCGCGCCAGTTGGCCTCCAGAACGCGGGCGCCGTACTTCTGGGCGAGTTCAACGGTGCGATCGGTGGAGCCGGAATCGACAATGATGATCTCGTCACAGCAGCGCAGGCTTTCGATGGCCCTGGGGAGATTCCGCTCCTCGTTGAAAGTGATGATAGTGGCGGAGATCTTCATCGCGGCCGCGGGACGGCTACCTGCGCTCATTTTACCTAATGGGCACGGGCATGAAGGAAAGCGCGAAGATGACAGCGCTGGCGAGGAAAAGGCGCATCCGGCCGGAGCCGAGTGCGCCGTCGCCGTAGACGACGAAGTGGCGGCGGCCTAGAAAGAAGAGGATGGCGGCCCAGGCGATCCAGGGCCAGTGGAATGTGACGATGCCGGTGAGGCAGAGCAGGACGATGGCGACGAGAGACACCTGGCGATGACGGTCGCCGAAACACGCATAGACAAGATGTCCGCCGTCGAGTTGGCCGACGGGCAGAAGGTTGAAGCCGGTGGCGAAGAGACCCATCCAGGCGGCGCGGGCCACGGGATGGAGGTAGATATCCTCTGCTGGCACGCCGGGGAAGAGCCACCATTGAAGCGCGCGCATCAGGGCGGGAGTGCCGAAATGGATGTCGCTCAACTGGTCCAGCCCCGGGCTGACACGAGACAGCGCCAGCCCGATGCCGACGGCTGGAATGGCAACGATGAATCCGGCGATGGGACCAGCCACGCCGACATCGAACAACTCGCGCCGGCTCTTCACCGCGGAGCGGAAACGAATGAAGGCGCCGAATGTCCCGGTGACGAGCGGAGAGGGAAGGAAGTAGGGCAGGCTGGCGTCGATTTCGTGATAGAGGCAGGCGAACCAGTGGCCGAACTCATGAGCCGTCAGGATCAGCAACAGTGTGAGCGCATAGGGAAGACCGGCCAGGAGGATGGAGGGATCGCGAAAAGCCTGAATGAAGACGTTCAGATCGTGTTCGATGTCGAACGCTGGCAGGTTATGGTGGAAGTTGAACGCCATCCGCGAACCAACGGCGGTGGTGGTGAAGACAGTGAGGCTGAAGAGGAGCGCATGCAGCCAGAGCCGCGGCCGCCAAGAGGAAGAAAGCGGTTGAATGGGATACTCCAAACGCCCGGCCGCAAACTACTCCAGCGCCTGCAACTCCTTGCCGGGCTTGAAGCGCACGGCCTTTCCAGGCGGGATAGCGACTTCGGAACCGGTGCGGGGATTGCGTCCGATGCCGGTCTTGCGCGGGCGGACATTGAAGATGCCAAAGCCCCGCAGCTCGATGCGTTCGCCCTGAGCCAGAGCGCGCTTCATCGACTCGAAGACCGTTTCCACGGCCATTTCGGCCTTGGTCTTGGTAATGCCGGTCCGGTTGACGACTTCGTTGACGATGTCCAACTTGATCAAGGGCGCCTCCTGACTGGCGGGCGGGGTTCCTGCGGAGCGCTCCCGGCCGCATCCCAAAGCCTATGATAAGATTAGGGTTTTAGCCTTGTCAAGCCACCTTTACGAGCAATCTGCAGGCGGGGCCGGTCCGGTGGACGCGGCGGAGTTCCGCCACGCCTGCGGCGTATTCGCGACCGGGATCACGGTGGCAACAGTCATGGGGCGCGACGGCAAACCCCACGGCCTGACGGCTAACTCCTTTTGTTCTGTATCGTTGCACCCTCCAATGGTTCTGGTGTGTGTGGCTCACAAAGCATCCACGCACGGGCCGTTCGCCGCAGCTTCTTCCTTTGCCATCAACATTTTGAGCGAGAACCAGAGAGAACTTTCGGTGCGTTTTGCCTCGTCGCACTCCAACCGTTTCGAGGGCGTCAACTGGCGGAAGGGCGAATGCGGAGCCCCGGTACTGGACGATTCGCTGGCTGTGTTGGAGTGCGCCACCAGGGAGAGGATCGCGGCGGGAGATCACACCATCTTCCTCGGGGAGGTGCGGCAGGCCACCGTGAAGGATGGCCGGCCGCTGGTGTATTTCGGTGGCGGGTATGGGGAGTTGAAGTAGGCGGTCAGCCGGCGAGTTCGCGGGCTTTGGCGAGGGCTGCTTCGTAATTGGGGTGCTCGGCGACCTCGGGGACGTACTCGACGTACTGAACTTTGTTGTTCTTGTCTACGACGAAGATCGCACGGGATTCCACGCGCCAGTCTTCGATGAGAGTGCCGTAGTTCATGCCGAAGCTGGCGGACCTGTGGTCGCTGATCATCTTGATGTGGTCGGCGCCGAAGTTGTTGCACCAGCGGCTCTGTGCAAAGGGCAGATCGACGCTGATGGTGTAGAAGGCCACCGAGGGGAGCTTGGCGGCTTCATCGTTGAACTTCTTGGTCTGCATGTCGCAGACGGGGGTGTCGAGCGAGGGGACAACACTGAAGACGCGTACCTGATTGCCGGTGGAGGCGAGGCTCACCGGCTGAAGGCCCTTGTCGACGGCGTTGAAATCCGGCGCGGTATCGCCAACCTTCAATTCAGGGCCGGCCAGAGCCAGAGGCGTGCCTTTGAACGTAGTACTGCGGGACATCAATCCTCCTGAGGAAAAGGTGAGATCTACTCAGCGCTATTTTAGCAGTTCATGTAGTTCGGCCCGGCTGGAAGCGGCGGGCAGGCACATGAAGTTCTCGCACAGCACGGCAGCGGTGGCGGCCAGTTCACCGCCGTCACCGGCAGTGATGGCGGTGAAGGGGCGGAAGCTTCGGCGGAACTCGGAGAGCAGGCCGGCGTGGTCGCCGCTGAGGCGCAATTCTGACTTGGGAGCGGCGCTTTCCATATAGGCGCAGAGCATCTGCGGCAGTGCCGGGGCCTGGTGATTCAGGCGAGCGGCGAAGGCTTTGAAGACGTCTTCCGCGGCATCGCGGAAGAGCTGTTCGCCGGAGCAGGCGGCCAGGCGGAGCAAGGCTGCGGCAGCGAGCGAGTTGCCGCAGGGTTCGGCCCCGTCGTAATCCTCTTTGAGGCGCAGGACAAGGTCTCTGCTACCAGCGGCGGCGGAGAAGAACCCACCCTCACTCTTGTCTTCAAACAACTCGATCATTCGCAGCGCGAGCGAGCGGGCGGCGTCGAGGTGGGAGGGGTCGAGGGTAGCTTCGAAGAGGTCGATACGGGCCAGGCAGAGCGCGGCGTAGTCGTCGAGGAAGGCTTCGATGGCGGTCTCGCCGTCGCGCCAGCGGCGCTTGAGGCGACCCAGCGGATTCAATTCGCGCTCGATGAAGCCGCAGGCTTTCATCGCGGCATCGAGGTAGCGCGGTTCGTCCAGCGCTACTCCACCGCGGGCAAGCGCGGAGACCATGAGGCCGTTCCAGGAGGTGAGGATCTTGTCGTCGAGGTGGGGACGGACGCGGCGGGCACGTGCGGCGAGTAGCGCGGGAAGGCAGTCGTCGAATTCGCGCGCGCGGCCCAACGGGTCGTGCAGGATGTTGCGTCCGGCGAACTCGCCGTGGGGGTCGTTGTCCACGTTGCCGGACTCCCGGCAGCCGAAGGCTTGGGCGAATTGCGGGCCGCGCACGGGACCGAGCTCGTCCACGATCTCGCCGTAGGTCCAGACATAGAATGCGCCCTCGCCCTTCTCGTGCGGATTGTCGGGGTCAATGACACTGTCGGCGTCCTCGGCAGAGTAGAATCCGCCTTCCGGATGCGTCATGTCGCGCAGGACGTATTCAAAGATGCGGCGCGCTGCGTGGGCGTACTGCGGGTCGCGGCTGATCTGGAAGGCTTCCAAGAATGAGGCGGCGAGTTGCGCCTGGTCATACAACATCTTTTCGAAATGGGGAACCAGCCAACGCTCGTCGACCGAGTAGCGATGAAAGCCGCCGGCCAACTGGTCGCTCATCCCGCCGGCGTCCATGGCACGCAGCGTGGCCAGGGCCATATCGCGGGCCTCCTCGTTCCCAGTGCGGTGGTGATAGCGGAAGAGGAAGTTGAGCACCGAAGGGCGGGGAAACTTCGGGGCCTCACCGAAGCCGGCGTGGCGGCTGTCGAAGGATTGGCGGAAATGCTGAAAGCAGGATTCGAAGGCCTGCACGGCGGGGACATCGGCGCGGCGGCCCAGAGCGCTGTGCCGTTCGAGCTCACCGAGCACGGCCACACTGGAATCGATCAGTTTCTGGCGCTGCTTCTGCCAGGCCGCGGCCAACTGCTCCAGCACGTATCCAAAGCCGGGCCGGCCGTAGCGGTTATCGGGAGGAAAATAGGTCCCGCCATAGAAAGGCTTCAACTCGGGCGTTAGCCAGACCGACATGGGCCAGCCGCCGCTGCCGGTGGTGGCCTGGACGTAGAGCATGTAGACGCGGTCGATGTCGGGCCGCTCCTCGCGGTCGAGTTTGACGGGAACGAAGTGGCGGTTGAGCAGGGCGGCGAGGCGGGGGTCCTCGAACGACTCGCGCTCCATGACGTGGCACCAGTGGCAGGTGGAGTAGCCGGCGGAAAGGAAGATGGGCTTGTCCTCCTCGCGAGCCTTGCGAAATGCCTCTTCGCCCCAGGGGTACCAGTCCACCGGATTGTGGGCGTGTTGCAGCAGGTAGGGGCTCTTCTCGTGGATGAGGCGGTTGGGGGACATGTGGCTCAGCGGAGGACGGCGGAAAGGGAATATTCTGACAGTCGAGAGGTTGGATTCATGTCTGATATGGAAAGCTTCAAGAAACAGGCGTTAGACGAGCTGATCGAGTGGCTGAAGATCCCCAGCATCAGCACCCTGCCCGAGAACAAGGGCGACATGGAAAAGGCGGCGGCCTTCTTAGAAGCCGCGCTGAAGCGCGCCGGCATGACGCGCACCGAACAGATTCACCGCGCCAATCACCCGCTGGTGTACGGCGAGTGGCTGGGCGCGCCGGGCAAGCCGACGCTGCTGCTCTACGGCCATTACGACGTGCAGCCGGCCGATCCGCTGGACGAATGGAAATCACCGCCGTTTGAACCGGAGATCCGGAACGAAAACATCTACGCGCGCGGCGCCACCGACGACAAGGGCCAGACGTGGATCCTGGTGAAGGCCATGGAGTGGCTGATGCAGCGCGACGGCCGTCTCCCCATCAACGTGAAGTTCCTGATCGAAGGCGAAGAGGAGTGCGGAGGCGAGGCGATTGAGCGCTACGTCAGCGAGAAGCCGGCGCAGTTGGCGGCCGATGCGGCGGTGATCTGCGACAGCGAGATGTTCGCGCCCGGATTGCCTTCCATCTGCATCGGGCTGCGCGGCATCGTCTACGGCGAACTGCACGTGGAGGCGGCCAGGCAGGACCTGCACTCGGGCGTCTATGGAGGCGCGGCGCCGAATCCGATTATGGCCATCGCCGAGATTCTCTGCGCGCTGAAGGACAAGGACGGCCACATTCAAATCCCTGGCTTCTACGACCGCGTAGTGAAACCCGCGCCAGCCGAGGCGGAGGCGTGGGCGAGCCTGCCGTTCGACGAAAAGGAGTATCTGGAGAAAGAGATTGGCGCGACGGCGATCACCGGCGAGCCGGGCTTCTCGGTCTTCGACAAGACCTGGGCGCGGCCGACGCTGGAGGTGCACGGCATCCGGGGCGGATTCGTGGGCGAAGGCGCCAAGACCGTGATTCCTGCCCGGGCGGTGGCGAAGGTCTCCATGCGGCTGGTCGCCGACCAGCGGCCCACGGAGGCGATTGAGCAGATCAAGGCTGCCATCGCGGCGGCAACCCCGAAGGGCGTCAAGGCCGAGTACAAGTTCCTGCACGGCGCGGGACCATCGCTTGTGAATCCCGACAATGTTTTCATTCGCGAGTCCGCCATCGCGATGGAAGAGAAGTTCGGCCAAAAGACGGTATACATCCGCAGCGGCGGATCCATCCCGATTGTCGGCCATTTCCTGTCGCACCTGGGAATGCCCAGCGTACTGATGGGCTTCGGATTACCCGACGACAACCTGCACTCGCCGAACGAGAAGTTCCACCTGCCGAATTTCTACAACGGCATCGACGCCGTGGTGCGGTATCTGGAGCGGCTGGGAAGTTGAACATGCTGAGAGCCGCGCTGGGCCTGGTCCTGTTGAGCGCCGCGCTGCCCGCCCAGGAGGCCGAGATCCGCAAAGCGGAGTCGGCCTGGGCGGCGGCGGTGCAGGGGCGCGACTTTGCTGCGCTGGAGGCGATGTACGCCGATGATCTGATCTACGCCCACTCGTCGGGCGTGGTGGAGAGCAAGAAGCAGTACATGGACCGCATCCGGCAAGGCTTGCAGCGGTACGACGAGGTAAAGCACGAAAGTATCCGCGTGGTACCGCACGGCGGGACCGCGATTGCGCACTGCATTCTGCGCATGCGCGGGAAGAGCAACGAGCGCAGCTTCGACGACCACCTGATGATGATGCACGTGTGGGTGAAGCGCGGCGGCGCGTGGCGGCTGGCCGCGCACCAGACAACGAAACTGGCTGACTAAAGCAGCCTGGCGAGGTATTCGCGGTTGCGGCGCAGGTCGCCTTCGATCTCGCGCGACGGGGCGCTTGTCTCCAGCACGATGTGGCCTTTCCATTCGATGGAGCGGATGGCGGCCAGAGCTGCGCGCACGTCGACGTCGCCTGCGCCGAGGTAACCCTTGTCCTTGAAGTGGAACTGGCAGATGTGGTTCTTCAGGGTGCGAATCTCGCGGGTCGGGTCCACCTTGTAAAGGTTGGTGGCATTGCCGATGTCGTAGTAGATCTTCAGCGCCTTGGAGTTGATCCTCTCCAGAATGCGCAGGTCGTCTTCGGCGGTGATGGTGTTTTCGAAGCCCAGGGTGACGCCGGCCTTCTCGGCTTCGGGGGCCAGTTCCCTGAGGGGGCCGACGACGGAGTCCATGTCGGCGGAGTTCTCCAGGGCGCACTTGAAGAAGAAGGGCAGCATGAGAATGGGAGCGTTCAGGCGCCTGGTGATGTCGATGCCCTCGACGGTCCACTTGACGGCTTCGCGGTCGTTCTTGAGGCAGTTGACGTGCAGGACGTCGATGTAGGTGGCGACCAGCGGGAGCTTGTGCTTCTTCGATTCCGCCAGCAACAGCGCCTGCCGGTCCGGATCGGCCATGACCATCCGGCCGGCAGCCGGCGGTTTGCCGAGGGTGACCTGGAGACCCTCAAATCCAAGGCGCGCGGCGATTTCAACCGCGGCCGGATCGGTGGCCTTGCCGCAGATGCCGTCCATGACCCCGATCTTGAGATTGGATCCGCGTGCAAGCAGCGGAGAGGCCGCGGAGGCCAGGAATGCGCGACGGGAGAGCGGGTGCATGGCGGGACCTTCTACTCGAGCGTGACTCGGACGCCGCCTCTGGGACGCGGAGGGAGTTCGGCAAGCGCATGGCAGGCGGTGTCGCGGGCCTGGATCAGGGAGAGCTGGAAACGCAGGGTGTCCTGAATCAGTCCCGGCAGGTGATCGTCGTTCAACGCGACGCGGGCGGTGGCTTGGGCCTGGTCGAAATCGCCGAGCCGGCGCAGCAGGTCGGTGACGATGGCGAACTCCTCCGCGGTGGTTTCCATGAAGTGCTGGCCGGCGGCCTTGCCCTCCTTCCAATAGCTGATGGCGGCGGCGCGGAGGCGTCGGGCGGCGTGCTCCTGGCCTTCGTCGTCGAAGACCCAGGCGCCATGAAGCGCGGTCCATCCGGCGTCGGCGTAGAAGCCGAGGCGCTCCAGGATGTATGCGTGGCGGGCGAAGGCGCCGGGGCAGCCGATGTAGCCCGGGGACTTGACGAGTTGCTCGACGCCGGGGGCGGCGTGGGAGAGGTCCGGGGCGGCATAGCCGCACGAGGGGCAGGACTGCATCCATGCGCCGATAGTGGAGCGTTCCGGCTCGGCCGGGCGGGTGTCCAGGTCGGGAGCGGAGCGGGCCGCCGGGGGCGGCTCTACGGCGCGAACCTCAGGCTGAGAGCTGATGCGTCAACTGCTGGCAGCCTGGCTGGTGGTGGACGAGCGCGACGTGCCGATGAACCCGCGGCTGATCGGCAAGCCGGGGGTGGGTAAGACGACGCTGGCCTATGCGGCGGCATCGCGGCTGGGCCGGGAGATCTACATCATGCAGGCCACGGTCGACACGCGGCCGGAGGACCTGATCGTGCAGCCGGTGATCGAGGGCCCGGGCAAGCTGCGTTACGTCGCCTCGCCGCTGGTGACGGCCATGCTTCGGGGCGGCATCGCCATCCTGGACGAAGGCAACCGGATGTCGGAGAAGAGCTGGGCAAGCCTGGCTCCGCTGCTGGACGCTCGGCGTTACGTGGAGAGCATCGTGGCCGGCATCAAGATCAAGGCGCACCCTCTGTTCCGCCTGGTGGCCACGATGAACGACGACAGCTCGACGTTCGACCTGCCGGAGTACATCCACTCGCGGCTGCAGCCGCAGATTCTGATCGACTTCCCGGAACGCGACGAGGAACTGGCGATCCTGAAGGAAAACCTGCCCTTCGCCGACGAGAAGATTCTGGAGTACGTCACCGAGTTCCTGCAACAGGCGCACCAGAGCGATGAGCGTTACACGGTCCGCGACGGGATCAACATCGGCCGGTACGCCATCAAGCTGATGAGCACGCTGGACGGGCGGGCGGGATTCGCGCACGCCGTCGACTTCTCCATCCGGCAGGTGCTCGGCGAAGAGGCTGTGCGCTATGCCCGGCGCAAGTAGGCAGGACGGCGACGAACTGCTGGGGCTGGACCGCGGCGGTCTGCGGTATTTCCCGGTGGTCCCTGGCCGGCTGGAGTTCGCCGTGGCGGTGCGCCGCGAGATCCTCGCCAGCCGACCGCAGGTGGTGGCGGTGGAACTTCCCGGCTGGCTGGAGCCGCTCTACCGCCAGGCCGTGGCGCGGCTGCCGGAGTTCTCCGTCATCTGCTATCCCGAGGACGAAGACGGGGACCGCGGCATTTACGTGGTGGTAGAACCGGCTGACCCCTTTGTCGAGGCACTGCGCACCGCCTGGGAGACCGGCGCGGAGGTGATGTTCCTGGAGCCGGACGCGATCGACCGGCCGCACATGCCGGATCTCTACCCGGATACGCACGCCCTGCGCTCAATGGGGTACGACAAGTACGTGGAGGCCTACCGGCTCCACCCCCAGCCGCGCAACGACGAGACCGCCGACCACGCCTCGGCGATGGCGTGGCGGCTACAGGGCGCCGATCCCGACAGGCGGATCATGGTGGTGCTTAGCCTGAACCTGCTCGACTCCGTGTTGGACGCCATGGAGAGGCCGCAGGAGCCGCCCAAACGGCGCAAGCTCCAAACGGCGGATCTGGTGAACCCGCATCCAGACTGCCTGGCTGAGATCGCGCAGGAGTACCCCTACCTGCAGGAGTGCTACGAGGTCTACCGTTCGCTGATGGGGCCGGACGAGATGGTGAGCAGGCCTCGGGTGCAGTACCAGTTGCTGAAGCAGGCGGAGGAGAACTACCGGGCGCAGACCGGCGACGAGATCGCGCACTGGCAGCGGCGGATGATGGCACGCTACACGCGCAATCTGGCGATGGTGGAAAACCAGCTTACGGCCGGGCTCTTCGACCTGACGGTGGCGGCGCGCTCGATCGTGGACGACAACTTCGCCTGGGAGGTGTGGCACGCCGCCAACTCCTTCACCTGGCAGCGGGACCGGGGACAGTTGGAGACGGTGAACCTCTCGGCTGGGGAGGTCTTCCTGCGCAGCCGGAAGCTGCGGTTGCGCCGCCGGCTGCCGCGGCGGAAGCAGCGGCTGATGCCGCGCGGGCTGAAGAAGCGTCCGGTGGAGCAGCGTCAAGGGGAGTGGGCCGAGCAGATCAACGGCGAGTCGATTTGCAGCTACCCTCCTGAAGACATCGTGATCGAGGATTACGGCAAACTGCTGCGCCAGAAAGCGCGCAGCATGCTGAGCGAGGAGCGCGTGCGGGTGGAGCCGTTCACCACCTCGACGCTGGACGGCATCGACATCCGCGAGACGATCCGCCACTGGCACGAGGGGAAGATCTTCGTACGAAAGTTTGAGCGGCACACGGGCGATGTCGGTGCGGTGGTTGTGATCTTCGACGAGGACCGGCGCGACCGGTACGGCTATCTGACAACCTGGCTGGGGGAGCACCAGAACGAGAGCGACATGGCGTTCTACTCCACCGAACCGTTCGAGCACATGGTGGGCCCTGGCATCGGGCGGGCCGAGTACGGTGGCTTTCTGATGGCGCTGCCGCCCAGGCGAATGTTCGACGTGTGGACCGACCCGGACTACGACTTCGCCGAGACCAAAGCGGAGCGTCTGCTCATGGCCGGTCTGGACTATTCGGTGGAGCGGCACGTGGTTTACGTGGCGACGCGCCCGCCGCGGACAATCTTTCGATCCATTGCGGCCCACCTGAACCGGCAGATCGTCTACATCCCCATCGGGCAAGTGTCGGCGTCCAAGTTGAAGAAAGTACGGGTGGTGCACGTTTTGGACAGCCATCAGAGGCGCGAGATCGCGAAAGATTATCTTTGGTGAAACCGGGAACCCGCGCCTTGGCGTCGAAAGATCGATAAGCCTTGATATACTGATAGTTTGCCTACTCAGAGATCACCCATGAAGTGGACCGTCCTCCTGCTTGCGGCCTCCGCGGTCAGCCAGGCCCAGCAATTCTCCACCGGCCAGGCAGCGCGATTCGTTATCGGCCAGTCTCCGTATACCGCCCAGGATCCCGGCGCCAGCGATAAGCTGCTGGGCTCGGTGAGCGGCGTTGCCTTTGCCAACGACACGTTGGTCGTGGCCGATTCCAACGGCATCGGCGGATCGCCGATCAACCACCGCGTCCTGGTCTATCGCAACGTCAGCTCCTTTGTCGCCGACCGGAAATCGCCGATCCCGCAGATCAGCGGCACCTGCAAGGCGTGCGTGGGGGCGGCTACCAATGTACTGGGACAGCCCGATTTCACCACGTCGGAGCTAAAGCCGACCGCGCAGAATACCTTGCGCAAGCCGGTTGGCGTGGCGTTCAACGGCCGCTCGGTGGCCGTCGCCGATACCGATAACAACCGCGTGCTTGTATGGCGTAGCCTGCCCACCTCCAACCAGCAACCGGCGGACTTCGTGGTGGGGCAGAAGGACTTCACCAGCTACACGACAGTCGCGGGCGGCGGCTTGAGCGCATCCACTTTGCGGGGGCCGGAGGGCCTCTACCTGGATGCTAACAACGGGCTGTGGGTAGCCGACACAGGCAACAACAGGGTGCTGTACTACGGCGAGATCACGCAGAACGGGCAATCGGCCAAGGTGGTGCTCGGCCAGTCCGATTTCGGCGTGAACCAGCAGCGTGGCCTTTTCCCGAATTACGTGGTGAAGGCCGATTCGATGATGAACCCGACAGGGGTTTCCACCGACGGCATTCACCTGTTCGTCACCGACCTGGGCTTCAACCGGGTGCTGGTCTGGAATGCCATCCCGACCAGGAACGGCCAGCCTGCCGACGTCGTGGTGGGCCAGTCCGAGATGACCAACAGCACGCCCAACGATTCGTCGAAGCTGTGCGCTTCGAACGGCACGAACAAGGACGGCAAGGCGACCTATCCAGAGCGCTGCGGCGCCACGATGGAGTTGCCGCGTGCGGCGATCTCCGACGGCAAGCGGCTGTTTGTCGCCGACGGCGGCAACGACCGGGTTCTGGTGTGGAACGAAATCCCCCGCGCCAACGGCGTGCCCGCCGACTTTGCCCTCGGACAACCCGGCCTGGAATTGAATCAGGCTTCCGACTCGGCCGAACCGGAGCGCGTCTCCTCCACCGATTCGTTCCGGACACCCACTTCGCTGGCTTGGGACGCAACCGGCCAGAATCTCTACGTCACCGACACCTATAATCGCCGGGTGATGGTGTACACGCCGGGGGACTTCCCGCTCCCGTTCACGGCGGTGCGCAACGCAGCCAGCCCGGAGGTCTACGCCGGCGGCAGCATCTCATTCTCCGGAACCATTGAGGAAAAGGTCGACCTCTCGATCAAGATCGGGAACAACGACAACAAGAAGCCCGACGGTACCGTTCAGGACCCGAAGGAATACAAGATCACGACCGTCAAGGCCGATACCTTCGACACGATCATCGACAAACTAGCCAACCTGATCAACGCAGGGGCGGGCGATCCGTATGTCCTTGCGTTGCCAAACAAGGTGACTCAGTCAATCCGGCTCACATCGCGCTTGGGCGGTCTGCCGGGCAATCAGATTTCGATGGCCACGGCGATCTCACCCGACACGGCCAAGGTGGTACTCACCACCAGCGGCGCCACGCTGAGCGGCGGGCAGAACGCGTCGCGCATTGCTCCTTACGCCCTGGTCACGGTGCTCGGGGACGGCCTCTCGGACGAAACCACGCCGGTGCAGGACCTTTCCAAGCCGTTGCCAACCGAACTGGGCGGAGTGGAGTTCTATGTGGATGGGATCTAGGCGCCGCTGGTGGGCGTTTCGCCCACCCGGATCCTGGCCCAGATCCCAATTGAAACCACTGATCGCACCAGCGCGGCAGGCATCCTGCGAGTGAAGCGAAAGAACGGCGACATCACGGTGTCCACGCCGGTGGCGATTCCGATCATCGCCCAGAATCCGGCGGTCTATAGCGACCCAACTCTGCAACCGTCGCCCGGCTTGGCCTATCACTACTCCAGCCAGGCCACTGCCACGGTTTCGGTCGACGGTTCGGCCAAGGGCGGCGACGTGGCGACCATCAGCATTCGAGGGCGCGAGTACTCCTATACCATCCAAACCACGGACACGCTGGCCATCGTGCGCGACCGGTTGATCGCCATGATCAACGCCAACGATCCGGAAGTTGAGGCTTTCTCGGCCGGACCGTTCCAACGCATCCGTCTCCGCGCCCGAGTGCCCGGGCCGGAGGGTAACTCGATCCCCATCAGTGCCAAGGCCAACACGGACGGGCAGGTGATCATGTCGGCCTTCAATACCACCCTCTGCTGCGCCAACGAGGCCGGCGCGCCGGTAACCGAGTCCAATCCTGCCGTGCCAGGAGAGACCATCGTCGTGCTCGCGGGTGGCCTGGGTCTGGTGGGTCCGGATGAGGCGCGTGAAGCGATGCTCAACGGGCAGCCCTACAGCGGCCCTGTGATCAACGACCCGACAGAATTCGTAGCTTCCACCGCCGGCGGAAAGACAGCCAATGTGCTGTTCGCCGGCCTGAAACGCGGCCTGGTGGGCGTCTATGAGGTCCACCTGGAACTCAACCCGGACCTTCCTACCAATCCGAGGACCGAGGCTACCATCTACCAGAGCTTTCAGGTGTCCAATATCTTCACATTCCCACTGTTGAACACCAAGTCCCCGGACTAGACCTACGGCCTGGATCAGCTTTCGGATTCGACCAGCGGTTCGTAGGGCTTAAGGCCGGCTGCTCCCAGCGCACCCCGTGCCGTTTCGGCCTGTGCCGGGCTGACGTAGAAGAAAGCTCCAATAATTCGCGGACAAAGAGCACCCCGCCGCGGTAGCGGTCCGGTTCCACCAGGTAGTCCACGTCCTTGTCGTCGAACAGCGACTCCACCTGTTTGGCTTCCCGCAATTTCTTGGCGATGTAGACGAGGACCAGTTCCTGGTCCCCGAAGAACGGCTCTTCCCGGCGCATAGGTCCATTTCAGCGTAACCCAGCAGAGAGTCCGGCCGGGCCGGATGCACTAACTTGCTGAGACCATCTACCGACATGACCGCTCCGCTTACCCGAGGCGCCGAGGAAGAACTGCTTCACTGGCTCGCGCTCCGCCTCACGCCTGGGCTGGGCCCCAGAAAGGCCACCGCGCTGATAGACCGCTACGGCACCCCGATGGCGGTGCTCCGCGCCCCGGCATCGGAACTGGAGTCGTTCGGCTTGCCAGGTTCGGTGGCCCGCAGCCTGGCCAGTGGCTGCTCGTTTGAAGAGGCGGTGGAACAGCACGAAAAGGTCAAGCGGATGGGGGTACGGATAATCGCGTGGACCGATCCGGCCTATCCGGCCGGATTGCGGGAGATCTACGACGCTCCCCCCGTGCTGTTCACCCTGGGCAGGATTGAACTGCTGGATACCGTGATGGTGGCGTTGGTAGGTAGCCGGCGGGCGAGCGCCTACGGAAAGGCGGCGTCGGAACGGCTGGCGGCCGAGCTCGCGGCGGCGGGCGTGACAGTGGTGAGCGGAATGGCCCGGGGCATCGACACCGCCGCACACGCCGGCGCGCTCTCTGCCGGCGGCGCCACGGCGGCGGTGTTCGGATGCGGTCTGGACATCATCTACCCAGCGGAGAACCGCAACCTGGCCGAGCGGCTGGCTCGCGAAGGACTGCTATTGAGTGAGTTCCCGATGGGTACTCCGGCGCACCCGCAGAATTTTCCCATACGGAACCGGATCATCAGCGGCTTGAGCGCCGGGGTGGTGGTGGTGGAGGGCGTGCAGTACAGCGGCAGTCTGATCACGGCGCGGTTGGCGCTGGACCAGAACAAGGAGGTATTCGCCGTCCCCGGCAACATCACCTCTCCGCTCAGTTTCGGTCCCAACCTGTTGCTGAAACAGGGCGCCCAGCTGGTCCAGGCGGCCAGCGACATCTTGGATGGGCTGGGGTGGGACAGCCGGAGCCGGCTCAGCCGGCAACAGGAGCTACCCCTCTCGCCCGGGGAAGGAGAGACGCCTCCCGCAATGGCTGCCATTGCCAAGAACGTCCTTTCTTTTCTGTCAGTTGACACGCCAATGCAACTCGATGCCTTACTCGGGCATCTGACGGATTGTTCATCCTCAGAGGTGATTGCCGCCCTGTTTGAACTGGAGCTGCAGGGCCGCATTCGCCAACTGCCCGGTCGAAGTTATGTTAAGGTGTGGTACGAGCGACCGGGCGGGGATTGAACCTCCACCCGTCCTCAGAAACCTTCATAAGCAATAGTTATGGCGAAATCTCTAGTGATCGTCGAATCGCCGGCCAAGGCGAAGACGATCGGCAAATACCTGGGCAAGAACTTCACGGTGAAGGCCAGTCTTGGGCACGTCAAGGACCTGCCCAAGAACGACATCGCGGTGGATGTAGAGAACAACTTCCGTCCGTCGTACGTGGTCATCGAAGGCAAGAAAAAGCTAATCGACGAGCTGCGCAAGGCAGCCAAGGACTCCGAGTCCGTATTCCTCGCAGCTGACCCGGACCGCGAAGGCGAGGCCATCTGCTACCACCTGCAGGAAGAGCTCCAGCCCAAGCGCGGCGGCAGCCCGGCCATTTACAGGGTGACGTTCAACGAGATCACGGCCAACGCGGTCCGCAAGGCATTCGAGCATCCCCGGGCGGTGGACACCAACCTGGTGGACGCCCAGCAGGCGCGGCGCGTGCTGGACCGCCTGGTGGGCTACAAGATCTCCCCGTTGCTGTGGGACAAGGTGCGCCGCGGGCTGTCGGCCGGCCGCGTGCAGACCGTCGCACTGCGCCTGATTGTGGACCGCGAACGGGAGATTCGCGCCTTCGTCAAGCAGGAATACTGGTCCATCGACATCCACCTGAACGCCAAGAAGCCGCCCGTGTTGAAGACGGCGCTGGCCAAGCGGAACGGCGAGAACGTCGAAATCGGGGGCCAGGCGGCGGCCGAGACGATCGTCTCGGCGCTGGAAGGCGCGCAATACATCGTCAAGTCGGTTGCAACGCGGGAGAAGCGGCGCAATCCCGTGCCGCCGTTCATCACCTCGACGCTGCAGCAGGAGTCGGCCCGCAAGCTGCGATTCAGCGTCAAGCGGACCATGATGCTGGCGCAGAGGCTCTATGAAGGCGTGGAGGTGGGCAGCGAAGGCGCAGTCGGCCTGATCACCTACATGCGTACGGATTCCACCCGCGTCAGCAACGACGCTCTGGCCGAGGCGC
>JACRKW010000002.1 GCA_016215215.1 Acidobacteriota bacterium
CTGCAGCGTAGGGGCCGGCGCTTCCGCCGCACGGTCGCTCCTCCGCCGGCGGAAGCGCCTCACGCCGAGCGCCGCGCCGGCTGCCAGCAACGCGATCGCCCCGCAATAGACGTAGAGCTCAGTCACCAGTCGCCTCCTCCCTGATCGAGGCCCTGAAGCCATCTATCGAGAACGGTTTAGGGAGAAAGCGTTCGTAACATCGTGGACGGCACGTGCAACTGAGTTCCGACGCCTGCAGGCCCGAAGTCAATACCACCCGGACGCCGGGAATCAGCCGGCGCGCCCGTTCCGATAGCGAGCACGGCGGACCTTCGCTCAGATGGTAATCGGTCAGGATCAGGTCATAACGGCGGTTCGGATTCAGAGACTGTACCGCGCGCCGCAACGAGGACTCCTCGGTTACTTCGTAGCCATCCAACTCAAGCAACAGCGCCATCAATCCGCGAACGCCCGCCTCGTCTTCGACAACCAGGGCCCGCTTGACGCCCGCGCCTGTCTCTGTGCGCGCCTCAGACCGTGAAACCACCTCCGTTGGTCTCATCTCGCGCCTCTCCTCCTCCGCTCGAGTCACGTTTGGCTAGATAAACAGCCTAGCGGTTGGCTAAGTAGAAACCTATCGGTAGATTCGGAAACGAAAGTCAGAGGCTCGGAAGAGAGCCATCAGCTTGCCGGTAGCTTGTGTAGGAATTGTCCTACTGTGGAGCAATCATCCCTGTTCGGACCCAAGCCCTGAGGAATTCGAGGAGGTCGGGCAACTGGTGCGTTTTGTCAAAACAGCGGGTTGCGCCGAGTTGCAGGCAGTATGCGTCGACGGACTCGTCCAAATGGTTGGAAAACACCAGCACGACAGGTCGCCCGGCGAGGGAGCGGCATGCCTTCAGCACGTCGTAACCCGAGCCCTCAGCTAGCCCAAGGTCCAGAACCACAACATCTGGGCGCAGGGCGGCGATGCCACTTATTGCCTCCGGCGCGGACTCCACCATGCCAAGCACAGCCGAGCCCTCGATGTGCGAGATGGCCTCGCTGATACGCGATGCGACCTCTGGTGAATCCTCGACGATCAGGACGCGCATGGAACCCTGGACCTATGTCACCACCTCGCCCTCTATTGTGGGGCAAACCGACCCGATTGGCTGTAAACGTCCGCTGAATCGCCTGTCGGCGGCGCAGATGCCGGACGTAGGATTCCTCCTGTGCCCGTAACTCACTTCTGCCTGGAAACCCCCTTCTCGATGGCATAACGGATGAGATCGCCGGTGGAGTGGAGCGAGAGCTTCTCGAGCAGACGTGCCCGGTATGTGCTGATAGTCTTGATGCTGAGATTGAGTTGATTGGCGATTTCAGTGGGCGTGGCCCCCCCGGCAAGACACGCCAACACCTCGAATTCCCGGTCTGAGAGCGACTCGTGCGGAGCCAACCCGGACGGCGAGGCCACGTGCTCCGCCAGGCGGTCCGCCATCCTGCTTGTGATGTATCGCCTGCCGGAGGCCAGGCACCGCACGGCGTCCAGTAACTCCTCGGCCGGCCGGTCCTTCGTCAGATAGCCGTCCGCGCCGCATCGGAACGAGCGCACTCCAAACTGGTCCTCTGAATGAACCGTGTAGACCAGTAGCGCGCATTGCGGCGCGATGTCCTTCAATTGCCGGATCAGGTCGAGTCCGCCGCGGCCGGGCAGGCTCAAGTCGAGCACCACAACATCGAAGGGCTCCGCGCTGGCAGCGCTCAGGACGGCGGCTTCGTCGGCCACCGCTACGATGGTGGCATCGGAGAATTCCGACGACAACAGGCGCACAATGCCCTCTCTGACCGCGACATGGTCGTCTACGACCAGTATGCGTTTCAACATGCGGACTCTCCGGTTGGTGGTTTGTCCCTTGGCACGATAGTCCTCACCGTGGTCCCGGTGCCGGGAGTGCTGAAAAACTCGCAGCGTGCGCCGGCTGCTCGTGCGCGCTCTTGCATACCCATAAGCCCGATCGACCTGTAGTCGTCAAGCAAGGCAAGGTCGAACCCGACCCCGTCGTCCACGATGTCGAGCACCGTCCGGGTTTCGGAGGCCTCCAGGCGGATGGAGACCCGCGTCGCGTGCGCGTGGCGCGCGATGTTGGTGAGCGCCTCTTGGGCAATGCGGAAAAGCGCCAATTCGCTGGCCAGCGGCAGTCGTGTCTGGCCTGCCGGAGCCGTGCAGAGGCATGGAATGGAGGAGCGCCGCTGGAACTCACGGCTCAACCACTCCAGCGCTGGCAAGAGTCCCATGTGGTCCAGCACCGCTGGACGAAGCTCCATCGACATCCGGCGCGCCATGCGCACGCCGTCTTCCGCCAGGGCTGCGGCCTGCTTCAGACGCGCCGCCAGAGCCGCGTCCTGCGCCGGCGGCATTCGCTGCGCCGAGCCGATGTCCATCTTGATGGCCGTCAAGACCTGGCCGAACTCATCGTGGATGGCTCTCGCCAGCGTGCTTCGCTCCTGCTCCTGAACGTGCTCCAGGCGCTGGGCCAGCAGCATGTATCGGCGATCGTGCTCCTGCAACTGCAGCAGGAGCCGCCTGGATTGGCCGAGGTTGGAACTGAGTGCGAACACCGAGTACAGCAGACTGAGGAAAGCCAGCGCCCCGCCCGCCATCGTGTTGCGAATCGCACGTGCATTCGACGCATCCTCTTCATCGGCGTGGACTTGCCGGAAGGCCTTCCATTCGTGCCCAAGCGATTCCAGCTTTGCGCGAAGACCGGCGTTGTCCTCGCTCGGCTGGCGGCCAGATTCGATCGATTCAGTCATCAGATCCAAACTCCGTCGTAGCGGATCGGTGATGCCCTCCACCGTCGTTTGCGGGAGGCCAAGCTTGCCTGCGGCCGACCGGAAAGAAGCGCCGGCCTGCCGCATCTCTTCAAGAGCCGCGTTGCAGGCCGTGGCGTGGCGCTGGTCACGGGTCAGCAAGAACAGATTGAGCGAGTTTCCCGCTTTGTCCAAACCAGCTTCGATCGCCCCCAGTCGCGCGAGGAATTCGTCACAGGCCCTGTAGCGGTCGCTGGCCGCCGTTGCCCGCGCTCTTTCCTTACCTGCGCTGAAAAACGCCAACAGTATGCCGGAAAGGGCTACTCCCACAATTAAAGCTTCGCGCCATCCAATCCTCAGGTCCACGTTCGTACTTACGATATAGGTCGCAGGAGCGGAAAGCAACGCCGCCGGGAATTGTGTGCCGGAGGGGGACTTTGGGGAGGCCCGCCCGGCCGACCCCGGTTTGGTGTCCGGATTGCTATGCATCGGGTATCGGGCCATGTTGCGGTTGTCCTCCAGTCGTCCTAGTGGGGCCGTCTGGGCGGGCGTTCCGCCAGGCAATGCCGGTGCATACGCTGCTGGGTGAGGGTGTATGGGGTCCGGCGCATTGCCTGAACGGGCGCGGGCGCCTCAGAGCGGCTCCGCCGGCATGGCCCCTTTTTTGAATTGCCGCCCGGAGGGCCAGTTATCAAGAGAAGCTTCTGGCACAAATTGAGATAGTCCGGCTCAATTTGAGACAGCGGCAGGCGAAGCAGCATCCGTCCCCGGCGGAAGGAGCGCACGGCAAATGACTCAGCCAGAGAGAGGCCCACGGGTTCTGAGCGAACCCCCGTGCAGTTCCCTGCTTGACGGCATGATGGCCGAATTCGTCGAGGCGGGCAGCGGGGCGCTCCGGCGATCAGTCATGCGGGGCTATCTGCACGCTCTGAATAACCAGCTGACCGTTCTCAACGGATTCCTTGGCTATGTGGACGGTGATTCGTGGAATGCCTCCCACGGGGAGCCCATGCTGCTGGAAGCGCTCACCGCAGGACGTCGCGCGGCCGCCATGACCACCGCCCTCCAGCGGCTGGAACTCGAATCCTGCGCTTCGCCTGAGGCCGCTCAGGTGATACGCCTGGAGCAGCACATCTCTCAGCTCGAGCCCCTCCTGTCAGGACTCTTCGGTGCCGAACTCGCCCTTCGCGTCGTCATCGAGCCGGGCGTGACGCTGGTGCGAGTTGTTCCGCCCGTTCTGGATCGTGCCATCGTGGGCTGGCTGGCAACCATCCAACTCCGCCATCCGCGGGGATTGGGCCAGGTCTCAATTCGCGTTTCTCGCGTCACGTCCGGCTGCGACTCTACCTGCGGTTTAGTGGAGATCCTCGGCTGCCTCAGTGAAGTTGCCCCCGGCGCGGCCGACCCCCCGCTTGGTTTGCCCATCATAGAATCGGCCCTGGGCGGGTGGGGCGGCAGCGTCCACCTCGACTGCGGCCACGACGGCGAATGGATTCTCAGTCTCATGCTGCCGGTCTGCGACCAAATGGGTAGGCCCGGTTCCGTCAAGGGGACCCGGACAGCGCAGGGCTCCCACCAGCCATTGCGGGTCCTGGTGGCCGAGCCTGGTGCCGCGGAGTTCCACCGTTTCCGTGAGGCGCTGGGAGACTCGGCGCGCGACGTCGTCCGAGTGGACAATGCCCTGCAGGCTCTTGAACGCATCAAGGAGGATCCGGCCACCTTCGACGTGCTCATCGTCGACGCCGAAAGCCGCGGCGTCGGCGGGGAGGACATCAGCCGCATTCTGCTCCAGGAAAGCCCCTGCACGCAGCTGATTTTCACTATCCTCACCGGACGCCCGATTCCCGCAACTCTTCCAGCGGCATCCCGCATCCTGCGGCGTCCTTTCGCAGCCCAGGAGGTCAGGGAGATGATGGAAGACGTTGCTTGCGAAAGGCGAAATCGAGCCAGAGTTCTTGTGGTAGAGGACGAAATCCCTGTCCGCGCTCTGATGAAGCGGCTGCTGGAAATGGACGGCCACGAGGTCTTCGATGTCGGAAACGGCATTCAGGCGGCAGAGAGCCTGCAGGGCGCCCACTTCGATCTCATGGTCCTCGACCTCGTCATGCCGCAATGCGAGGGGCTCGAAACCATCAGGAAGATCTGCGGGCGAAACCACAAGCTCAGGATCCTGGCCGTGTCGGGCCACCGCAAGGAATACCTAAAGGCGGCAGAGTGCCTCGGCGCCGATGCCACAATGCCGAAGCCTTTTCAGGCGGCGGAGTTCCGCCAGGCCGTCAAGCTGCTGCTGGAAGAGGCATGAAAAGGAACTTCGAACTATGACGATCTGGAGTATGGTGCAGGCAAACCCGCTGGCGGCGCTGACGCTCCTCTGCTGCCTGCTCACTCTTTATAAGAGCGCCCGCCTGGTGGGCCACATGAGGTGGTGGGAGGATCGCTACCTCATCGCCTTCATCGGGCTCGTCTCCATCGATCAGGCTCTCAAGGTCCTGAAGAGTGAGGGCGTGCTCAAAGTACAAAGCCGTCCCCTGGAGAGCGCTGCCGATCTCATCGTCGCGGCCCTGTTTTTCCTTGCCCTGATGGTCGCCAGGACCCAAGCTAGTGATCGTCACCAGGCTCGCATGACCGTCCGCCTCTTCGAGGCCAACCTGCGCAACCGCGCCCCCGGCCCGCCTACGGAGGATCAGACCGGACTCCCGTCCGACAAGTTGGCCCGTTTCCGCAGGTATGCCGCCCGCCGTCTGGCCCGGGAAGCCGCGCCCGGAGGGGCCAAGATCAGCGCCTAGGGCCGGCGCGTCTCCTCTCCTGCACTCGCTCTCCTATCACCGCCGCTGCGGTGATTCTCAGCCCACTTCGTCCCCCGGCATCGTCTCGCCCTTGCTCAGCCAAGAAACACCGAGCGCGACCACGGCCAGCGATTCCAGCCAGAACACCGGATGGATCCGCTTGACCGGCACAGGCCGCCGGTGTTCGCTCCGGGAGGCACAGCGTGCTTCTGCTGGGGAGCAGCCCCGGCAGGGGATCGAGGCGCTGGCCCTCGTAGCCCAGGGCCGCGGCGTTCACGCTCTGCGAGTCCATCACGGTCGCATGGTGAGTCAGGTAAGTCAAACTGCGGAGGTCGGTGAAGCGC
>JACRKW010000003.1 GCA_016215215.1 Acidobacteriota bacterium
TGGTTGCCGCCTACACTGACACCACCCACATTCACAACCACACTGCTGCGGCGTGCGATGAGAGCCATTCTGCCTCCGGGAAGTACCATTCTACCAAGCCCCGGCGTTCGGGCTCCGGCGAGGGGGCGAAGAGAGATGATTCATACATTTGGGGGATCTATAAACCTTTTCGATTGGACAGGGTGAAGAAAAGGGGCTACTCTGGCGTTGCGGGCGGCGGTGACCGAGGAAAGCGGCCGATCTCTTTCCAGGGAGCACACCCATGAGCCGCTTGAACGGGGACGCGCGCAAAGCGCTCCTCTACGAACTCGACGGCACACTTGGCAATGCGTTGGGAAAGACGCTGGACCGCTGCGGTTGGGAGCCAGTAACCGTTGCCTCCGATCAGAAGCTTGCGCGAGCCGAGATCGTATTCTGCAACTTCACGCGCGAGGTGCTGGCCGCGGCGCTTTGCCGCTTCAAGAACCTGCCGGTGGTGGTGGTGAGCCGGCTGCCGGAGGTAGATGGCTGGCTGGACGCTCTGGAGGCTGGTGCGGCGGATTACTGCGCGGCGCCGTTCGATGCAGTGCAGATCGGCTGGCTGCTCGATACACACACAGGGGGGCGAGAGCGGGTGCGGCACGCGGCGGCGGCGGCGTAGAGCGGGCGGCGCGCGGTTATACTGGAGGGGAGGAGCGGCTGAACCCACTTTGAATTGGAATCGATACGTCCGTCTGGCGGCGCACACACAGATGCTGCCGGTGCTGGAGAGCGGTGAAGAGACGCTGGTGGGCGGCCAGGCGGTGATGGAGGGCGTGATGATGCGCACGCCGCACAGCTACTGCGTGGCGGTGCGCAAGCCGGATGGCTCCATTGTCACCACGGAGAGCCCGCTCCATAAGGTGTCAGAGAAGTACCCGGCGTTCAAGTATCCGGTGTTGCGGGGAGTCGGGACGCTGGGCCAGGCCATGGCGTTGGGAGTGAAGGCGTTGCGCTACTCGGCCGACGTGGCCATGGAAGCCGAGGCGGAAAAAGAGGGCAAGGCGGGCGATCCGAGCCGCAGGAAGGGCGAGATTCCCGGCTGGGTGATGACCCTGAACCTGGTGTTCTCCTTTGTATTCTTCATCGCCTTGTACAAATTCATCCCGCTGGTGATCACCACGCGGCTGCAGCAGAGTTTCCCGGAGATCGGCAACAGAGTAGCGTTCAACCTGGTGGACGGCGTGATCCGCATGGTGATCTTCGTGGCCTTCCTGTGGCTGATTTCGCGGTGGGCGGATATCCGGCGGGTGTTTGAGTACCACGGCGCCGAGCACCGGGTGGTGTTCAACTTCGAGTCGGGCCAGCCGCTGACGGTGGCCAATGCGCAGCGCTTCGTGACCTTCCATCCGCGTTGCGGAACCAGCTTCCTGCTGGTGGTGATGATTGTTTCGATCATCGTCTACGCACTGATTCCGGTGGACACGTTTTGGATGAAGATGCTGGTGCGGGTATTGGCGCTGCCGCTGATTGCGGGCTTGAGCTATGAGATGATCCGCTTCGCGGCCAAGCACCGCGGGGGACTGCTGGCGCTGCTGACGGCGCCGGGGCTGTGGCTGCAACGCATCACCACGCAACCGCCGGCCGACGACCAGACCGAGGTGGCGATCCGGGCTCTGGAAGGCGCGATGGAGCTGGAAAAGCAGCAGGGCGGCGAGTTGGTGATTGCCTGATGGAACTGAAGCAGCAGCTAGAGGACATCGAGCGCCGGTTTGAGGCGCTGACGGCGCAGATGGCCGATCCGGCGGTGATCGGCGATCCGGACCTGTACCGCAAGACGGCCAAGGCGCAGCGGGAGATCGAGGAGATTGTCACGGTCTACCGCGAGTACAAGAAGGCGGCCGAAGACCTGGGGCAAGCGCGGGGCATGGCCGACGAGAAGGATCCGGAGTTGCGCGAGATGGCGGCCGAGGAGATCGCCCGCCTTTCGCCGCTGGAGGCCGAACTGATTGAGCGGCTCAAGGTGCTGCTGCTGCCGAAGGACCCCAACGACGAGAAGAACGTGCTGCTGGAGATCCGCGCCGGGGCGGGGGGCGATGAGGCCAGCCTGTTTGCGGCCGAAGTCTTCCGCATGTACTCGCGCTACGCCGACGGGCTGCGCTGGAAGGTGGAGGTGACCTCGAGCAGCGAAAGCGGCGCTGGGGGCGTGAAGGAAGTGATCGCGCTGATCAACGGCGACCGGGTGTTCTCCAAACTGAAGTACGAGAGCGGCGTAC
Organism: Acidobacteriota bacterium; assembly: GCA_016215215.1. Lineage (GTDB taxonomy): Bacteria > Acidobacteriota > Terriglobia > Bryobacterales > Bryobacteraceae > Paludibaculum. The sequence continues at coordinate 2,235 of JACRKW010000003.1, forward strand.
ACCGCGTGCAGCGGGTGCCGGTGACTGAGCAGCAGGGACGCATCCACACGTCGACCATCACTGTGGCGGTATTGCCGGAAGCCGACGATGTCGAGGTGAAGATCGACCCGAAGGATATCCGCATCGACACCTTCTGCTCGTCTGGGCCCGGCGGGCAGAGCGTCAATACGACGTACTCGGCGGTGCGGATCACGCATATGCCGACGGGACTGGTGGTGAGCTGCCAGGACGAGAAATCGCAGATCAAGAATCGCGCCAAGGCGGAGCGCGTGCTGCGGTCGAGGCTCTACGAGTTAGAGATGGAGAAGCAGATGCAGGCCATCGGCGCGGACCGGCGCAGCCAGGTGGGGACGGGGGACCGTTCGGAGAAGATCCGCACCTACAACTTCAAGGAAAACCGGGTGACGGATCACCGCATCGGCCTGACATTGCACCAGCTCGACCGGATCATGGAAGGCGAGCTCGAAGACCTGATGACGGCCTGCAACAACCACTTCAACGCGCTGAAGCTGAAGGAGCAGGCGGAGGCTGCGCAGAATGGACCTGCGGGCGGCGCTCCATCAGGGAACTGACCTGCTTGCCGGCTCGACCACGCCGGAGCCGCGGCTGACGGCCGAAGTTCTGCTGTGCCACGCATTGAAGCGCGAGCGGGTGTTCCTGTACTCGCACCCCGAACACGAACTGAGCACGGTGGAGTGGATCCACTACGGCCGCTACCTGTACGAGCGGATGCAGGGCAAACCGACGCAGTACATCACCAGGACGCAGGAGTGGTACGGGCGCAACTTCCGGGTGACGCCGGCGGTGCTGATACCGAGGCCAGAGACCGAGCACGTGGTGGAAATCGCGCTGGAGGTAGCGCGCGGAGCGCGGACAGTACTGGATATCGGAACGGGGTCGGGAGCGTTGGCGGTGACTTTGGCTCTGGAGTTGGGAGCGAGGGCGGTGGCAACGGACGTGAGCCTGGAGGCACTGCGTGTAGCGCAGTGGAACGCGGACGCGCTGGGAGGGCGAGTCGATTTCGTTTGTTGCGACCTGGCAAGCGGGGTGAGCGGCTTTTTCGATTTGATCGTGTCGAATCCGCCCTATATCCCTGAACGGGAGATTGCGACCCTGCAGCGGGAAGTACGCGATTTTGAGCCGCATGTGGCGCTACTGGGGGGGGAAACAGGAACGGAGCTTTACGGACGCATCATTTCCCAAGCTCAGGGGCTGCTCCGGCCGGGCGGGTGGCTGATCTTCGAGATCGGCTACCAGGGCGAGGCGGCCGTGCGCCAGGGATTGTCGGACGGCCCCTGGTCGCGGGTGGAGACCGGGTACGACCTGGCAGGGCTGCCGCGGGTGCTCCGAGCGCGGTACGCGCCGTAGGGCTGATGTGCGGAGAAAACGGTCCTATACTGGACTTAGAGGTACTCCGCTATGATTCGCAGTTGCATTGCTGAATTGTTAAGTTTCATTCTCCTAATGATGAGCCTCATTGCTGCGCCTCTGCCGGCCCAGACGTCGAAGAGCACGGCGCCCACACTTCAGGAGCGAATTGTACTGATGCCGGCCGGCTCCATCGTCGAGGTCCAGTTCAAGGGCAAAGGTGTCCCGAGAGTTCGCGGCCGGCTGGGAGCACTGTCCGCGGATACCTTTCAAGTCCAGGTGGCGGCGGGATCGACCACCGAGGTAAAGACGTTCCGGTTTGATGAAGTGAAGAACGTCAACCAGGTGAACAAGCTGGGCGGAATGAGGACGGCAGGCAGGGTGACGCTGTGGTCGCTGGCCGCCTTCGGCGCGGTTGCGCTGTCTCTGTTTGTTTACTGCTTGTCCGGCGGCTGCACAGGCTGACCGTTCGACTAGCGGAGTGCCACGCCGACCAAGGCGGAGATGGCGGAATTGCCGTGGGAGAGAGGGCGGTGGCAACGGACGTGAGCCTGGAGGCACTGCGTGTAGCGCAGTGGAACGCGGACGCGCTGGGAGCGCGAGTCGATTTGATTTGTTGCGACCTGGCCGGCGGGGTGGGCGGCTGTTTCGATTTGATCGTGTCGAACCCGCCCTATATCCCTGGGCGCGAGATTGCGACCCTGCAGCGGGGCTGGGGGCGGAGGATTTCATCATGTGGCGCACTTCGATTGCGGAAGTGTTAAGTTTCGTCCTCGTCATGAGCCTCGTTCCTTCGCCGCTGGCGGCTCAGGCGTCCAAGAGCACGTCGCCCACCCTTCAGGAGCGGATTGTGCAGATGCCGGCCGGCAGCATTGTCGAGGTCCAGCCCAAGGGCAAAGGAGTGCCGAAGGTTCGCGGACGGCTGGGAGCCCTGGCCGCGGATACCTTTCAGGTCCAGGTGGCGGCTGGGTCGACCACTGAGGTGAAGACGTTCCGGTTCGATGAAGTGAAGAACATCAAGCAGGTGAACAAGCAAGGCGGAATGAAGACTGCAGGCAAAGTGGTGCTGTGGTCGCTGGCCATCTTCGGCACGTTCGTGCTGATCATGGTTGCCGCCTGCTGGTCCGGCGGCTGCGATAGTTGATTTGCTGCTAAGATGCCGTGAGGGAGTTGGGGAGACTGAGTACTCTTGCCCTGGGAAAGATCTGCAGCGATCGTGGCGGAGATTCTGGACGGCTCGCATGAAGCCGAGAACGAATTTGCAACTTACTTTCTGCCCAGACTACGCGCCTTCTTTCGCGCTCGCACAGGCCAACCCGGCTGGATCGACGACCTAACGCAAGAGACACTTCTCCGCTCGCTCGAGGCCTTGAGGGCCGGGCGACTGCTAGACAGCGAGCGGCTGGGAGCCTTCGTTCTCGGCATAGCTCGCAACCGGTGCGCAGAGGCGTTCCGGCAAGGCGCCCGCCAACCAGCGGCGAGCCTGGATGAAGCAGAAGCGCTCGCCTCATCCGTTCACGCGCCGGCCGAAGAACGGCTTACGGTTCGCAAGGTAATGGATGCCCTCGATAGCGAGGACAGGCGACTGCTATGGCTTCTTCTGGTGGAAGGCTACCGGCCGGCCGAGGTCAGCCAGATGGTGAGGCTGTCGGAGGAGGCGATCCGTCAAAGAAAATCGCGGCTGCTCAAGCGGCTGGCGCAAGCGTTAGGAATTAGACCGGCCCCCGGCTCTGTCACATCCGAGGGCGGTTCCGCGACCAAGAAGATGGATTGGGACAAAGAGGGCTGAGCCGATGAACTGCCGCGGCATCGCCGCCAACAACGTGATCGAACGATACTCCGCTGGAACTTTGAGTCAGGCGGAACGCGATGCTTTCGAACTGCACTATTTCAGTTGTGCGGATTGCTTTGAGGCGCTCGAGACCATCCAAGCGATCCAGCAGGAGTTGAAGCGTGCCGGGCCTCAACGATCTCAGCCTTCCTGGTGGTGGGGCGCTGCAGCCGCCGTGGTGGGCGCAGGATTGCTTTTGGCGCTCTCGGGATCCCCGCAAGTCGAGTGGGCCAGGATCGTAACGAAGCCGCCTCATGCCTCCACCCCGCTCATCCAATTGACCGATATCCGGCCGCCACAATACCGCCAGTTCACTTACCGCGGAGCAGCGGCCGCGGTGGATCCAGTGTTTGAGCGCGCCATGGCGCACTTTCAGTCCGGGCGTTACGCACAGGCCTTCCCCGCCCTCTCATCCGTGCTTCCCGCATCGCCGCGCTACTGGGAGGCTCGCCATTTCGGCGGCGTCTGCCTCGTATTGCTGGACCGCCCGGCCCAGGCTTTGGAGTGGCTCGATGTCGTCATTGCGCAGAGCGGCCGGACGCCATTCGAAGAAGAGGCCCACTACTACCGAGCCATGGCGTTGCTGCTGGCGGGCCGCGGCCCGGAGGGCCGCGCCGAACTCGGCCGGGTAGCCGAGATGCACGGAGACTACGAGGAGCAGGCGCGCCGGTGGCTGGCAAGACTCTGAGAGCCTCGATCTGGCTGGTCTGCGCACTCCTCCGCGCAGCCCCCGCCGCTGGCGGCAGCGCGGAACTGAGGGCGCTTGTCGCACAAGAAAGAGCGTCCGAGGCGGAGGCGGTAGCGCTGGCCCTTTGGAAGTCGCTGCCGGGAGATACGGCCCCTGGCACAGTCGACACCTTGCAACTGATTGGCCGCGCCCTGAGCCTGTCGGGGCATCCGTCCGCTCTGAAGGTTCTTGAGTCCGCCTCTGCGGCAGGTCCCAGCCGGGCTGAAACCCAGGTCCTGATCGCCGCTGAGTACGAACTCAGGCGCGAATTGGCCCAGGCGCTCAAGCGCAGTGATTCGGCGCTGAGCTTGGCCAGCAGCGGCGCGCCTTCCTCTGAGACTACCGCCGCTCGCGTACATGCCCTCACTTGGCGCGGACGCGCGCTCACCGGTTTGGCCAGATACGACGAGGCCAGCCAGGCTTTGGCCGCGGCTGCCGACCTCGCCCCCTCCGACGTCGAGGTCCTTCTCAGCCTCGCCCACCTCGCCTACGTCCGCAACAATCTGGCAGAGGCCGAAAAGTCCCTCGACGCTGCCGAAACCGCAGCCAACCACTCCGCCCTGTCAAGGGCCCGTCTTCAGATCGCCCGTGCTGGGCTCGCTCTGGAGCGTGGCCGATACCGCGAGGCCGAGGCCGGACTACGGTCGGGCCTGACGCGGATGGAACTGAGCCTCGGACCATCCAACCGCCAGCTCATTCCAGGGCTCCGCAACCTCGCCCGCTGCCTGCGCTTCACCGGGGAATTCAGTGCTTCTATCGACGTCATACAGAGGGCAGTGACCATCAGCACCACCGCCCATGGTGCAGAAAGCGCAGCCACCGCCCAACTACTTGGCACTCTTGCCACCGCCAGGGCCGAAAGTGGTCACTTCTCGGAAGCACAGAACCTGTACCATCGCCTACTGGAGATTGAGACAAAGGCTTTGGGTGCACAACATCCGCAAGTGGCGGCGGACTTGTACAGCCTAGCCAACCTTGAGCAGGTGCTGGGCAACTTCGACGGCGCGATTGGACATGCCCGGCAATCGCTGGCCATTCGGGAGGCGGTCGAGGGGAAGGAATCTGCGCGGACAGCTTCCGTCTACGCGATGCTGGGGCGCGTGCATGCCCTGAACGGCGATCTTCCGCGTGGCCGAGAGTTGGCCCGGCTCGGAGTTGAGATCGGCCGACGCACGGTTGGGAGTGCACACCCTCGAACTTTATTCGCTTTGTCAGATCTGGGTGAGGCGCTCATTTTGTCCGGCCAAGCGGAAGAGGCGAGGGCGGTTCTGGCCGACTCGCTTACTGGCATGGAAAAGCTCTTCGGGCAGGATTCGGTCCGTACGGCACAGGGAGCTTACAACCTGGGGTTGGCGAATCGAGCCGCCCGACGCCACCCGGAAGCGCTTGCCTTCTTCCAGCGCGCCGCCAGGACCTGGAAAAAGGGCTTCGGCGATCAGTATCCATTGCTGGCCGAGGCCCTGGCCGGCGTGGCGGCCTCGCTGGTCGACCTGGGCCGCCACGCCGAAGCCCTGGAGCCAGCGCTCGAGTCGGCTTCAATTCGCCGCACAGCCCAGACCTCAGTGGCTTTGACAGCGGCTGAGCACGAAGCTCTTCTCTATGCAGCCGTGGACCGCGACGGACTGGAACTGGCCCTCGACCTTGCGGCCGAAGGGCGGCTGGCCGAAGCCGACGTGCGCCGCGTCTGGGATGCCCTCCTGCGCGACCGCGCATCCGTTCTCGACGCCACTGCCCGAGTCCGGCGCCTGACGCGAACGGCCGAAGCGGCTCCCTCGCTGCTTGAAGAGGTGGCACGGATCAAGAAGAACCTGGCACAGGCCGCCCTGCTCGGCGAGCCCCGCCAGTATGCCGCCCGCGTCTCAGAACTGCGCGAGCAACTGGCCGGCGCCGAGCGAAGGCTAGGAGCTCTGGCTCCCGGCCTCGGCTGGCAGGACAACATCGAGGGTCCGGGCTGGGAGCAGGTGGAGCAGGCCCTCCCGCCGGATGCCGCCCTGGTGGCCTACGCCCGCACCCCGCGCCGCTACGTCGCATTCGTCCTCGCGCCTGGCGCTCAGGGGCCGTGGGCTGTCGGGTTGGAGGCCGCCCCCGCGGTCGACACGCTCATCGCCGCCTGGCGGAAGCAGATGGATGTGGAACGCTCTTCGCATGGCAGAAACGCGCGTCGAAACGAAGCCGCCGTCCGCGCCGCGGGCCTGACCTTGCGAAAGGCCGTATGGAATCAGGTGAAGCCCCTCCTGGCCGGCGCCCGCGCCGTGTGGCTCGTCCCGGACGGCGCCCTTCACGGAGTGAACTTCGAAGCGCTGCCGCAGGGACGGGACCGTTATCTTCTTGAAACAGATCCTCCGTTTGCGGTCTTGACAGCGGAGCGGGACCTGATCCGGCCGACGCCTCGCCAGGGAGGCGGGGGCAGACTGGTGGCCCTTGGAGACCCTGCCTTCGGCTCGCAGGCTGCTTCCGCCGTCACGCGCTGCGCCTCCGCCGGGAGCAATGCGCTCGACCGGTTGCCCGCTGCGGCCCGCGAAGCCGCCACGGTCGCAACGTGGTGGACCGCATCCGGCGGAACGGCCATGATCCTCACCGGCTCCGGCGCCACGGAGGCTGCGCTAAAACAAGCTGCACCGGGCGCCAGGATCCTCCACCTCGCGGCGCACGGCTACTACTTGGCGCCGCACTGTAGACTGCCCCGCGAAGCGGCCCTCGCCGCGCACCCATTGCTGCGCGCCGGAGTTGTGCTGGCTCCGGATTCGCGCGGCCAGGGTGAGGACGGACTCCTGACGGCCGAGGAGGTCTCGGGGCTCAGCCTCGAGAGCCTCGAGTTGGCCGTCCTGTCCGGATGCGACACAGCACTCGGCCAGAGCCAGGCAGGCGAGGGTGTGCTCGGTCTGCGCCGCGCGTTCCGGGCCGCGGGCGCCGCCTGGCTGATCACCAGCCTGTGGCCGGTGGAGGACACTGCGACGCACGATTGGATGCAGGCCTTCTACCGCGGTCTCCTCGTCTCTGCCCTGGCACCCGAACGCGCCGCCCTCGCAGCGTCGCTCGCTCAACTCCGGCGCCTCCGCGCCGCCGGCGCCAGCACCCACCCTTTCCGTTGGGCCGCTTTCCAGGCTGCACGTTAGCCGCGACCGGCAAGGGTCAGCCACCCCTGCCGTTTCTTTCTGGATTTGTCTTGTCACAAAGTGGGCCGCCCTGCCGACTAGTTGCGCCGGACCGGGCGACCTTGGGAACCTCGACGCCACCTTCACCGCGGGGACCACGTTCACGCCCAACTGCGACTCAGGGGGCGGCTTTTCGGCCGATTGTTGGTTCAGCGGCTCCGCGGTTATCGCCCGTCCGACGGGCACTTTCTCGTCGGGCACGGTAAACTGGGAAGCCGGCTACCTGAATCTTCACCCATCCCCGGGCCAGAACATGTCGGTTCTGGCCTTCATTGCCCCGACCGCCGACACCTACTATTTCAGCGGTCAGATCCACGATCACGACACCGTGGGCGGTAACGGCGTGCGGTTCTCGGCCGCACTGGGAAACGGGACGCTGCTGTCTGACACCTCCGCAGGGGCTGTCTTCAGTCCGGTGGTGTTCAACTTTTCGCAGGCGCTGGCAGCCGGCCAAAAGGTTTACTTCGCGCTGGGAGCGCAGGGGGACTTCTCCTACGACAGTGTCGGGCTGAGCTTGAACGTCCGAGACTCCGCCTTAGCCCCAGTTCCGGAGCCCGGCAGCCTGGTTCTTGTGCCTCTGGGTGCGGCAGCGTTCTGGGCGCTCCGCCGACGGCGCTAGCGCGACACGCACCGGCCGGAGTACCACCTGCGTTGGCGGGGACCGGCCGGTGCGATTCGGATCGCAGGCCGAGACGCCTCGACGCCTGCTGGTCCGGCGGCTGCGATAGTTGACGGTTTGACTAGCGCAGCGTCACGCCAACCAAGGCGGAGACGGCGGAATTGCCGGCGGCGTCATAGGCCTTCAACTGCAGGCTGGCGGCTCCGGCGGAGAACTTCCGGGCGTTGAACTTCGTGGTCCAAGGGGCCGCTGTGGAGGTAGCGGCCAGTGTGCCCCTGACGTACAGTTCCACCTTGGTGACACCGACGTTGTCGGTGGCGGAAGCGGTGACGGTCACATTGCCGGTGACGCTGCTGCCGGCGAGCGGCGAGGTGAGGGCCACGACTGGCGGAGTCGAATCGACCACTGTGACGGTGAGGTTAACGCTGCTCTGAAGGCCCGCGGTGTCGGTGGCAGTGGCCGTAAGTGTCTGCGGGCCCAACGGCGAGGTGGCGCTATTCCACAAGCAGGATGTCGTGGAGCACGACTGCCCGCCTGGGAGGTTGATCTTCACGCTGCTGATCGGCTGTTTCCCAGTCGCGCTAATGGATACGGTCACCGTGCCCTTCACCTGCGTGCCCGCGCCGGGAGTGATGAACGCCACCGCGGGCGGCGTGTTGTTGGAGACCGAGACGGTGACGCTGGCCGTACCCTGGTTACCTGCAGCATCCCTGGCCGTGGCGGTCAAAGTGTAGGATCCATTGGCAATCGTGGAGGTGTTCCAGGCGCACGAGACTGTAGCGCAAGTCTGGCCGCCCGGTAGCGCGATGAGGGTTGAGGCGACCCCCACCGCATCGGTCGCGTTGATGGATACCGTCACGGTCCCGCTCAAAGTGGCGCCGGGGGCGGGCGAGGTGAAGTTCACGGCAGGAGGCGTGGTGTCGCCGGTTTGACCTCCGGCGAGCTTCACCGCGGCATAGGCGTTCAGCAGTCCGGCTCCGAAGGTTGTATCCCACCCGGCCGTTCCGAGGTCGGCAGCACCTCCACGCAGCCAGGAGACGATGTCGGCCGGCAGTGCACCGGGCCGCGCCGAGAAGAGAAGTCCCGCGACACCGGCAACCAGCGGCGAGGAGAACGAAGTGCCGCAGTGGCCTCCGTAGCCGCCGCCCCGGTCGGTGGAGGCGCTCAGGCATCCCGGCGCCACCAGATCGATGATGTTGCCCGTATTCGACCACGAGTACAGCGCGCCGGAGGAGTCCACCGCGCCGACGGTGACAATGTAAGGGTTGTCAGCCGCGGTGATGAAAGTTGCGGCATTGCCAGCCGAGGATGCCACCACGCCACCCTTGTTCCAGAAGTATTGCGCGGCGGTCTTGACCGTCGAGCTCTCGCTCACCTGGTAGCTGATGTTGGCCACCCGCGCGCCATGGTCGGCCGCCCAAGTGAGACCCGTGGCGATATTGGACAACGTGGCGGAGCCGGAGGCGTCGCTGATTCTGACGGGCATGATCAGGCAACGCCAACACGGCGCGGCCACGCCGGCGCCATTGTTGGAGATGGCCGCCGCGGTCCCGGCCACGGCCGTTCCGTGGCCGTAAACGTCGGCCGTGTCGCCGTTGTTGTTGTAGATGTTCCAGCCCGGGGTGATCTTCGCCGCCAGATCCGGATGTGTGGCGTCCACCCCAGTGTCGAGGATGGCGATCACGACGCTTGCGGAGCCTGTCTGGATATCCCATGCCTGTGGCGCCTGAATCTGCGGAAGGTGCAACTGATACGTGGGGTAGTAGGGATCGTTCGGGACGGTTGCCGCGTGCGGAAGGATGAGGTCGAACTCGGCGAATTCCACGTCCGGCCGGTTGCGAAAGGCATGCAGGTATGCCGCTTCGTTGGCCTGTGCGGGCAGGTCCACGATGTGGACGCCGGTCGCCCCGACCTTCGATTGTTTCTTGCCGCCCATCGCCACAGCGATTGCACTGGCCTGAACATCTGAAACGCTGTCGGCAAAACGAACCAGGAGCCGCCCAGGCACGTGGTTCGCAGGCGCCTGCTGCGCCGGGGCAGGAAACATCACTGCCAGGCTAAGGATGAAAGACGTGGTCACGAGAGCCGCGCCACCGCGGCTGAATCGGTCAGACTGCTTCGCGCACATGAGCACACTCCTCGGGCCACCAAGGGCCATCGTGTGCTCTTCTATCGACTGAAACCGGCAACTCCCGAAGCTGCCGGAATGCCCTAACCTGCCCCGAGGGCTTCGCCGGCCGTGCTCCGCAAATCGCCCGCGGACCTGAGACGCGGAGGGCGAACGACTCAGGTGTTCGGCTATTAACTTTCGTCTACGACCGCGGCGAAGCGGTTTGGATTCACTGGGTGCCGGGTAATAACAAATGTCAATCTTGAAGGTTCCCTAAGGTCCCCCGCCAGATACACTGCACTGCATCGACGTATATGCCCTCGTCGAGCACAAAGTCGAAGCGACTCCCGACGAGGACGGAGAAGAGGGCGTGGATGGTGGCGACAGCGAGCGCCATCTCGCCTCCGCGTCTTGCCGCACGCTGCACCCAATCCCCTTACAGCGATCACTCGTCATAGCATGAAATGGCAGCGAGATCGGTTCACCCACCCCAATCTCCGTGCTCGATCACATGCCCCCGGCCGGCGGCGACTCTCGCCTTCTCCAAGTAGTCGCGGGTCCTCACTCACCAGCTCGCGCTGGCTGCCATCCGACCGAGCAAGAGCTTGACCGTCAATTCCCCTGCTCTGCAGCGTGCCGGCGATCAAGTTCGCTCCAACCGAACGACTTCGCCGGGTCCGGAACACGGGTTTGGACCTCCGGATGCTGCTTGAGCCAAAGCCTCGCGACTTGAGATGGAATCAAACTCGGGTAGGAAGGCACGTTGCGCAGTTCGTTCGGCGGCTCGCCCACGTGGAGTGCCGCCGGTTCCTTCACGAGCGATGCCCTCCACCCGTCGCCGACTCTTGATTGAACTTCCAGACGCAGCGGGAAGCAGTTCAACTCGGGGGCCAAACTCAACAGAATCCTCTGCGAAGGTGTGTCCTCTACCGCTATCTGGACGACGTCCACGCCAAGAATGCGCGCATTTCCCATCGCCGTCGCGTGTGGACTTTCCGGAATGCAACCGCGAGCAATCTGGCGCCTCAACCTCTCCTGCCTCTCTGCAACACTCTTTGCTGACACGCGGCCACGCCACATTGCCTTCAAGTTGTGCACAATGTTGGCATACGCACCGTCTGCAAATGAAACTCGGCGCACTTCATCACCCGCTCGTGATAATCCCAGCCGCACCTCAGTACCGTCGCTAAATACGGCTGTCGTGACTCTTTCGGTGATCTCTTCTGGCAGGCCATCCGCGCTCAGCCGCTTGGTGATCAGTTCAACTGTAAATGGTTTGGCCGGCGCTTGCGTCTTGACCCTGGAGGCAACCCAACCGTACTGCCCCAAGTAATACGACAATCCTCCCACCAATACCAAAGTCAGCCCCCCCACCCACAATGCTCGCCTTCCTATCAGGTTCACAAGAGTCCCTCCTCTAAACCAAGACGCGCTCAGCAGCAGTCTGAGCTGCCCGCAAAGACACAGCCTAACCAGCCGCAATACGTTCCTGGGCCGTCGTCCGAGCACTTCCAGAACTCGTCGCTGACTACGATGCAGCAACTCCCGAATCCTGCCTCGCACGACTGGTTCGAACAGTCAGTGAAGTAATACCCGCGCCAGCGCTTCCCTTAGCAACTGAAAGCGTCCGCAACCCCCATCACAAAGAAGGCAACTGACGCAGCAATGTATAATACGGCTTTTCGCTCGCCGTTCCCTCCCTTTATCTCAACGGCTCAATTGTTTTTGCTGAGGTATCAGTTGTCAACAATCTTAATATTATATTCTATTCATTCGCTCAGCCAATGGTTTATCCCGACACATCCGCCGGGTGGGTGTGTCAGCGGAGTGTGCCCGGAGGGCCGGGCGTGGAGACATTCAGCACTGGGTGGGCACCCTGCGTTCGCCGGGCAAGAAGCCCAGGACCAACCTCTTCACTTCCTCAAGCCGTTTTGAGCAACCTCTTGGAGAATCGCACGGACTACTTTCCGACCCGTCGGGAGGCGGCGCTTCGCTCGTCGCTGCGTATTGCGGCCGTTCGCCCAGGCGGATTCGCCTGGGAAGCACATCGAGTACAATCTCGTCTATCGGGGGTGACGGTGGTGAACTTGAAACGCCCATGAAAATTGTCTTCCACGTCGACATGGACGCGTTCTTTGTGAGCGTGGAGGAGATCTTTGACCCCTCGCTGAAGGGGAAGGCCGTGGTGGTGGGCGGGCAGCGGAACGAGCGGGGGGTAGTATCGGCGGCGTCGTATGAGGCGCGCAAGTTCGGCGTGCACTCCGCGCTGCCTCTGCGGACGGCGGCGGCGCTCTGTCCGCATGCGATCTTCCTGGACGGCCATCCGGAGCGCTACCGCGAATACTCGCATAAGGTCCACCGCGTCCTGATGGAGTTCTCGCCGCTGGTGGAGATGGCGTCAGTGGACGAAGCCTATTTGGACCTGACGGGCACCGAGCGCCTGTTCGGTCCCCCGCTGCGGGCGGCGCACCTGTTGCACGAGCGGATGAAGCAGGCGACGGGGTTGAACTGCTCGGTGGGGATTGCCACGTCGCGCATGGTAGCGAAGGTGTCGTCCGACCAGGCAAAGCCGAACGGCATCCTGTGGGTGCAGCCGGGACTGGAGGCAGCGTTCCTGGCTCCGCTGGACGTGCGGAGGATTCCAGGCGTCGGCAAGGTGACCGAGGAGAGGCTGCACCAATTGGGGATCCGCAAGGTGGGCGACCTGGCGGCGCTGGAAGAGGGGTTCCTGCGAAGGAAATTGGGCGAGTGGGGTCTGGCGCTGGCAGGGAAAGCGCGGGGCTGGGACGCTGGGGCGTGGTTTGACAAGCCCATGGGAGGCGAGGACGAGCCGAAGTCCATCAGCCACGAGCACACGTTCGGCGAAGATACGGCAGACCAAACGGCATTGGAATCGACCCTGGCGAGGCTGGCGGAGAAGGTAGCGCGCCGCGTGCGGGAGCAGAGCGTCCACGCCAGGACGGTCCACCTGAAGCTCCGCTATGAGGACTTCACGACGCTGACCAGATCCCATACGCTGTCGCGAGCGACTCAACTGGACCACGAACTGATCGGCGAATCGCGCGAGCTGTTCCGGAAGGCGTGGAGGAAGGGTGCGAAGGTGCGGCTGATCGGAATGGGGGTGTCGGGCTTTGAAGCGACCGAGGGGCAGATGGGCCTGCTCGATGCGGAAGCCCACGAGCGGGCTCGAAAGGCGCTGCTGGTGGTGGACCGGCTGCGGGACAAGTACGGCGAGAGCACGGTGAAGCTGGCCGGCGGGCTGGGCGGCGATCACGCCGAGCGGGTGCACGAGAACCCAGTGGGGCTGCCGGGCAAACGAGTAAAGAAGACCTAACGTAACGGCATCGAACGCACGCGCTTGCCGGTCACTTCGAACATGGCGTTGGCCATGGCCGGACCCACGGCCAGGATGGGCGTCTCGCCGGCGCCGGCGGACGGTTGATTCCGGCGGTCGAGCAGGAGGATCTCCATCTTCGGGGGCACGTCGTGCAGGCGCGTCACCTTATAGGCGGAGAAGCGGCCGTTGGTAAGGCGGCCGTTTTCGAACTGGATCTCCTCGCGTAGCGCCGCGCCCAGGCCCATCAGGATGCAGCCTTCCACCTGCGAGCGAGTGTTGGCAGGGTTCAGAATGGCTCCGCATTCAAAGGCCTCAACGATCTCCAGGAGGCGCGGCGTCAGGGTGCGCGGATCCACCTCGATTTCGACGCAGGCGGCGACGACGGAGTTCTTCTCCATTCCGCACGCCACACCGATGCCGCGATTGGGGGCGCGCTTCTCCTTGCGCCGGCGCGCCCAACCGAAGCGTTCGGTGGCGGCCGTGAGCACGGCGCGGATGCGTTCGTTGTCCAGGTGCGCCATGCGGAAATCGAGCGGATCGCGGCCAGCGGCGGCGGCGAGTTCGTCCATGAACGCCTCGCGGGCGAAGTTGTTGGCGGTGGAGGCCAGGGCGCGGTAAGAACCCTGGCGCAGGGGTGCGTCGCAGGCGACGTACTTTTCCTGCTTACGGGCGATGCGGTACGGCGTCTGCAGGGCCGCGCCGCCGGAGTTGTAATTGGTGAACTGCCAGGCTTCCAGGACACCGTCGCGATTGAGAACGGCGGAGGCGTCGATCAAGGCGGCGGGGCGGAAGTAGGCCCACATGAACTCTTCTGCTCGGGTCCAGTGGACTTTGACTGGCTTGCCGGCTTCTTTTGCCAAGCGTGCGGCCTCGATCGCAGCTTCGCCGGTGTGCTTGCCGCCGCAGCCGCCGCCGAAGTCCGGCACGATGACGCGGACCTTATCTTTGGTGATGTGAAAGGCCTGGACGAGCGCGTCGCGGACGCTGAAGGGATTGCTGGTGCCGGTCCAGACGGTGAGCTTGCCGTCCTGCCATTCGGCGACGGCGGCGCGCGGCTCCATGGGAGCATGCTGCACGTAGGCGGTGTGGAACGTGGCGGCATGCGTGCTACCGGCGAGCGGAGCGACTTTCTCGCGAGCCTTCTCACGTAGGTCTGAGAAGAGCGTAGCGGAGGAAGAGCGCGGCGCGGTCTGCCACCGCGCGCCAGCGGCGAGGGCTTCGACGGCCTTGCGCGCGGCGTAGGAGGTCCTGGCCGCGCAGCCCGCGAAGTCCCCGTCTTTCACCGCGACGACGCCTGCGAGCTTGCGGGCGGCGTCGAGATCGACGGACTCCAGCGTGGCCCCGTAGGCGGGCGGGCGCAGCACGCAACCGTAGAGCATCCCCTCGCGTGCGACGTCGCTGGGATACTTGTGCGCGCCGGTGACGATATCGCGGGCGTCCGTGCGCCACTTGCCGGTGCCGAGCAGTCTCCAATCGGCCGGCGCTTTGACCGGAGCGCCGGTCTTGGCCTTGCGCTCCGCATCAAGATATCCGCGGGCGACGGCGGCCGCCTGGCGGACGGCGGGGATGGTGCCGGGCGTGGTGCGGCTGCCCGCGGTGAGTCCGTCGTCGGGCGTGAGGCTGGTATCGGCGAGTTGAACTCGGACGCGCTCCAGCGGCACGCCGAGCTCTTCGGCGGCGGCCATTGCGAGTTCGGTGCGCGCGCCCTGACCTTCTTCCACCTTGCCGCTGAACACGGTGACCGTGCCGTCGTCAGCGACATGAATGCGCGCGTCTATTGTTCGAGGGTTGGCTGTTTGAGGGCTGGTTGTTTGAGCGACGGCGTCTGAGGACAGGCACGTGATCAGCACACCGGCGCCGAGCGCGCAGAAGAACTCGCGGCGGTCTACTTCGAAGTGATAGAGGGGGCCTTCGCGCAGTTCGAAACGTTCCGGTTCAAAGTTGTCACCGGGCTGCATAGGCGGCCTCCGTTGTCATGCCGGCGGCGCGCCGCACGGCTGCCAGGATACGGGGATAACCGCAGCAACGGCAGAGACTGCCGTCGAGCGCGGCGAGGATCTGGACTTCAGTGGGTTTTGGGAACTGGTCGAGCAAGGCCGCGGCCCGCAGCACCATGCCGGGCGTGCAGTAGCCGCATTGCATGGCGCCTTCGTCGACAAACGCCTGCTGCACGCGGTGCAGCGGGCCGCCGGCGGCGAGCGCTTCTATGGTGAGGATCTTCTTGCCCGCGGCAGCCTGGACAGGTGTGAGGCAGGAAACGATGGGCCGGCCTTCCAGCAGGACGGTACAGGCGCGGCATTGCCCCTCGCCGCATCCGTACTTGGTTCCGGTGAGTCCGAGGTCTTCGCGCAGCACTTCCAGGAGGGGACGGTCAGGTTCCGTCTCCAGGCTGCGCGGCTCTCCGTTGACAGTGAATCGAATCATCGCCATGGGCGCTGCTCCTGCTGAACAGCATAGTATCTGCCGGGCCGGAAGTCTTGGGAAATGCGCTGGTCAGGAATGGACCTCGCGCGAGGCGCGGATCGACCACCAGAGTGCCAGGGCTGTCCAGAGCAAGCCTGACCAGTAAGGCGCCGGCGGCGCGATGTGGTCGAAAAGCGCACCGGCCCAGACCGGGCCGACGACGCGCGTGAGCGAGGCGACGGACTGTGCGGTACCCAACAGGGTCCCCTGCTCACGGGAAGTGGCGCGGCGGGAGATGAGGCCGGAGAGAGCGGGTCCGGCCAAGCCGAAGCCGAGCGCGGTGAAGGTGACGCTGAGGTAGAGCATCCAGACGGCGCCAGCCTCAGCGACGGCGATGAAACCGACGCCGAACAGGACAGCGCCCCAGATGGTGAGGCTGGCTTCTCCGAAGCGCGGCACAAGCTTGCGGAGCAGCACGCCCTGGGTGAGAGTGGCCATGACGCCCAGCCAGGCAAAGAGGATGGCATTGTGAGCGGCGTCGAGTCCGAAGCGCGCGTGGGTAAAGACGGCGAAGTTGGTCTGCAGACCGGCCATGCCGAAGTTCAGAGCGAAGACGGCCAGCATGAGGCCACGGAACTCGGGCCGCCGCATGGACGTGCTGATTTGTGTGAAGGGATTCACATCGCTGAAACGAAGGCGGTGTTCGGCGCGGTGTTCGGCGCTGAGGGTCTCCTTCAGAAGGGCGGAAGCGACGGCGAAGGTGATGAGGGAGAGGACGGCGGCGGCGTAGGCGGGAGCGGAAAGACTGATCTTGGAGAGCGCTCCACCCATGGCAGGGCCGAGGATGAAGCCGAGGCCGAAGGCGGCGCCGATCAGTCCGAAGTTCTTGGCTCGATCGGCGGGAGCGGAGATGTCGGCGATGTATGCCTGGGCGGTGGATATGGAACCGCCGGCAAAGCCGGCAAGCAAGCGCGCGGCAAACAGGACTTCCAACGAACGGGCCCACCCAAACAGGAAGTACCCGGCGGCGGTGCCGAGGAGGCAGAGCAGAAGTACGGGACGGCGGCCGGCACGGTCAGACCAGACGCCCAGCAGGGGGCTGGCGGCGAACTGTGCGGCGGAGAACGCCAGAGCAAGGAGCCCTACCGTCAACGCGTCGGCGCGGTAAGGGTGCACGACAAACGGGATGACCGGGATGAGAATCCCGGCGCCCATGAGGTCGAGAAAGACGATGAGGAAGATGACGCCGAGCGGGCCTCTACGAGCGCCGGAAGAAGAACTCACTTACTCATCCTCTCATGAGGGGGAAGCTCGAGGTAGAGACATATGCATAATGGGCGTATGGCTGTAGTGCATCTCGTGGTGAATGGCGGCGAGCGGTCGGCAGACGTCCACGCCGGCGCCACGCTTCTGGAGTTCCTGCACGACTACCTGGAGTTGACCGGCACGAAAGCGGGTTGCGAAGAGGGCGCGTGCGGCGCCTACACGGTGCACGTCGACGGAAAGGCCGTGAGGTCGTGCACCGTCACGGCGGCTTCGCAGCAAGGGAAACGGATCACTACTATAGAGGGTCTGGCCGAGGGCGGGCGTCTGCAAGCGGTGCAAAGGGCGTTCCTCACCACGCAGGCGTTCCAGTGCGGCTTCTGCACGCCCGGCATGATCATGGAGGCGGCGGCGTTGGTGAGCGAGGACGGCACGTTGGGGGCTGACCGCGTGAAGGCGCGCATGGGCGGGCACGTCTGCCGCTGCGGGATGTATGAGGAAGTGGTC
>JACRKW010000004.1 GCA_016215215.1 Acidobacteriota bacterium
TTGATGTCCCCGCAGAAGGGCTCGGTGGCCGGATTCCAGACACAGTAGTTAACGATAAAGAGGTCCAGCCGGCCGTAGTTGTCGTAGTCAAACCAGCCGGCGGAGATGGGCCAACCCGTGGCGGGGATGCGGGCTTTGGCGGTGACGTCTTCAAAGCTGCCATCGCCCCGGTTGCGGTAGAGACGGCTGAAGCCGACGCTGGTGACGAGCAGATCGGTCCAGCCGTCGTTGTCGTAATCGGCGGCGGCGACGCCCATACCGTAGCCCTCGCCACGGAGTCCGGCCTGATCGGTGACGTCCTCGAACTTCCAGTCGCCGAGGTTGCGGTAGAGGCGGTTCGACCACTCGGGGCCAGTCTTGACGAGGGCGGGTTGCGGGGCGCCGTTGACGAAGTAGAGGTCGGGCCGGCCGTCGTTGTCATAGTCGAACACAGCCACGCCGCCAGGCATAGTCTCGATCTGGCGTTTTTCTGGAGATGGAGCGTTCCTTAGAATGAACCGGATGGACGTTTGCTGCTGGGAGAACGGACCCTGGCTCCGGGCCGGGGAAGAGAGAAAGCAAGCGATTACAAAGAGGGTCCGCATCGGTTCTTTTTGTGATAGTATCTCTTTCCAGCGGGGCGCCGTGTCGCACCCTGCAGCACGAAGAGTGAACTTGTAGGGGGTCTAAGTGAGAAAGCGACTTGTATCTGTTCTCGTCGTCTTGTTTCTGGGCGCGCTTTGGGCGCCGGCACAAGAGTTCCGAGCCACCATTTCAGGGCGCGTGTTCGACGCCAGCGGCGGCGCCGTCCCGAACGCCAAACTCCAGGCGGTCAACGTGGCCAATAACGAGACTTCCACGGCCACGACTGACTCCGCCGGAACGTACACAATCCCGTTCCTGCGGCCCGGGCAGTACAAACTGACCGTGACCGCAGCGGGCTTCAAGCAGTACAACCGTGAGAACCTGACGCTCGAAGTCGGCAGGGTGGTGGGCATCGACATCTCGCTCGAAGTCGGCGCCGTCACCGAGTCGATCAACGTCACGGCGGAGGCAGCCTCGCTGGAGACGCAAACAGCCAGCCGTGTCGCCACAATCAATACGACGCAGGTGGCAGAGATGCCGCTGAATTCGCGCAATCCTTACATCCTCGGATCGATGATGTCGGGCGTCACCTTCCGTGGCGCAGCCATCTGGCAGCGGCCCTTCGACAACGGCGCCATCGCGGAGTGGTCGGTCAACGGCGGCCGGCAGTCCAACAACGAGTTCCTGATGGACGGCGCTCCGAACAATGGCCAAGCGGGCGGGAACAACATCGCCTACGTGCCCATCGTCGACGCCGTGCAGGAATTCAGCGTGCAGCAGAACTCCTACGACGCGCAGTACGGAAAGACGGGCGGCGGCGTGTTCAACGTCGTCCTCAAGAGCGGCACCAATCAGTTCCACGCCACGGGCTGGGAGTTCATGCGCCGGCGGCCTCTCGATGCCAACACCTTCCAGAGCAACTCCACGGGCGGCAAGCGTCCGGACCACACTTTGGACCAGTACGGGTTCCAGGTGGAAGGCCCCGTCTATCTTCCGAAGCTGCTCAAGAAGGACGGCACGGTGAAGCTCTTCTACCTCGGCAGCTTCGAGAACTACCGTGAGAAATGGCCGCAGTTCCTTCAGAGTTCCTATCCCGAGCCCGAGATGCGCAACGGAGACTTTTCAAAACTGGCGCAAGGCAACGGCCAGCCGATCACCATCTACAATCCCTTTAACGCTACTACCGACGCCAACGGCAACCCGGTGCGCACGCCCTTCCCCGGCAACATGATTCCAGCCAGCATGATCAACCCGGTCGCCAAGGCGGTCACGGCCTTCATGCCGCTGCCAAACGCCAAGACCGCCGGCGTGAACTACTCCAACACCAACAATCTGAATCGCGAGTATGCCGCCAAGGATAAGTTCTATAACCTCATCCTCAAGTTCGATTGGAACTTCGGCGACAAGCACCGTGCGTTTTTCCGCCATGCCTCCAACGACCGGACGGAAGACCGCGCTGTCAACAATATCGACAACAAGCCTGGCACCAACGGCCAGCAGCCGTTTCAGCGCATCAACGACGCCTACGTGGCGGACTGGGTCAGCACCTTGTCGCCAACTCTCATCCTCAACGTGCGCGGCTCCTATAACCGCTTCATCGAAACCGGTCGAGGCCAGGCGAACACAGGCTTTGACCTGACCTCGCTCGGCCTTCCGTCGTCTCTGGTAAGCAGGCTGCCAAGCCCGACATACTTCGGAGAGTGGACGTTCGACGGCTACACCACGCTGGGCCGCTACCAGAGCATCAATATCACCAACAATTACGGGATCATGTCCAACGTGACAAAGATCCTGGGCTCGCACACAATGAAGTTTGGCGCCGACCTGCGGCGCATCCACTACATTACCCAGAACTCCGGATCCATCTTGTACTTCCGCGCCACAAGGAACTGGACGCAACGGTTGTACAACCAGGGCGAGGCCAATGCGGGAGATTCATACGCGAGCTTCCTGCTGGGCCTGCAGAATGACGCGGCGTACTCGAACTATCCGCTGTACCCGTTCTTCCAGCAATGGTACGTGGCTCCCTACTTCCAGGACGACTGGAAGGTGAGCCGCCACCTCACCATCAACCTCGGCCTGCGTTGGGATTACAACGCCGCGCCGCAGGAGAAGTACAATCGCATGAACCGCGGCTTCGACTCCGCGGTAGCGAGCCCGATCGTCTCCCAGATTCCGGCCAGCATGATCGCCGCCTATCCGCAGCTCTCCACACTGAAGGGCGGCTTCCGCTTCGCCGGCGCCAACGGAGTTTCGCGCCTGGCGTCCAACACTGACCTGAACAACTGGCAACCCCGCTTCGGCGCGGCCTACCAAATCAACAACAAGCTGGTGATGCGTGGCGGCTGGG
The DNA here is from genome assembly GCA_016215215.1 of Acidobacteriota bacterium. Classification (GTDB taxonomy): domain Bacteria; phylum Acidobacteriota; class Terriglobia; order Bryobacterales; family Bryobacteraceae; genus Paludibaculum. The sequence goes on from JACRKW010000004.1 coordinate 2,915, forward strand.
GCATCTACTCGATGAATCCCAACAACGACTACCTGCAAACCGCAGGCTTCGCCACCACGACTCCAATGGTGGTGAGCAATGACGGCAACCGCACCCCGATCGCAAACGTGCTTTCCAACCCCTACCCCAGCGGCATCAACACGCCGACGGGTTCCAGCCTCGGGGCGGCCACATTCGTCGGCCGCAACAACAACTGGTTCAATGGTGAGAAGTTCAGGACGCCGTACGTCCACCAGTTCTCTTACGGCTTCCAGTACCAAATGTCGGCTACCTCGACGCTCGATTTCTCCTACGTTGGCAGCCGCACCATCGGCGCCAACGATCAGAAGAACTTCAACATCCCATCGCGGGACTTCCGCAGGAAGTGTAACCTTCAGGAGGGTGGCAGCCCTGTGTTCTGCGACAGCGCGGTTACCAACCCGTTCAAGGGACTGCCGGCTTTTGTGGGCACCGGATACTACACCGCCAATACGGTCTCCCAGTACCAGATGAACCGGCCGTTCCCGCAGTTCAACGGCGATCTGCTGGAGCAGGGCCGCAACACTTCGAGAATCTGGTACAACTCGCTGCAGATCAACTACAACCGGAGGATGGGCCGCAACCTCACCCTCATGGCCAACTACACCTGGAGCAAGATGATGGAGCGCTGGGGTTACAACGACGCCTTCGCCGACGTAAACCAGCAGGGCCTGTACTTCAACGACAGGGCCCACATCTTCAAGTTCAATACCGTCTACCAGCTACCCTTCGGCCAGAGTCAAAAGTGGGGGAACAGCACCAACGGCTTTGTCAGCCGGCTCATCTCCGGCTGGCAGTTCACCACCTACTACAACAACTCCTCCGGCGAGCCCAACGACCTGCCGGGCAACGTGATCATGCTCAAGGATCCCCGCACCCCGGGCGGCGGCTGGGACGGCACCACCAATTGGAAGGCCCACCAGGTCACCGGTTGGAACCCCTGCGTCCTCCGCCAGCAGAACGACGGCTCCATCGCTCCTCAGCCCTACCTACACCCCGTCGCGCTCCGGGCAGATCCGCAAGCACCATGCGTTCACCATGGACGCATCTCTCAACAAGATGACAAACGTCACCGAACGTCTCAAGGTGCAGTTCCGCCTGGAGGCCTTCAACCTCCTGAACCACAACTTCTACGGGCGCAACAACGGGTTCATCACCGATCCGAACGACTCCAACTTCGGCTCCATGTTCCCGAACCAGGCGTCGGATCAGAATGGTTACCCGCGCCAGATCCAGATCGGGCTCAAGGCCTACTGGTAGAGCGCGCCAGATCAATTGCAGGCAAGGAAGGGCGGCCCCATCGGGCCGCCCTTCCTGCGTTTCAGTTCACGCGTTTTCGGCGCGGATGGCGATTGCGCGCAGCCACATTCGGCGGATGAGCGCGCTGCCGGGATAGATCACGCGCCAGTAGACGGCAAAGCGCCAGGCTGAGGCTTGGTCGGTGGCATGGACGCGTGTTTCGGTGGTTACGATGGACTCACCGCCACCGGCGTCGCGGACGACAAAGTTCATACAGGCAACGGCGAAGCCAGGTGAGCGCACACCCAGAAAGGCTTCAGGCGACATCAGGTCCTGGCGCCGCCAACCGGAAGGCGCGCGGACGAAGGTGCCGATCACGACTTCCCTGCCGGGGTGTTCGGCCAGCAGGACGAACGTCGTCCGGGTGGCGACTTCGAGGAGTGGCTGGCGCTCGGGCGCGTGGAGGATTGACTCAGGTCCAGGACGCCCGAGCCTCCGGATCGAGGTCAAGGTTTGAAAGAGGGCGATCTCACCGGCGGTTACGGTCTTGATCGCCTGGTAGACCCGCGCGGCGGAAGCCTGGACACGGATGGAGTGTAGTTCGCTGAACTGGTAGGCGGGCACGAATCGATCCAACTCCGACGGCGGTCCTGCGGGCTGAGTCAAGCCAAATGGAAGAGCGATGCCGAGCGCGGCGACAAACAAACCAGTGAGCAGAAGCAGGAGGCTGTTCCGGCGGGAGAGGCGGCCGCGTCTGGGCCAGACAAACAGCAGGACTCCGCCCACGGCGGCAAAGAAGCCGAGATAGACGAGTGTAGACCCCAACATCACGTCTGCACTGAAGCCAGGCCCTGAGTGGACCGGCCGGCGGCGCTACACCGCGACCTTCAGCATACTCTCGTGGACCTGTTCGGCAAAGACGTAGACGCCGAAAAGAGGTGTCGGTTCGCCGCGGCCCCATCGGCTCAGTTTCCAGGATACGCGCACGTAGCGGGCTTCCGGTCGATCGGTGAGATCGACCATCAGCGTATAGACGCCGCAATAGAACTTCTGGGGAAACGCTGCGACGGGCTTGTCGCCCCAGTTCTCTCCATCGGACGACGCCCAGATGGAGAGATCGAGGCTCTCCTGCTCGATGATGCGATTGATCCCCAGCGTCACTGACAGGACGCTCTCGGCGGAGTCTCCAACGTGAATCGCCGGTCCGCACCCGTTCTCCCGGATGACTTGGTCAGGAAGTAGGAAGTTCGGCAGCATGCAAGTCTCCAGAACGCATTCTTCTCAGTAGTCGTCCTGCTTGATCCAGCGTCTCACATTTATTGCAGAAACAAAAGCGAACAAGTTGTGCACCGGCGCCCGAGGAGGCGAAGAAGCTACTGCCTGGAACAGCAGCAACTCCAACTTTTTCAATCAGATGGCATATAAATACAAGATCATCTGAAACTCCGAAAGAAGCTACGTCACACATCACATAGTAAGCGCCGGCCGGCCGGAAGCAAGACAGGCCGGCGGCGGTCAAGTGATCCAACAGCAGATCGCGCCGTTGGAGGTAGTTCGCGGCAAGTGAGGAGTAGTACTCATCCGGCATGGAGAGAGCCAGGACCCCGGCCTGCTGAAGGGGCGCGGCGGCGCCGACGGTGAGGAAGTCATGGACCTTTCGAATGGAGGCGGTGAGGTCCGGGGGAGCCAAGACCCAGCCAACGCGCCAGCCTGTCACCGAATAGGTCTTTGACATGGAGTTGACCAGGATGGTGCGTTCCCGCATTCCCGGCAGAGTCAGGATAGGAATGTGGACGGCGCCGTCGTAGAGGATGTGTTCGTAGATCTCATCGGTGATGCAGAGGGTGTTGAACTCCTGACAGAGCGCGGCGATCTGCTCCAGTTCATGAAGGTGAAAGACCTTGCCTGTGGGGTTGTGGGGGGAGTTGAGAATAATGGCTTTGGTGCGCGGGCCGAAGGCGGCACGAAGCTCAGCGGGGTCGAATTCCCAGTTCGGGGGGCTGAGGGAGACATAGCGGCGGCGATCCGAGCAGAGGTCGGCGTCGGGGCCGTAGTTCTCGTAGAAGGGCTCGAACATGACAATCTCGTCGTCGGGGTTGGTGGTTGCCAGCAGAGAGGCGATCATCCCCTCGGTGGACCCACACACTACGGTGATCTCGCGCTCGGGATCGAGTTCCAGGCTGTAGAAGCGTAAGTACTTGGCGGCGATGGCGTCGCGCAGCGGCTTGGAGCCCCAAGTGATGGCGTACTGGTTGTAATCCTCGGCCACGGCTCGCGCGGCGGCCTCCTTCAGCACATCGGGAGCGGGAAAGTCCGGGAATCCCTGGGCCAGGTTGACGGCCTTGTGCCGAATAGCCAGTCGGGTCATCTCGCGGATGACGCTTTCGGTGAAGCGGGAGACACGGGCGGCGCGGAAGCGGTTATTTCTTTCGTCTGACATTGGACTTGGACCTTGACGGTTTGGCAGGAGCCGGCTTCGCCGGCGCGGCTTTCTGTTGGACGGCGGGTTCGTCGGCGGGGAGGGGCTCCGAACCGTAGATCCAGCGGTAGAAGTCGGCGTTGCGGAGAATGATCTGGACGTAGTCGCGGGTCTGCGTAAAGGGGATGGTCTCGACGAACTCGCTCGGCTCCAGGGTATCGGCCCAGCCGTGCCAGGTGGGGATGCGGGTGGGGCCGGCGTTGTAGCCGGCCAGGGTGTCTTCGACGCTGCCGTTGCGCGAGTCGATCTGGCGCTTGAAGTAGTAGGTCCCGATGTTGAGGTTGGTATCGGGATCCTTGAGACGCGCGGCGGTAATGCGCCCCAGGCCCAGGCGGCGGCCAAGTTCACGGCCGGTCGGGGGCATGACTTGCATCAGACCGATGGCTCCGGCGTAGGAGACCACTTTGGGGTCGAACTCGGATTCCTGGCGGATGAGAGCGGCGATCAGGAAAGGGTCCAGGCCGCGCTCGCGAGCGAAGCGTTCGATGCGGGCTCGGAAGGGGAAAGGGAAGGCGAGTTTCCAGAAGCGCATCGAGGCACTGTCGCGATTGAGCCAGAGATAACCGGTGACAGGGTCGGTGGAAAAATCGGCTTGCCGGACGCGGTCGGGCCAGGCGATGGAGGCGAGGAAGCGCTCCGCATCCGGAGAGGCGGGCACGCGGTCGAACTCGGGGCGCTTGAGCTGATCCCGCGCCAGCAGAGTGTAGTAGTAGTTCGGGAAGCGGGTTTGCAATTCCACGAAGTATCGGCGCGCGGAGGCGGCGTCGCCGGCGCGCTCGGCCAGGCGGCCGAGGTAATAGACGGCAGCGCCGGCTTTGTCGGAGGAGGGGAAACGGGTGAGGTGTTCGCGTAGGAGTGCGGTCGCCTCAGGACGGCGGTTGAGGTAGGTCCGCCAGAGAGCCTTCCAGTGGCAGAGAGGTGCATCCTCGGAGGTGGGAAAAGCGTCGGCGCACGCCTGAAAGAGGGGCGTGTAGCGCTGCCACTCGTTGCGGACCATCAGGCTGTTGGCGGCCATGACAAGAGCTTTCAACCGCCAGGGCGAAGCGGGCGCGCGGCGGCCGGCCTCGGCGACCGCAGCGAGCATGTCGTCGTCGCGGTCGAGACGGCGGTAGCAGGCGGCGAGCCAGTAAAACCTCTCGGCCTCGGCCTCCGGGTCACTCAATTGGAGCGAGCGGAGCGAGGTTATGGCGGCATCGGTCTTGCGGGCCTGGTAGTCGGCGGCGGCAACGCGCACGCTGGCCTGTTCGCGTTCCAATCCGCCGAGCAGGGGGACCATCTCTTGGAACTCCTCCCTGGCCCGGGCGGCCTGCTTGGCGTCGAGCAGCTTCTGGGCGCGCTCAAGCCTGGATTGGGGCATGGCCGGCGGGAAGCGATCGCCCAACTGGCGTTCCAGACGGTCCAGGGCGGACTGGGCCTTTCGAGCCTCCTCGGAGAGAGGGAAGCCGTAGTAGACGGCCTGATAGTGCGTGGCGGCGGCGAGAGGGTCGCCGAGGGACTCACGGGCCTGCGCGAGCAGCAAGTAGCCCTGGGGCTGGGGGAGTTGATCCTGCGGCACGCGGGCGAGCGCATCCAGAGCCTTCTGGAAGGTCTCCACCTCAATGAGGGATCGCGCAGCGAGGATGGCGGCGCGTCCGGCAAGCGGAGAAGGCAGCGGCGAGCGCCAGACCGGCTCCAGCGCCGGAGCGACGGCCTGGTGGTTCTTGAGCTGGGCGTGAGCCTGGGCGGTCCACCATGCGGTGTAATCGGCGATGACGGGGAAGGCGGCGGACGAGGCGGACAAGTGGCGGAGTGCGGCGGCGGCATCGTCGCGTTCGAGCGCCTCCACGGCGGCTTTGAGGCGCGGCAGGGCATCGTCTCGGGCCGGCGCGGTTTGGGCCACGGCGGGCTGCAAGAGCAGCGCGAAGACGGCCACGGCGCTACGCCAGGGGGCCAGGGTAATCCGGTCCGAGTAGCGACGGGTCGTCATTGGCAAGAGTGCGAACCAGCTCCGTGTGGAAATAGTCGACCATGGACGGCACGATCATGAACTCGTGCTTGTACTGCGCGCGTCCGCGTTCCATTTCGCCGCGCAAGGCGTCGTAGAGGCGGGACTCCTGGCGGCCGCGGCGCACAGCCTGTGCCTGATAGAGGCGCATTTCGGCGACACGCACGCGGGCGAAGCGCTGGGCGCGGGCGTGCAGTTCCTGCTCCTCGCGAGACATGCGGGCGGGCTCATCGGAGGATGAGGGCGGCAGGTCTGGAGGCGGCACCACCTGCAGGGCGGCGGCCGGGGCGATACCCATCAATCCGCCGGCAGGCGCGGCGGTGACGGCGCGGCGGGCGGCCTGGCGTGAATCCAGGGTCGCGCCGGCCAGAGTGGTGATGACCTCCAGGACGTTGACGTCCAGCGGTTCGCCGTCGCCCTCGGCGTAGAGCACCGCGGTGACGCGGCGCTTGCCCTCGCACTGCCCGACGACGATGGGAAGGAGGGTGGCGCGGCGTTCGGAGCTGTCGCCCAGCAACTCAGCCAGAGTAGGCGAGATCTCGCCGGGCGTGGCCATGCAGATGACGGCGTCCAGAGAATCGAGGACACCCGCGAATGCCGGCGCGTGAGCCAGCGGGATTGGCGTGTTGATCAGGGGGGACAGGTCCTCGCCACCTTCGGAGCGGTGGTCCTCATACTGCAACTCGCCGCCGGAGACGCTGAACAGGATGGCGCGGCTGGCGAAGGCGCCGGTGCCATCGAGCAGGGCGGAGGCCCATGTGGCGCCGTCGGGGGATTGGTCGAGCCGCCGCGCGGTCTGGTTCAGTAACTCACTGACAGCGCGAAGAGCCAGGGCGCGGCTGCGTGCGGACTCCTCGGCGGCGCGCTCAGCCGAGCGGCGCTCCAGTTCCTCCTCGAAGCGTTCGCGGAGGGCCTCAAACCGGTCGTCGACGGCGCGAGAGACATGCTCGCGCCAACCCCGTTCCAACTGCTCCTGCAACTGCTCGATGTGCAGTTGCCAGGCGGCATTCATCTGCTCACGGGCGAGTTCGCGCTCGGCGCCGATGAAGTCGGTGCCGTCGTCCTGACCCGGCCATGGCTGGCGATCGTGCTCTTGGTCCGTCAATACAGAGAACCCTCTTCTGTCTTGAAGTGTAACGCGGATGAGAACCTGGATCAGCGGGCGGCAGGCTCGATTTTGAAAGGGGAAAGGACGCCGGCGAAGCGCAGCGTCCTTCTGGGCCCGGCCATTTCGATGGAGATGCGGCCGTCCGGCGCGGAGGTTCCCTGGCCCTGGAGCCACTCCCCGCCCGAGAACACCTCCAGGCAATTGAGTTTCAGCCGCTGGGCGGCGCGCTCGCCGTCGTAATCGAGGCAGGCGGTGAGAGTACGGAAGGAATCGTCTCCCACGGCGATGTTGCGTCCTGCGACCGAGGCGGAGGACTTGAGACGGGCGGTCAGGGGAGTTTGCAGACCGGCCACGTTGAGATCGAGCTCGGCATCCACTTGGCCGCCGTTCCAATCGAAGTTGGCGATGTGGCCCAGCAGTGAGTAGTCCGGCCACTCGCCGCCAAGACGGACGCGGATTCGTCCGCCTACCCGGGCTTTGTCCCAATTGGCGGAAAACTCGGGAAGCTCGATATTTGCTCCATCCCAGAACATGGTGGCGCGGAAGTCTTCAAAGTCCTGATCGCCGAGTTTCAGCGTTGCGATGCGAAGTTCGCCCTGCGCGTGGCGGCCGCGAAGCCAGGCGGGGAGAGGAGGCGGCCGGCGGAGCGTGCGCTCGATGAAGCTACGCCGTGCCGCCAGGGCAGGGCGCAGGAAACCGTCGGCGTCGTTTCCTGAGGCGGCATCCAGGCGCAGGCTGAAAGAGATGGGACGCGAGGCGTTCGAGCGGGATGCGATTTCTCCCTGAAACTTCGAGGCGAGCCACTCCCCGTGCAAGTTCTTCGCGCTCCAGTTGGCGCCACGAAACACGAAGGAGCCTGAATCGAGGCTCACAGGCGCGCTCACGCCCTCGACACCGCAGAGGCCGCGGCGCAGAAGGAACTCTCCTTGCCACTCCGGCGCGGGGGCGGCAAGGCCAGGCGCGCGGCGATACTGAAGCGTCCCTTTGAGCTGGCCGGAGCGGCACCAGTCCAGGGCGGGCAGCGGTTCCACGGCCTTCAGGCCGGAACTGGCCGACTTGAGTTCCTCCACCGAAAGGTCCTCGGTGGCCAGCTTGAACTCGAGCGATTCGGAGTCCCACTGCCACTTGCCGGAGATCTCCGCGCTATTACCTCCGGGCGTCGTGACGATCACGGGAGCAAGTTGGACCTCGGTGTTCTCGAAGGCGATCTGTGCGGTTTCCAGCTTGACCGGACCGGCGTCGCCGAGCGCCACGCTGGCGCCCCTGAGTTCGACGCCGCCACCCAGCCCATTCTGCTCCGAAAAGCGGATGGATCCAACCACGTCGCCTTCCACCTGCAATCCGGCAGGAGCGTGCGCGCCGAGGCGACGGCTGAAGTCGAGCAGGGCCGGCGCGGGAATACCGTGGAAGCCGAACTCCGCCGACCAGCGCGGGTTGGCCAGTAGACGCGAACAGTCCACGGTGACACTCAGTGGGAGCGGCGTGCGGTCGCTGGACTTGATGGTAGCCAGGTGGAGCTCCTCGCCGGGCAGGTTGAGGGCTCCTTCATAGGCGAGGGTCCACTCGCGGCCCCGGAGACCAAAGAAACCGGGGCGGTCGAGGTTCTCCAAGGACATGGAGCCGCGGAGAGCCATGCGGCTGAGCGGGCCGTCGAAGCGAGCGCGAGAAGAGAAGCGGCCCTGGAGACCAAGATCGCGCCCGGCCAGCAGGGTGGCGACCTCGCTTACGGCGCTGCGTTGCAGCTCCATTTCCAACTCGAGGCGGCCTTCCTGGCCGGGGCGGGGTGTCCACTTGCCGCTGCCCGAGAAGCGGCCGAAGCCCTGGCCGGCGCGATCGGTCCGCGAAGGCGAGGCCTCGTAACGCCACTCCAGCGCACCGGCGGGACCGACAGGTTCGAGGTCGAGATCCACCGCATTCAGGAAGTAAGCCGACTTCAGCGTGCCACGCCTAAAGTTGATCCGCCCATCGCGCATTTCGAGGCTCGGCGCCTCACCCGAGGTGCGCACCCCGGCCACCATGCGCTCCAGCAGGCGGGGGACGTTCCACCCGAGTCCAGGGTTGTGGGCCACATTCACGCTGGCTTCCACCAGGCGCACGGAGGAAATCTTCAACTCGCCGCCAAAGAGGCTCCCCAAGGAGATGCCGGCCTGGATTTCGCCAACGTAGGCGAGAGGCTCCAGGCCGAAGTCGGGATCGTCGGGAATGACAAGGTCCGTGGCCGAAAGACCGGGCCGCGGGAAGACCTGGTAGTGTACTTCGCGGAAATCCACCTTGCGGCCGAGAGTTCGCTGGAGGGCCGATTCGAGAGGCTGCCGCATGCGGGCGGCATCGATGGCGGGGACAACAAAGCCTGCAATGGCGGCCAGGAGGACGAGCAGGACGAGGCCCCAACGGATGCGGGCGCGGGTGAAGAGCCGCTTGCCTGAGCCCGCCGGAGTCTGGCTGAGCAGAGCCTCGTATTGGGCTGGTTCGTCGATGTCGAGCAGCACGGCAGGATCGTCCACGTCGACATACACCGTTCGATCGCGGTGCGCGTGAACCACTTCGCGCGCCGTGCGGCCGTTGTCGAGGGACAGAAACTCCGCGGCGAGGGTGGCATCGGCGAGAACCGGATGACCGTTGCGGCCGCAGTGCCTGGGAACGGCCAGCAATGGCGATTCAGCCCGCCAGACAGCCGCCAGGGCCCTCAGCGTCTCAGGACTCGCCCCCGGTCCATCGACTGGCAGAAAGAAGAAAGCTCCGGCACTTGGTGCCATGGCGCGCAGGCCGCACTGGAGCGAGCTGACCTGACCGAGATCGGGCTGGGGGTTGGTGACAAAGAGCGCAGGCGAGCCGGGCTCTATTCCGGCGTGGATCTCATCGGCGGCATGGCCGAGCACTACCACCACTTGTTCGCAGAGGGCCGAGTAGGCCGTGATCTGGCGATCCAGGAAAGTCCGTCCCTGAAACTGGAGGAGGGGCTTGGGGCGGCCCATCCGCGAGGAAGCTCCAGCGGCTAATAGAACAGCCGCAATGTTCGATGAACTGCGAGTCACCTGGAGATTGCCCGCTCTTCCTCATGGTGAAAGACGGTCTTGCGGACGTCGCGCCAGCCGGAGGCGGCATTGCGCCGGACGGCGATGATCTCCGCCATTACGCTGACGGCGATCTCCTCCGGCGACTGTGCGGCGATGTCCAAACCCATGGGCGAGGAGACGCGCTCGAACGCCTCGCGCGGGATGCCTTCCTTCTCCAGTTCCTTGGCCACGGCCAAGGCTTTGCGGCGGCTGCCGATCATGCCGATATAGCGCGCGGGCGTGGTGACCGACCAGCGCAGGACGCGCATATCGTCCTTATGCCCGCGGGTGACGATGACGAGGTACGTCGAGGAATTGACCTCCAGCTTCGGGAAGATCTCCTCGTACTCTGCGGCGTGGACTTCGTCGGCCAGGGGGAACCTCTCGCGGTTGGCAAAGGCATCGCGGTTATCCACCACGACGGTCCGGAAGCCGGCCAGCGACGCCACCTGGCAGAGGCCCTTGGAGATATGGCCGGCGCCGAAGATCACGGCGCGCGGCTGCGGTTCGACGGGTTCGATGAACACTTCCAGTTGGCCTCCGCAGATAAGCCCGTTGTCGTAGGCGGCGTCCTGGCTGAGTGAGAAGGTGAGGCGGCGGGGCTTGCCGGATTCCATCGCTTCGCGCGCGGCGTTCCATACCTCGGCCTCCACGCAGCCGCCGCCGATCGTGCCGGCAATGGAACCGTCGTCGCGCACCAGCAGCTTGGCGCTGGTGTAGCTGGGGATGGAGCCAGTGGACTGCACGATGGTGGCCAGCGCGCAACGCTGCCCCAGGCGCCGGAGGCGCACCACTTCTTCCAGGACGTCCATTCACTAGAAGTATATCGTGCCGGCACTTGCCGCCCCGGCCGCGATCTCAGCAGGGAGGCGCGCGGCCCGAAGACGGAACGAAGACTCGCCGCGGGCTCATGTATACTGACAGGCAATCGAATCCCCGAAGCGCAGTTTTCGGGGGATTCCGAGTATCTCGTAACGTGGGAGGCGCCCGTGTTGATAAGGCGACTGCCGTTTGTATTCCTATTGACAATCCCGATGTTCGCGCAGGAGTCGCGGGGGTGGATTCTGGGCCGCATCACAGACGTCAGCGGCGCTGTGGTTGCCGGTGCACATGTCACCGCCTTGAACACGGCCACCAATGTCGCGGTGTCGGCGCGAACCAACTCGGAAGGGCGTTACGAAGCGCCATACCTGCTGCCGGGTATGTACCGGGTCAGCGTGGAGATGCCGGGCTTCCAGAGGGCTGTGCGGGAAGGCATCGAGCTGCGAACGGCGGATCGCCTCTCGCTGAACTTCGAACTTCAAGTTGGAGCGCAAGCGGAATCCGTCACGGTCAGCGCCGAAACCCCGATACTGGAGACCACCACGGCATCTTCGGGCATGGTGATGGACGAAAGGCGGGTGCGTGAATTGCCGGTTGTCGGCGGCAACGCGATGTACCTGACGAGACTATCGGCCGGGGTGACGGTTACGGGAGGCCATAGTGCGGGCAATCCCACAGATCTGGGGGGCGCCACGGGCGTCATTATCAATGGCGTGCGGGGGGGCAACACCGAGGCGTCGCTCGACGGCGTGCCGAACATGCAGGGATCCAATTCGGCATATTCGCCGCCGCAAGACCTGGTGCAGGAGTTCAAGGTGCAGACCAACAACTACGACGCCGGGGTGGGGCGTTCGGCCGGCGCGGTGGTGAACGTTTCGATGCGTTCGGGCACGAACGAGTTTCACGGCACCGCCTACCTGAATGATTCGCGCATCCGTGCAGTGCCCTGGTTTTCCAACGGTTGGCTGTACGATCCCGCCACCGGGCCGGTGACCGAGGCAAAGCGGCAACAGGCGGCGCCTGGATGGCTCCATCAGCGATGGGGGGCCACCGCCTCAGGGCCGGTCCGAATCCCGGGTTTGTATGACGGCAGGAACCGGACGTTCTGGGTCTTCGGCTACGAGGGGCTGAAGATCAATAGGCAGCCGACCTATTTCGCCACGGTACCGGCAAGAACTCAGATTGCGGGCGATTTTTCGCCACTGCTGGCCGCCGGCAAGCAATACCAGATCTACGATCCGCGCACGATCGCCACGGCGGCCGGAGGACGTTTCTCACGCCAGCCGTTGCCCGGCAACATTGTCCCCGCGAGCCGGATCGATCCAGTGGCCAGCAAGATTCTCTCCTACTATCCTGCGCCCAACACGGCAGGCACTTCGGACGGCCGCCAGAACTACTTCGGAGTGCAGAAGGAACCAAAGGACTACAAGGGTTTCGTTTCGCGGGTGGACCACAACATCAGCGACAAGCATCGCCTGTTTGGCCGAGTCAACTGGACCGACTACAGTACCGGCGTGCAGACTCTGCCCACCATTGCCGTGGGAACCACCACGACACAGAAGAACTTCTCCGCCGTGCTCGACGACGTCTACGTCTTCACGCCCCAACTGCTGTTGAATGTACGCGGCGGCTTCACGTATTTCGCGCCGAACACCTATCCCGTCAGCCGCGGCTTCGACATCACGAGCCTGGGCTTTCCATCCTCGCTGGTGAGCCAGATCACGCGGCTGGCCGATCCGCTGGGGCTGGCATTCCCGGTGGTGTATATCGATGAAGGCGCGTACGCTCAGCTTTCAGCCGAGGGCGGCAACCCCCAGACGCGCGCTTACCAGAACTATCAGGGCACTCTGACCAGGATCGCCGGCAATCACACGGTGCGCGCGGGCGGAGATTACCGGGTGTATCGCGAGTCCACCAACAACTTCGGCAGCGTGGCGCCGCGCATTGAAAGCACGCGCACATGGACGCGCGGACCGCTGGACAATTCGCCGGTGGCCCCGATCGGCCAAGGCCTGGCATCGCTCCTGATGGGTTACCCGACCGGCGGGCGGGTGAACGTGAATTCTTCTTCCGCCGAGCAGAGCCTCTTTATGGCATCGTTTGTTCAGGATGATTGGAAACTCTCGCGCAGGCTGACGGTGAACCTCGGCGTGCGATGGGAATTCGACAGTCCCATCAGGGAACGCTACAACCGCAGCATCCGGGACTACGACTTTGCAGCCGCGAACCCGGCGTCGGCCGCCGTGCTGGCCAACTACGCAAAGAACCCCATTCCGGAGGTGCCGGTGGCTGCTTTCCAGACTAAGGGAGGCCTCACATTCGCGGGCGCCAACGGGCAGCCACGAGCGCTGTGGAACGCCGATCGGAACAACGTCATGCCGAGGATCGGAGTCGCCTGGAACGTCAACTCAAAGACCGTGGCACGCGGCGGATATGGCGTTTTCTTCATGCAGAGCGGCGCCGACCGTCAAGCGACAAACCTGGGCGGTTTCAATCAGGCGACAAATCTGATCCCGTCCAATAACAACGGGCTGACTTTCCAAGCCACGCTGGCCAATCCGTTCCCGGCCGGAATTGAGGCGCCGCAAGGCGCCGCACAAGGAATGCGCACGCTTCTGGGCCGGACCATCTCGTTTTTCCAATCCAATCAACGCACTGCATACATGCAACGCTGGTCGGCGGGGATTCAGCGCAGCCTGGGTTGGCGATCGCTGGTTGAGGTGCAGTACGTCGGCAATCGCGGTACGGCATTGGCTGTGTCAACGAACTTCAATCCGATTCCAGCCAAGTACCTTTCCAAGTCGTTGGTTCGGGACCAGCCCGTGATCGACTACCTCACTGCCACCGTGGTCAGCCCGTTCTACGGACTGGCGGATTTTGCCGGCACGGGACTGGCGAACAATCGAGTGGCCCGAAGCCAGTTGCTGAAGCCATACCCGCACTTCGTGGACATGACCAACAATCAATCCGCCGGGGCCTCCTGGTACCACGGTCTGCAGGCAACGTACGAGAAGCGGCTGTCGAGCGGATTCACCGTACAAGTGGCTTACACTTGGTCCAAGTTCATGGAGGCGACTGCCTACCTGAATGACACCGACCCAGCGCCAGAGCACGTGATTTCCGACCTGGACTTCCCGCAGCGCTTAACCGTCAGCGGCATCTGGGAGATTCCCGTCGGCCGCGGGCGCCGCATGGGCCGATCCATGCCAAGATTCTGGGACGGGCTGGCGGGAGGCTGGCAGATCCAGGCGTGGTACGAAGGTCAATCCGGACCAGCGCTGGGCTTTGGTAATGTCAGCTTCTACGGCAATCTGGCCGACATCGTACTCCCGATCAGCCAGCGCCATCCCACACGCTGGTTCAACACCGCTGCGGGCTTTGAGCGCAGTTCAGCCAACGCATTGGCCAACAACGTCCGCACCTTGGGGACGCGATTCACCGGGATCCGGGCCGATGGCGTCAACAACCTGGACGCCTCCCTATTCAAGAACCTGAAAATCACCGAGCGGTTCACCACCCAGTTGCGTATCGAAACCTACAATACGCTGAACCACGTGCAGTTCGCCGAGCCCAACACCACGCCGGCCAACACCGCGTTTGGTACGGTGAGCGCCGAGAAGGGCCACGGGCAGCGGCAGATCACGTTCGGAGCAAAGCTGATCTTCTGATTCAAGCCGCAGTCGAGCGCCGGTTGATCGCCGAAGCTGTGCTATGATTCCGGCGAGTGTTCGAGAATCTGCGCATCCACCCGGCCCTGGCGTTCATTTTCGACATGGATGGCGTGATTGTGGAATCCACTGAGCTGCACACCCGCGCTTGGGACGAGTATCTCTCGCGCCAGGGCATTGCGGCCAACGGCATCATGTCCCGCATGCTGGGGAAAAGAAACGACCAGATCGTCCACGAGGTCTGGGGTCCAGACCTGCCCGCCGGCGAGGTCTACCGCCACGGGGCGGATAAGGAGCGGCTGTACCGCGAACTGGTCGGCACGGAGTTGGACCGGCACCTGGTGCGCGGCGTGCGCGAGTTCGTTCAGGCGGCGCATAAAGCCGGCGTGAAGTGCGGGCTGGCCACCAACGCCGAACCGCTGAACGTGGAATTCGTGGTGGGCGGCGCGGGGCTGAAGTCCTGCTTCGGGGCTCTGGTGGACGGCCACCAGGTGAAGAACGCCAAGCCCGATCCGGAAGTGTTCCTGACAGCCGCTTCACGCCTGGGAGTGCGGGCGGAGAACTGCATTGTGTTTGAAGACTCGCCCGGCGGA
>JACRKW010000005.1:0-10319 GCA_016215215.1 Acidobacteriota bacterium
GAGAGGCCCCGCGCGAGGTGCACGTCCACACCATCGCCTCTTCCGCCCCGCCCTCCGGCGTTGGCGAGCCCGGCGTCCCACCGATTCCTCCGGCCATTGCCAACGCCATCTTCGCCGCCACGGGCAAACGGCTCAGGGAACTGCCGATCCGCCGCGTCAAGCTTGTCTGATCAGCAAAACGTACGTACGTGTTGGACGTACGTATGTTAAGCTGTTGATGGAGGGACGCTTATGCCGATCTCGGCCACCGAACTGCGCGCCAACATCTATCAGATTCTGGACGAGGCCATCGCCACCGGCAAACCCGTCGAGGTGGAGCGCAAGGGCGTCGTGCTCCAGGTGGTTCCGCCACGCAAGAAGCGCGACTTGAGCAAGATGCCCAAACGGAACTGCGTCATCGGTGACTCCGAGGACTTGGTTCACATGGACTGGTCTGTGTACTGGAAGCCGTACCTGTGATCTATCTGGACACGCACGTCGTCATCTGGCTTTACAACTCGGATTGGCGGCAATTCAGTCCCGCGGCTTTACAGCGAATCGAGAACGATGAACTTCGCATCAGCCAGATCAGCATCCTGGAACTGGAACTGTTGGAGGAGATCGGACGCTTGGGAACGCCGGTGCAGGAGTTAATCAGCACCTTGCAGCGCGACTACCAGATGGCCGAGTGCGAACATCCGTTCCAGGACATTCGGATCGCCGCCGCCTGGCTCCGCTGGACGCGTGACCCCTTCGACCGACTGATCTGCGGCAACGCCCTGGCCGCCGGCGGCGACCTGCTCACGCGCGACGAGACCATCCTGAAAAACTTCCCCAACGCCGTCTGGTAGAGCCTCTCCCGCAAGCGGACCTGAGCCTCCGGAATCGGGCATTTCAGTTGTGCTACGATGCGCTTCAGACGGACGCCTCGCCTGAGAAATCCCCCGGCGCCCAATATCCCCTTGGAGTGTGCCAAGTGAAGGTTTATGAAAGTACCGATGTCCGAAACGTGGCCCTCGCCGGCCACGGTCATAGCGGAAAGACGACGCTCGCCGCAGGCATGTTGTACGCGGCTGGAGCGACCAACCGCCTGACACGAGTCGACGAGGGCAACACCATCACCGATTTTGATGACGAGGAGATCAACCGCAAGCTCACCATCTCCACCTCCATCGCCGCCATCGAGTGGAACAAGAAGAAGATCAACGTGCTCGACACGCCGGGCTTCAACCTGTTCATGTACGACACCAAGAGCAGCATGGCCGCGGCAGATTCGGCCCTGATCGTGGTGGACGGCGTCTCTGGCGTCGAGGTGATGACGGAGAAGGTTTGGGAATTCGCCGAGGGCTTCAATCTGCCCCGCGTGTTCTACATCAACAAGCTCGACCGCGAGCGCAGCGACTTTCAACGCACGGCGGAGAACATCAGCGAGGTCTTCGGCCGCTACGCCATCCCCGTGCAGCTCCCCATCGGCGCCGAGCGCGACTTTTCGGGCATCGTCGATCTCATCACGATGAAGGCGCATGTGCCGGGCAAGGACTTCGCCTCGTTCACCGTGGCGGAGATTCCTGCGGCGCTGCAGGCAGAAGCCGACGAGCGCCGCGCCGCACTGGTCGAGGCGGCAGCCGAGTCGGACGACGAACTGCTCGGCAAGTACCTGGAGGCGGGCTGCGCAATATCGGCACGGACCTGGCCATGGAGTTCATGCAGATGTTCTGCCCGAACCCCACCGAGCACCCCGCCCTGAAGGCCATGGTCGGCGATCACGAGGAAGCCAAGGCCATCACCGACAAGGACCACGTCACTGCTTACGTTTTCAAGACCGTGGCTGACCCCTTCGCCGGCCGCCTCAGCTACTTCAAAGTTTGCACCGGCGTGCTGAAGAACGACGCCAATCTGGTGGACATGCGCAGCAAGAGCCAGGAGCGCCTCTCGCACGTCAGCGTGCCGGTCGGCAAAACGCTCCAGCCGGTCAACGAACTGCACGCCGGCGACATCGGCGTGGTGGCCAAGCTGAAGGACGTGCTCACCAGCGACACGCTTTGCGAAAAAGGCGACGCCATCGAGTATCCGAAGGTGGAGCTGCCTGAGCCCTCCATCGCCTACGCCATCGCCGCCAAGTCGCGCAACGACGAAGACCGCATGGGCAACTCGGTGAACAAGATCCTGGAAGAGGACCAGGGCCTGCGCTTCTATCGCGACCCGCAGACCAAGGACTTCCTGCTCGCCGGCAGCGGCGGCCAGCACATCGAGATCATCGTCAGCCGCCTGAAGAAGCGCTACAACGTCGAGGTGGAACTTCGCCAGCCCAAGATCCCCTACCGCGAGACCATCCGCGGCTTCGCCGATGTCCACGGCCGCCACAAGAAGCAGACCGGCGGCCACGGGCAGTTCGGCGACTGCAAGATCAAGATGGAGCCGAAGGAGCGCGGCGCGGGCTTCGAGTACGTCAACGCCATCTTCGGCGGCGCCGTGCCGCGGCAGTTCATTCCGGCCATTGAGAAGGGCATCATTGAAGCTGCCGCCCGCGGCTACCTTGCCGGCTACCCCGTGGTCGACTTCAAGGTGACGCTCTACGACGGCAGCTATCATGACGTCGACTCCTCGGAAATGGCCTTCAAGATCGCCGGCCGCAAGGCGTTCAAGCTGGCCATGGAGCAGGCCAAGCCGGCGCTGCTCGAACCCATCATGAAGGTGGAGGTCGCCGGGCCCGTGGAATTCGCCGGCGACCTGATGAGCGACATGAACGGCCGCCGCGGCCGCATCAGCGGCATGGATACCAAGGGCGGCACGCAGATCATCCGCGCCCAGGTGCCGATGTCTGAGATGCTCACCTACCAGAACGACCTGACGTCCATGACCCAGGGCCGCGCGTCGTTCTCCATGGAGTACTCGCACTACGACTTCGTCCCGGCCCTGAACGCCGAGAAGATCGTCGCGGCCTACAAGGCGGCGGCCACGGGCGAGGTGGAGGAAGACGAGTAGCGCTCGCATCCTCATCGCTAAACCGAAGGGGCGCGGCCTGCGGGCTGCGCCCCTTTTTGCGTCCGGCGCGCATGTGCGCGACCATCGAAATGATGCTTCGACTCACCGCACTGCTGATCGCCGCCGCCCTGGCTGGTGAGGGCGGGGAACTGCTGGCCGCCTCGGCCAAACGAAAAATCACGCCCGCCATCCACGAGGGCTCGCCCGTCTGGATGGCCGGATTCGGGCAGGGCCGCGCGGCCACGGGGGTGCACGACGAGCTGTGGGTGCGCTGCCTGGCCTTGAGCACGGGTACGAAGCCCGTGGCGATCTGCGCGGCCGACCTGATCGGGCTCTTCTGGGACGACGTGGCCCAGGTGCGCGAGGGCGTGAAGGCGAAGCTCGGCAAGGACGCCGGCGTCATCGTCGCATCCACGCATGTCCATGAAGGTCCGGACACGATGGGCTTGTGGGGACCGAAGATGGGAGTCAGCGGCATCGACGAGGCCTACAACGCCTTCGTCGTGAAAAGCGCAGCGGACGCGGCGGCCGACCGAGGCCCTCAGCAGCCGGAACACGCTGATTTCGTCCGACTGGCCCGCCGGACTGTACTCGCGCCTGGAGCAACTCGAGGGCGGCACCGTGGTGTTCGTCAACGGAGCGGTGGGCGGCATGCAGTCTCCGCTGGGCGCGAAGAGCATCGACCCGAGAACAAAGCAGCCGGCGCCGAAAGACAGCTTCCGTTTCGCCGAAGTGGTGGGCGAGTACGTCGCCGACCACATCCACGCAGGCTGGGGGGAGACGCGCGCGACTCTGAATATCGACGAGATCGTCTACCGCGAAGCGATGGTGAAGATCCCGGTCACAAATCCGGGCTTCGAAATGGCGGCGCAGGCCAACCTCTACAAAGGCCGAAAAGCGGTGCTGGCTGACAAGACCAACACCTCGCCGGTAGGCTACCTGCGGTTGAGCGCCGCCGGAAAGCCGCAAGTGGAAGTTGCGCTCATCCCCGGCGAAATGTATCCCGAGCTGAGCGCCGGCGGCGTGGTTGCGGATGACCCCGGCGCCGATTTCCCCGGCGCGCCGGCGGAGCCCGCCATCAAGAAAATGATGGCCGCGCCCTACCGCATGCTCTTCGGGCTGGCCAACGACGAGATCGGCTACATCATCCCCAAGGCGCAGTGGGACGAAAAGGCGCCTTACACCTTCGGCGCCCAGAAGCGCTGGTACGGCGAGGTGAATTCGGTGGGCCCGGATGCAGCGCCTGAAATCGCCAAGGCGTTCCAGGCGCTGGTGCGGGCGCGTTAGCGGAGCATGGCGGCCATGGCCTGCAGGAACTGATCGACAAAGCGGGCGCCGCTGCCGGTCAGGTTTTCGCGCGTCATGTAGTCGTTGACAATCTGCGGACGCACGCCCACGTTCTCAATGTAGGTCGAGGCCGGATACTCGCCGGATTCGACGGGATCTTTGCGGACCTGCAGCGCCACAGTCATGCCGACGTAGGCTTCGGTGTATGCGCCCGCCTCGACAGAGGTGTTGTTCCCGCCGGCGCCGTTGCTGCGCATGCCATAGAGCACGGCGCGGCCGGAGTCCTGCATCATGGCGGCGAAGGAGTCGGCGGTGGACGTGGAGAAATCGTCGATCAGCACCAGGATGGGCTTCTGATAGGCGAAGATGTTGCCGGCGGCGTCCCGCAGCGGCGCGCGCGTCAGGCTGGAGCCGCACAGAGGAAGCGTGCGAGTGACGGTACGCCCCTCGCGGTTGGCGGCCAGCAGCTCATTGAAGAGCATCTCGTACTGGGCGACGGTCTCCCACGGCGCGTTGGTGGATTTGGCGTTGATCATCGCGATGTGGAAGCGGAGCACGCGCCCCCAATAGGCCCTCAGATCGAAGCCCGTGACCCGGAACTCGTATGGCGTGAGGCGCGCGGCCAGCGTCTCCCCGAAGCACAGGCTGCCGCCGGGGTTGCGCATCTGGTCGACGACCAGCCCGTCGGTGTTGGCGTTCATGTAGGTAATCTCGGCGTCAAACTGCGCCAGCGCCACCGCCTGCGAAGGTGGCGAGTAGCTCGGAATACGGATGTAGCCAATGCGCAGCCCGTCCCTTTGGAAAACGCCGGAGAAAAAGAAGTCGCTGCTGGCACTGCCGAGCCGGCGGGTGAAGGTGGGGCCCATCCCGGCAAGGAAGATCGGGCTGCGCGCTCCGTAGCCGTTGACGGCAGTGAGCGTGTCAGAGTCGGTGACGCCGGAGAACTGGAGTTCTTCCAGAGGATCGGGCGGTGCGGCCGCCTGGCTGCGCGAGCGGGAGGATGCCGAGCGCAACCCGGGAACCGGCCCCGCTTCCATGGGCGTTCCGGTCTTCACCCAGGGCATCGTGTAGGTCTCCAGATCCCCGTTCATTCGACGGATGACGACGGTGGCGGAGCCGCTCAAACCGGCGGCGTTGGGGATGCGAGACTGCGCGCGCGAGGTGAGCCGCTGCGCGGCCTGGCGGCGCGAAGCGCGCGGGTTGCCCTGCGGAACGTACTTCATCAACCTGTCGACCACCGCTTGGGCATCCTCCTCGTCGATGGAGACCACCTCGTCGCCGATTCCAAATGGGTATCGCGAAGCGGGCAACAGACTGCGGTCGAGCGTGTCAATGAGCAGCAACCCGTCGTAGATGTCTACCCCAAAGCCGAGGCGGGCGCTGAAGTCCGACGGCATCACGAAGGAGACATGGGTGTCCTTGAGCCCGGCGATGTATTCAACGCAGATCTCGTAGAACTCCAGGTCCGTGTTGGTGCGGGAGACGCGTTCCAGCCACGGGCGCACGTCAGACGCATTGAATCCGACCGCCTGGGCCTTCCAGACCAGCGGCGCGTAGTAGGTGGAGTACAGGCTGGCGAGGTGGCGGAAGTCGGCCTCTTTTTGGGCCGGAGTGAGATTCTGCGCCGGGGCGGGAGCGGCGAACAGCGCCGCGGCGGCGAGCAGCAGGTTCAAGATATTGGATCTCATGTTGTTCCTCCCTCACTTGCCGTTGGCGATTCGCTCGGACATGGCCTTCAGAAAGGCGTCGACAAATGCGGCGCCGCCGCGGTTGAGATTGTCGCGCGTCATGTAGTCCGCCTCAATGTCGGGGCGGACGCCGACGTTTTCGATGTAGCGGGTGGCAGGGAATTCCGGGGTGATCACTTCCCGGCTGCGTGTCATCAGCGATTCCGTCATGCTCACCGAGCCCTGCGAGTAACTGCCGGCGGCCCAACTGGTCACACTGCCACCAGCGCCCATGGTGCGCCAGCCGAACAGAGTGCCGCGGCTATTGTCCTGAATAGTGGCGGCGAACATGTCGGCCGCCGAGGCGGACAGTTCATCAGTGAGCAGCATCAGGGGTTTGGTATACGCGTACGGCGCTCCGCTGGGATCGGTAAGCGGCTCCTGGTCGATGGTGAGGCCGATCAGCGGAACCGGGCCCGTCCGGCCGCGCAACTCGTGGTTGGCCGTCACGATGGCATCTTTGATGCCCTGCAGTTGTGCGATGATGAGCGGCGGCGCGCCCTGCGCCTTGGCGGACTCCAGCGAACTCGATATCGAAGCCACCCACCCCGACGAGGCGCGGATCTCAAAGCCCACGGCCGACCAGCGCGACGGTAGCAGCAGGCTGAGCAGTTGCCCCGCGTAACTGACGCTGCCGCCGGGGTTGCGCATGACGTCGACGATCAACCCGTCCGTCTTGCCCTGAAAGTAACGGACTTCCTGAAAGAAGGAAGTGACGGCGCCGGCCGGATCGTTGGGCGAGAAACTCGGGATGCGGATGAATCCGATCTTGTATGGGCCGTAGTCAAAGATGCCGCTGTAGAAGCCGTCGCTCGACTGCCGGCCCAGTCGCAGTGTGAAGTTGGCGCCAAGCGAGGCGGCGAAGATAGGTTCATTGTCGCCGAAGCTCAACACTCCCCGGTCCAGCAACTGGCAGTTTTGCAGGCGGTTCAGCGGCTCTATGTAGTCGGGCGCTCCCTCGGCATCCCCCGCGCCGGCTGCCAGCGGCGCTGCGTACCTTCCCACGGTGGCAAGAGGAAGGCCGGTGCGGGTCCAGGGAATACGGTGGGACTCCGTGCTGCCGTCCGGACGCCGAAAGACAACCGTGGAGATCTCCGGCACGTCGGGTGCGAACGGCATGACCCACTGGGGTCGGACGGTCAGCAGCGCGGCGGCGAAGCGCCGCGTCGACCGGTCATTAGCGGCGATGTTGTAGCGCAGAAACGTCTCCAGAAGTTTCTCGGCGGCCACACCGTCGATCGAGACGAGTTCATAGCCATTCATGAACGGAAATTCCGATCCCGGCAGGCGTGTCCGGTTGATGGAATCCACCAGCAGCACGCCGTCGTAGACGTCCACCGAGAAATTCAATGTCGTGTTGAAATTGGACGGTAGCGAATAGGCGTCGTGCGCATCGTTGAGACTGGCGACATAGGCCGACATCACGTCGTAAAACTCCAGGTCGCTGCGCGTGGCGGCCACCTTGTTTAACCAGGGCGTGATCTCCATCAGGTCGAAGCCGCTCACGTCGCGCTTCCATTCGTATGGTGCGTAGTGCTTGGCATAAAGGCCGGCCAAGTGTTGGAAGTCGGAGATCTTCTGGTCCGGCGTCAATTGCCCTGGCGCAAGCCCGGGCAGAAGAGCGCAAACGAGCGCAGTGACTGCGATTTGCCGCATGCTTACCCTCCGTGTGTTGGAGCTAATGGCTGGATTGGAGCGCGCATAATGCGGCTTCATCATGCAGCCATTGTACACGCGAATTTCGTGGGAAGGAAACCAATGCCGGATTATACAGTGGGACTTAATGAACACGGGCCGCCAGCGCAGCCGCGCCGCCCCCCGGTTGGTCCTCCGCGCAGCCGGGCGGTATAATGAAAGCGCCCTCATACCAATCCCCAGGAGCAGGAGAACCGATGTCCAAGCGTATTGTCATTCTTACCGGCGGCGGCGACGTGCCGGGCCTGAACGCAGTCATCAAGCAGGTGACCTACCGCGGCGCCGCGATGAAACTCGATGTCGTCGGCATTCGCCGGGGCTGGGAGGGGCTGACGCACCTCAACCGGGAGGACCCGGAGAGCGAAAAGCGCTACATCCTGCCGTTGACGCCGATGAACACGCGCACCATCGACCGTACGGGCGGCACCTTTCTGCACTCCTCGCGAACCAATCCTGCCAAGATGAAGGCCATCCCGGATCACCTCAAGGGCCTCACTTTCCCCGTCAAGGAGTCCGAGAAGGACGGCAAGAAGTTCACTACCTACGACGTCACCACGCAGGTGCTCAAAAACCTGGAGTCGCTCGGCGCCGACACCGTCATCGCCATCGGCGGCGACGACACCCTGAGCTACGCGCGCCGCCTGCACGACGAAGGCGTGAAGGTCATCGCCATTCCGAAGACGATGGACAACGACGTGCAGAACACCGAGTACTGCATCGGCTTCTCCACCGCCATCACGCGCGCTGAAAGCGCCATCCAACGCCAGCGCACCACCGTTGGGTCGCACGAGCGCATCGGCATCTTCCGCATCTTCGGCCGCGACGCCGGCTACACGGCTCTCTACACCGCCTACGTCACCAACATCCGCTGCTGCATCCCCGAGTTCAAGGTGAACCTCGACAAGCTCATCAGCCTGCTGGTGGCTGACAAGCGCAGCAATCCGTCCAACTACTCGCTGGTGCTCCTGTCGGAAGGCGCCGAGTGGGAAGGCTACAAGACCATCCACATCGGCGAGGCCGACGCCTACGGCCACCAGAAGAAGATGAACGTCGGCGATGCGTTGGCCGCCGAGATCAAGGAGCGCGCCAAGGAAGAGACAATTGTCAGCGACCTGACCTACGACCTGCGCTCCGGCGACCCGGACTTCACCGACAAGCTGGTGGCCTGCACCTACGGCAACATGGCCATGGATGCGCTGGCCGAGGGCCAGAGCGGCAAGATGACCGGCATCGTCAACGGCTGCTTTGACATGGTGGAGATTCCCGACCCCAAGCTCGGACCCCGCAAAGTGGACCTGGGCTCGATGTATAACACCGACCGCTACCGCCCGAACTACTCCAACAAGCGCGGGTTGCCCATCTTCCTGTGCAGAGCCTGACGGGCGGTGCCGCCTCTGATGCGCCTGCTCGACAAGCTGTTCGGAAAAAAGCGCGCAGAACTCACGCCGGATCTCGTCTCAGAGATCCGGCGTTCGTTTGAAGAGTCGGCTGCCGATGAGGAGCACTTCCCCTCCACCATCGACCCGCGGATCTACCACGTCAAGCTGATCGTCGACACCTTTGGCGACCTGTCGAACAAACGGGCGCTCGACCTGGGCTGCGGCAAGGGCCGCTTTGCCCGCATCCTGAAAGAGCACAATCCGGCGGCGCAAATCGTGGCGATGGACCTTGCGGTGGCGATGCTTGGCTATGCCGATCGGAACCTGGACCGCGTGGCGGCGTCTATGCTGGATCTGCCCTTCGCCTCGTCGAGCTTCGACGCGGCTTACGCCACCGAGTCGCTGGAACACGCCGTGGACATCGAACGGGCGGTGGGCGAGATGTGCCGCGTGGTGAAGCCCGGCGGACGCATCGTGGTCATCGACAAGAACGCTGCCCACTGGGGCCGGCTGAAGACGCCCCAATGGGAACGCTGGTTCGGCGCCGGGGAACTCAAGGGACTGCTCGCCCGCCACTGCCGCCAGGTGGATTGCCGGCCTGTCTCCTACTGGGAGGACGTCGAGCCCGACGGGCTGTTCCTCGCCTGGACGGCGGTGAAATAACAATGAATGTGCGGCAGGCTGCTCTCCTGACACTCTTTACGGCGGCAGCGCTGAGGGCGCAGGATGCCGCACGGTGGCAGGTCATCTACTATGGCGAAACGGGAACCGGGGTGCGGAAGGCGGAGTGCGGGCCACGGGCAAGGGCCTCGGGCGATATTCTCGTCGGTCAGGCGGCGGGGCGGCGGGTGATCCAAAGTGTAGGCGAGCCGGTAGAGGATGGAGCGTTCGTGAAGCGGCTGTGGGTGGAGCGGTCGGCGGACGAGTTCTGCCTGCTGTTCGAAGAGAAATGGCCGCGGAATATGGTGGAGCGGGGTCCGGTTGAAATCTATGCGCTGAGTGGCGAAACCGTGTTGGCGACGCGGGACAGGATGTCAGGCACGGGCGCCAACTATGTCGAGGCGTATTGGGTGTTCGACGACGGGGGCCCGGTGTTGCTGGACCAGAGTGTGATCCTGAGCGCGCTGAAGGAGGTGCTGCCCAAGGGCCTCGGCGTGTGGAAGGGCTACGGCCTGGACATGAAGAATCTCTGCTTCCGCATGCCGGTCTGGCGTGACGGCGATGCCAACTGCTGTCCCAGCGGCGGAAGCGTCGCGCTGCAAATCAA
>JACRKW010000005.1:10378-12333 GCA_016215215.1 Acidobacteriota bacterium
TCGGTGGCGCGCAAACGATACGACCCGCAAGGCAAGGCCGGCGATGCGGCGGCGGGCTGCGAGCCCTGATAGCGCGCGCGATGCCCTATCCTGAGAAGTATCCCCATGACCAAGAAGCACGCCAAGCCCTCTCTGCAAGAGGTCGTTGAAGCCGAAGGCCACCTGATCGACTCGCACATCATGGGGCAGATCTTCGACACCGTGGTGGAATACCACGGCCGGTTCGAAGTGGAGCACTTCCATATCGGCAAGACCAACGCCGACCCGTCACGGCTCAGGCTGCGCGTCGAAGCGCCCGATAGCGCCGACCTGGAGAAGATGCTCGGCCAGTTGCTCGGCCTGGGCTGCTCGCCGGTGGATGGCAAGGATGCCGAGTTCAAACGCGTGGAGCGCGACCGCTGCGCCCCGGAGGATTTCTACTCCACCACCAATCACCGCACGCTCGTGCGGCGGGGCAGGGAATGGCACGTGGTGGAAAACCAGCGCATGGACGCGCTCGTTGTATGGCAGGACGGCAAGCCCTGGGCGCGGCGCCTGCGCGACGTGAAGGCCGGCGACGAGGTGGTCACCGGCATGCGCGGCATCCGCGTCATCCCCGAATCCAAGGAACGCGACCGCCTGGCCTTCGCCTTCATGGCCAACGGCATCTCCAGCGAACGCCAGGTGGAAACAGCAGTCCGCCAGACCGCTGCCATGGTGCGCCACACCGTGGAGGCCGGGCAGAGGGTTGTGCTCGTGGCTGGGCCTCTGGTCGTCCACACCGGCGGCGCCAAGCCGCTGGCGTCGATGATCCGCAAGGGCTACGTCGGCGCCCTGCTGGCCGGAAACGCCTTGGGCGTCCACGATGCCGAGGCCGCCATGATCGGCACCTCGCTCGGCGTACGGCTCAGCGACGGCCGCCAGGACGAGCACGGCCACCGCAACCACATGCGCGCTATCAATCTGATCTACCACTGCGGCTCCATCGCCGGCGCGGTGGAGAAGGGCAAGCTCAAGCAGGGCATCCTCTACGAGTGCGTCACCAACCACGTGCCCTTCGTGCTGGCCGGCAGCCTGCGCGACGACGGTCCCCTGCCGGATACAATCACCGACATGAACGCCGCCCAGGACGCCTACGCCGTGCAGCTGCAGGGCGCCGGGTTGGTGCTTTGCCTCGGCTCCATGCTCCACTCCATCGCCACCGGCAACATGCTCCCGGGTTGGGTGAAGACCGTCTGCGTCGACATCAATCCGGCCGTGGCCACCAAGCTGAGCGACCGTGGTACCGGTCAGGCGTTGGGCGTAGTGACCGACGTGGGCATGTTCCTGGAACTGCTCGACAAGAATCTGACCGGGGGGAAGTGAACCATGGCCAAGAAGAAGGCTTACACCGACCAGCACGCCGCCGCCGGCATCGATGCGCCCCTGCCGGCCATCGAATGTTGGCCCAACCAGTACCGCACCGGCTACTCCATCGAGATCGCGACGCCTGAATTCACCAGCGTCTGCCCCAAGACTGGGCTTCCCGACCACGGCACGGTGACCATCCGCTACGTCCCTGACAGGCAGTGTCTCGAATTGAAATCGCTGAAGCTCTACCTGCTGGCTTATCGTAACCTCGGCATCTTCCAGGAGAACGCCGTGAACCGCATCCTTCAGGATTGCGCCAAAGCCTGCCAGCCGTACGAGATGACGGTCACCGGCGAGTTCACCCCCCGCGGCGGCGTCTACTCCAACATCACCGCCACCTGGGCGCGGCCGCAAGAGTAGATCAACCAGGAAAGGGGCCGGTGACTTTGTGGTTGATCTGACAACTCCCCGCGGCGATCGGATCGCCTTCGGCGGCGGCGCGCCGTTGGCGCTGATTGCCGGACCCTGCGTCATCGAGAGCGAAGAGCACGTTCACTTCCTGGCCCGCGAGATCAAGCGTGTGGCCGGCCCCTTCGTCTTCAAGGCGTCCTTCGACAAGGCCAATC
>JACRKW010000006.1 GCA_016215215.1 Acidobacteriota bacterium
GACTGCGTCGTCATTATCACCGACCACAAGTCGTTCGACTACGACGCCCTCGTCTCCCGCGCCAGCCTGATTGTCGACTCCAGAAACGCGCTTAAGGGGCGCACCGGAGCCCACATCGTCCGGCTTTAGCCGACCATGCGCAATATCCTGCGCGTCGACGTCGAGGACTACTTCCACCCATCCGAAGTCCAAATCGGCGCCCAGCGCTCAGTCGACCTGTCCTCCTGGGACAACCTCCCCTCGCGGGTCGAATACTCCACATCCATCGTGCTCGACCTCCTCGCCGCGCACGACACCCAGGCCACCTTCTTCGTCCTTGGCTGGGTGGCACAGCGCTTCCCCTACCTCGTCCGCCGCATCGCCGCCGCCGGCCACGAGGTCGCCTGCCACAGCTACGCCCACCGCCTCGTCTACCAGCTCTCTCCAGCCGAGTTCCGCGAGGACACCATGAGTGCCGTCGCCGCCATCCAGGATGCCTGCGGCATCACTCCTACCGCCTACCGGGCGCCCAGCTACTCCATCGTCCAGTCCTCCCTCTGGGCCCTCGATATCCTCGCTGAGTGCGGCTTCACCGCCGACTCCAGCATCTACCCCATCCGCCACGATCGCTACGGTATCCCCGGACATCCCCGCGGCCCCCACCACATTCAAACCCCCTCCGGCTCCATACTGGAAGTCCCCCCGGCTACCGTCCGCCTCTCCTCCTCGCGTACCGTCCCTGTCGGTGGCGGCGGCTATCTTAGGCTCCTGCCTTACCGCTTCTCCGCTGCCGGCATCCGTACCATCAACCGCGAAGACTCCTTCCCCGCCTGCATCTACTTCCACCCCTGGGAACTCGACCCTGCCCAACCCCGGATCGCCTCTTCCCCCATTAGCCGTCTCCGTACCTACCTCGGGCTCACCTCCATGCACAGCAAGCTCAACCGCCTGCTCACTGACTTCCAGTTCTCCACCCTCTCGGCGGCCCTCGCCGGATTCCCCGAATGACCTTCGACTGGCTTATCGTCGGCGCCGGCTTCTCGGGCTGCACCCTCGCCGAACGCATCGCCTCTCAACTTCGCCAGACGGTCCTCCTGATCGATCGCCGTCCTTACATCGGCGGCAACGCCGCCGACGCTCTCGACTCCCACGGCATCCTCGTTCATGTCCACGGCCCGCACATCTTCCACACCCGCTCCCGCGAGGTCTGGGACTACCTGTCCGCCTTCACGTCCTGGCGGCCCTATCAGCACCGCGTCCGTGCATTGGTCGACGGGCTCGCCGTCCCCGTCCCCTTCAATCTCGACTCCCTCAAGGCCCTTTCGCCTCCCTCCGCCTTTCCCTCCATGCACCAGCGCCTCATCGATGCCTTTGGAGAGGACGCCGAGATTCCGATTCTTCGCCTCCGCCAGCACGACGACCCAGTCATCCGCGATGTCGCCACCCTCGCCTACGAGAAGGTCTTCTACAACTACACCCTCAAACAGTGGGGCCTCACTCCCGAACAGCTCGATCCCGCGGTCACCGCCCGCGTCCCCGTTCGCCTCAGCCGTGACGACCGGTACTTCAGCGACCCCTACCAGGCCATGCCAGCCGGCAGCTATACGTCTCTGTTCCAGCGCATGGTCGAATCCCCCCTGATTACCCTGAGCCTCAATACACAATTCCTGGATGTCCCCCAGAGCGGCTACCGCAGGCTTGTCTACACCGGCTCCCTCGACGAGCTTTTCGGCTACCGCCGCGGCGCTCTCCCCTATCGAAGCCTTCGCTTCGACGTTGAACACCTCCCCGTCCAGCGCTTTCAACACGCCGCCACTGTGAACTACCCCAATACCGAGCTCTTCACCCGCATCACCGAGATGAAATATCTCACAGGTCAGACCGCTCCTGGAACCACCATCGTGCGCGAGTATCCGCAACCCCATCAGCCAGGCGTCAACGAACCTTACTACCCCATCCCCCTAGCCGCCCACAGGAACCTCCACGAGGCGTACCTCGCCGATCTCCCCAGCCTGGGCAGGCCCGTCCTTGCCCTCGGACGCCTCGCCGATTACCGCTACTACAACATGGACCAGGCCGTTGCTCGCGCCCTTACGTTGTTCAACTCGCTTCCCGGTCTGCTTAGTAACGGAACGCCGCCCCTCCAGGCGACCACGTGAGGCCCGCCGTCGCGTACTTCTGCCACTGCTTCATCGGGCTCGCAAATAGATACCTCGCCGCTCCGTAGTTCGCCGTCAGGTGCAAATCGCCGATCACTCTCAACCCGCCGGATACTCCGACTGTAAACGTCTGGGTCTTCGCGCCGGTCTGCAAAAGCCCCGTCATACGGTAGTAGCTTCCATACGTGGAGAAGTTCACTCGCTTGACTGAAGTGCCCACGCTCCCGGTCGCCATATCCCGCTCTGACGCCAGAATCGTACCGTTGCCCGGCGTGATGCCGTGGTCGTAGTGCGCGGACGCGTGCAGCTTTGAGAAATTATGTGACAGAAGCGCCCCGCCCACCCATCCCACCTTGACCTTGTTCTGAATCGTCAGCGAGGAGGTCGTCCCGATCAGCGCCGCCAGCGCCGGATCGATCTTCACTGTCCCCAGGAAGGTCGAGGAGTAATAGAACGCTCCTGCCTCCATCTGGAACTGGGTGCGCTCGTTGAACGAGTGAGAATACTGCAGCCCGGCTGATTGCACGTGGTTGCCCCCAAAGAGACCCACATAGTTGAACTGTGAGTACTGGTAGAGGGCCGACACCGAGGACCGCTCGTCCACCCTGTAACTCGCCCGTACACCCGCTCCATAATGGTTCAGGTCGGTGAGCGTCTTTTGCGATCTCCTCACCAGGCCCGCTTTTCCGGAAACTCCGTAGCTCCACCTCAAGTTGGGCTGGTACACATACTTCGCGTCCGCCCCGTAGAAATTCACTCTGCTCCCGAATATCTCGTTGTCCACCAGCCCGTTCTGCGCCGGATCCCCGAACCCCCCAATTCCACCTGAGTCGATGTCCCGCAGCGCCCCGACACTCCCCATTCCGAATCCTCCAAAGCCTCCATACGGCGCGCCGTATCCAAAGCCCCCGATGCTCGATCCTCCGTACTGCGCGATGCTCACTCCGTGCTGCTGGTTCATTCGGTGAGAGATCGAGAGCATTCCTACTTGGTTGAGTCCGTTCGCCAGGCTGTTCGCCCTCCCGGACGACTTCATGTACGTTCCCGTGTATCCTCCCGCTACCGTCGTTCGCTCCCACGACTTGCCCCCACTCACCCCGCCTCCAGCATTCCAGCCGTATCTCGACGTCCCAAGGCCCGAGGCGCTCAGTGCGCCCACTTGGTTCTCGTACCATGTTCCGTTCGCCGTCAGCCACGGCCGGAACTCCACCTGCGGCGTCGTCGTCGCCATCGGGTTGCCGGCGCCGGCTGATCCAAATCCGCCCAAGCCGCCAAACTGCGCGGACGCCGCCAGCCCCAGGGCCACAACCAGCACGGGCACCCGCAGCCAGGTCCTCTGCTTCATCGAGCCTGCTCTTGCGTTCACGATTCCTCCTGCTATCATCTTGTCCGAACTGGCCTTGTGAGCTTCCTCAGATTATACTCGGCCCGGCGCCGTGACGAGTCGCCGTTTGTGCGCCATCCCGTTGATCGGTTGAATCTCCCGGCATCTGTACTTCCGGGACCTGCTCCGCTCAAATTCGATACACTGACAGTGGATTCTGATGTCGTCTTGGCGCCCGCTCCTGCTCGGGATGCTTGCAGTATGGCTCCCGCCTCGCCCCTCGGCTTTCGCCCAGGCGCCCGGCCAACTCGACTCCAGCCCAACTCTCTTCAGCGTCATGGCCGCGATTAACGCCGCCGGATACGACGCCGACATCAACTCCCCTAACAACCACCCCCTTCGCGCCGCGCTCCGGCAGTGGGTCACCGCCCACAACCCGTCTTCCCTCAATGATCTGCGTCGGTTCTTTCAGGCCCACCGCCGTGAGACTCCGGCCGCTGAACTCGGCCAGTATGTCGCCTGGGCGCTCAGCGTCGACGGCCCCCCTTCTTTCAACTCCCGCTTCTCGCCTAACCAGGTCCCCCCTCAGGCCCTGGCGCTCGAGGGACTAGGCCCCCTGCTGGCCCGTTTCTATTCGGAAGCCGCTCTGGACCAAGCCTGGAAACAGGCTCAACCCTCCTACGATGAGGCCATAGCCCGCTACCACCAGCCAGTCTCCCAGGCCGTCTTCGACTCCAACGCCTACCTCCGCAACCCCACCTCCGGCGCCCGTGGCCGGCGCTTCCAGATCTTCATCGACCTCCTCGCGGCACCCAATTTCGTCCAGACCCTCTCGCTCGCCGACGACTACTTCGTCGTCATCACCCCCTCTCCCGAGCCCCGCGTCCGAGATGTGCGCCACGCCTACCTGCACTACCTGATCGATCCCCTCGCCATTCGTAACGCCGCCGCCCTCGATAAGAAACGCGCACTCGGCGACTTCGCTCTCGCCTCCCCCATCCTCGATGAAGCCTACCGCAACGACTTCACCCTCCTGGCCGGCATGTCCCTCGTCAAGGCCGTCGAGTCCCGCCTCGACGCCACCCAAGCCCCCTCTCTCGTCAGTCAGGCCATGTCCGAAGGTTTCGTCCTCACTGCCGCCTTCCACGACGCCCTCCTCATCTTTGAGAAGCAGGACCAGTCCCTCGCCCTCTACTTGCCCCGCATGATCGCCGATATTGACCGCGCCCGGGAAGACCGGCGCATCGCCCAGGTCCAGTTCGCCTCCCAACGCTCCGCTCGCGTGGTCCCCGTCCAGGCGCCCAAACCAGTGGAACTCTCCGCCGCTGCCCAGGCCGCCGCCGATGCCGAACGACTTTACGAAAAGCGAGATCTTCCCGCTGCAAGGGCCGCCTGCCGGCGCGTCCTCGAACAACCCGCCCCCCGCCCCCTCCAGGCGCGCGCCTACTTCGCCCTCGCCCGCATCGCCGCGCTCGAGAAGCAGCCCGGCCTCTCCCAACAGCTCTTCGAACGGTCCCTCGAACTGGACCCCGAACCCTACGAACGTGCCTGGTCCCACGTCTACCTCGCCCGTCTCGCAACCGCCGCCCAGGACTCCGCCGCTGCCCTCTTGCACTATCAGTCCGCCCTCGCCGTCCAGGGCGCCAGCGAGGGCGCTCGCAAGGCAGCCCAGACTGAAATGCAGTCTCCCGCCCTCGCCCCCAAGCCTTCACCAGACCATCAATAAAGACACCAAAGACACCCACAAAAAAGGACACCCATGATCCGCTCCATCCTCTTCCGCATCTCCCTGGCCCTGGCCGTTTCGCTCTCCATCCTCTCGGCTCAGACCGCCAATCCCAACCAGCCCAAGCCGAAGAACCAGAAGGAGGTCGACGCCTACCTGGCAATGGCCCAGGCGCCCGATCCCGACGCCCGCATCGCTGCCGGCACTGAGCTCATCACCAAGTTCGCCACAACCGACTTCAAGGCCATCGCCCTCTATTTCATCGCCGTCTCCTACGAGCAGAAGGGCGATCTCGATAACGCCGTGGTCTACGCCGAGAAGTGCCTCGAAACCGACCCCAAGTTTTACGGCGCCATGATTACCATCGCCAACGCCCTCTCCCTTCGCACCAAGGAGTTCGACCTCGACAAGGAGGAGAAACTCAGCCGCGCCGAGAAGATGGCCAAGTCCGCTCTCGAACTGCTCGCTTCCGCCCCCAAGCCCAACCCCAACCTGCCCGACGAGCAGTGGGCCTCCATCAAGAACGACGTCTCCGGTCAGGCCCATCAGGCGCTCGGCCTCTCCGCCCTCGTCCGCAAGAAGTACGACGCCTGTACCGATGAGCTCAAGCTCGCCGTCCAGCTCTCCAGCCAGCCCGATCCCAGCACCATGGTTCGCCTCGCTTCCTGCCAGATCAACGTCAAGAAGTACGACGACGCCCTCGCCGTTCTCGACAAGGCCCTCGCTGACCCCAACGCCGCTCCAGCCGTCAAGAACGCCGCCGTTTCCCTCAAGATCAATGCCAACAAGGGGAAGGCCGAAAACAAGTAGCCCGATGCCGCCCACCGGCGCTTATCCGCCCGTATCCGCCGATCTGCCCAGACCCCAGGAGGAGCTCGAACTCCTCCTGGGCCATTC
The DNA here is from genome assembly GCA_016215215.1 of Acidobacteriota bacterium. Taxonomy (GTDB): domain Bacteria; phylum Acidobacteriota; class Terriglobia; order Bryobacterales; family Bryobacteraceae; genus Paludibaculum. The sequence goes on from JACRKW010000006.1 coordinate 6,086, forward strand.
CTTCGCCGACCGCACCCTTCTGCTCCGCGCCCTCACCCACAAATCCCTCATTGCTGAACTCGACCAGGCAGGGGCTGGACCTCACCCCACCGGTTTCCGCGACAACGAGCAACTCGAGTTCCTCGGCGACTCCATCCTGGGCTTCCTCGCCAGCGACCAGCTCATCCGGCTGCGCCCGAGCTTCCCCGAGGGCAAACTCTCACGCCTCAAGTCCCACCTCGTCAGCTCCGCCAATCTCTACCAGATCGCCCTTCGGCTCCACCTCGGAGATTTCCTCATCCTCGGCCGTGGTTAGGAGCGCTCCGGCGGCCGCCAGAAGCGCGCTCTTCTCGCCAACGCCGTCGAGGCCCTCATCGCCGCCCTCTATTTCGACTCCGGCCTCGCCGCCTGCCGTGCATTCCTCGACCGTTACCTCTGGGACTCCCTTCCCCTGGACTCGCCCGATGGCGATTCCATCCCTGTCGACCCCAAGAGCGCCCTCCAGGAGCTTGCCCAGTCTCTTGGACTCCCTGTTCCCCGCTACATCAGCGTCCGCGAGTCTGGCCCCGAACACAACAAGCTGTTCACGGTCGAGGCCCGCGTCGGAAAGGAGTGGTCTGCTCAGGCCAACGGCTCCTCAAAGAAGATCGCCAGCCGCCAGGCTGCCGCCCTGCTGCTCCAGCGCCTCACTGCCCAGGGCGAATAGCCCCAGGTTCTCGCGCCGCCGCCACTTCGTTGAGCACCACAATGTCCACTCTCCGGTTCCGCGCCCGCCCCTCGGCCGTTTCGTTCGACGCCACGGGAGCCGAGTCCGCAAACCCTCCAATCGCCATCCGCCCAGGCTCCACCCCGAACCTCTCCGCAAATAGCTCCAGCATGGCAATCCCACGCGCCGCCGAGAGCTCCCAGTTGCTCCTGAACCGCGCCGTCCTGATTGGCACCGAGTCGGTGTGACCCTCCAGCCTGACAGGGTTCGGCAGGCCCTTGATCTCCTTCGCGATCACCTCCAGTACCGGCACCGTCCCCGGCTCCAGCGTGTCACCTCCAGGCGGGAAGAACGTCGCCTCCCGCAGGCTGATCACCAATCCCCGCTTCTCCATCCGTACCTCCAGACGGTGGGCGGCGATATCCTCTTTCAGTTTCAGGTTCAGTTCTCTCAGCGACGGCATCAGTTCCACCGTCCGGCCGCCTTCGGGCTTGGAAGACCTCGCCGCTTCGGTCACCACTATGTCGTTCATCTTGCGCCCCGACGGTTCGTTCTTCAACAGCCGGATCAGCGCCTGTGATACGCGCCCCTGATCCAGCGCCTCCCGGAACGCCTGCGAGATCTGCTGCGCCTTCTCCTTGTTGGTCTGAGAGTTGGCATACATCATGACGAAGAACGCGAACAGCAGCGTGATGAAGTCCGCGTAGGACACCAGCCACCGCTCGTGATTGGCATTCGCACCCTTTCGTTCCCGTCTCATCCTTCGTTCCTTATGCCGCCGGCCTCTCGGCCGCAGCCTCCTCTGCCGCCGGAGCCTTCCCCTTCGCCTTCACCTTCCCTCCCCCGTCCAGATATGCCTCCAACTTCACCCTGATCAGCTTCGGATTCATCCCCTCCACGATTCCGCATACCCCCTCCAGCATCAACTCCTGCTTCTCGCGTGCCGCTGCCCCCCTCAACTTCAGCTTCGCCGCCGCCGGCAGAAACAGCAGGTTCGCCATGCCCACCCCGTAAATCGTCGCCACAAACGAAGCCGCGATCCCGTCTCCCACCTTCTGCATGTTCCCCAAGTCCCGCATCACCACAATCAATCCCAACACCGCCCCGATGATCCCGATTGTCGGCGCAAACCCCCCTGCCGCCTCCCATACCCTCGCCTCATCCTCCACCCTCCGCTCCCGAAGTTCGATCTCCAAGCCCATCACCTCCCGGATCTCCTGCAGGTCCATCCCATCCACCGCCAGCGTCAGGCTCTTCCGCAGAAACGCATCCTCGATCTCCAATGCCTCCTGCTCCAGAGAGACCAGCCCGTTCCTCCGCGCCCGCCCCGCAATCCCAACCACCCTTTCAATCATGTCGGCCCGGCCATCCTCCGGCTCCAGCAGCAGGTCCAGGCTCCGCCTGAACGCCCGCCGCACCAGCCTCACCGGGTGCCCAACAAGAGTCGCCCCCAGACTTCCTCCCAACACAATCAGCGCCGCCGACACCCCTAACTCGTCCCCCGCGTCCCTGCTCGCTTCACCGCACCATTCTCCTTGCCTTCAACGACGCCTTGAACCCCGCTCTGCGCCGCCACAATCCCTCCCCCTATCTGCCGCCCGCAACCTGGCCCTGCCGCTCCTCATACGGCCATACCCTGCGGCGGTACTCCACAACCCGCTCTACCACCTGCTCCGGCGTCTCCTCTACACGCACCTTCCACCCATTCACCGTTGTCAACACCGTTTCCGGTGTCTTCTCAATGAATTCGATCAGATCTGCGTTCAGGTAGAACGCGGCATGGTTCAACCGCGTCAGTTGGATCATGGGATGGGCCTCGTGTGCCGTATCGGCACACGATCGCCACTAGGTGAGCTTTTCTTGCGCCCCGGCCCTACCCCAACAGATCCAGGATCGCGCCCAATTCCCGCTTCACCGCCGCGATCCCCGCCACCGCCGTCCGGGCCGTCTTCTCCACTCTTGCCGTCTCCGCCGGGTCGGGTCCAAACAGGCTGCTCTGGCTCGCTTGTGGGATTGGCTTCCCCGCCGGCCCGCCCCCGATCGCCTTCTTCTCACCCCTTCGCCCCTGCAGGAACGTCCTTGCCCCTTCGATCGTGTACCGCTTCTCGTACAGCAGGTGCTTGATCTCCAGCACCATCTCAACGTCCTTCCGCCGGTACAGCCGTTGGTTGGTCCCCGACTTCTTCGGCGAGAGCGTCGGAAACTCCGTCTCCCAGTACCGCAATACGTACGACTTGATCGCCGTCAGCCGGCTCACATCGCCGATCCGAAAGTACAACTTGTTCGGGATCTCAACCGCTTGTGGACGCGCTGCTGCTGTGGCCATTCCGTTCTCCGGGTCTACCGTCATCCTAAAGGACCCCCTCCCCGGCGTCAACCATTTCCCACTGAAAATGTTTCCCACGCCCGGGCCCTGCCCCGTTACCATGGTCTTTTCCCATGAACCTTCTCGCCGGCATCCATCCCGTCAGGGAAGCCCTCCGCGCCGCCCGCCCTCTCGACCGCATTCTCATCGCCAAGGGCGCCTCCACCCCGCGCATCCAGGAGATCGTCGAACTCGCCCGCGCCGCCAAGATCCCCCTCCGTTTCGAGCCCCGCCAATCCCTCGACCGCATCGCCAAAACCCTGCCCCATCAAGGCGTTATCGCCTACTCTTCCGCCCAGCCTTACTCCACTCTGGAAGAGGTGATCCCCACGGCTTCGCTCATTGTTGTCCTCGACGGTGTTGAAGATCCCCACAACCTCGGCGCCATCATACGCACCGCTCACGCCGCCGGGGCCTCCGCCGTCGTCATCCCCGACCGCCGCGCCGCCGGCCTCACCGAAACCGTCGCCAAGGCCGCCGCCGGGGCTCTCTCCCTCATCCCGGTCGTCAAGGTTCCCAACCTAAACCGCGCCCTCGATTCCCTCAAGCAGGCCGGCTTCTGGATCTACGGCCTCGACCACCGCGCGAGTCAACTCTACTCCGATACAAACTTTACCAACCCCGCCGCTATCGTCCTCGGCGGTGAAGGCCACGGCCTGCACGACCTCACCCGACGCCACTGCGACTTCCTCCTCCGCATCCCCATGGCCGGCCAGGTCGCCTCCCTCAACGTCAGCGTCGCCGCTGGCATCGTCCTGTTCGACTGGCGCCGCCGCCAGCCCCCCATCGCGTAGCCCACCCTTCTCTTGTTTGGGGCCG
>JACRKW010000007.1:0-23064 GCA_016215215.1 Acidobacteriota bacterium
AATGCGAGTCGGATGCGTTTGCCCGTCTTTACTTTGATGGTAGCCTCTCTGAGCGCCGCCGGCGCCCCCCCGGAAGTGCGCGGCGTTTGGGTGGACCGCGCCCCGCTGGCCTCGCGCGAGAGCATTCAGTCCATGCTCGACGATTTGAAGGCCGCCAACTTCAACGCCGTCTTCGTCGACGTCTGGTCGCGCGGCTATCCGCTGTGGCGCAGCGCCGTGTTTGAGGAGCACACGGGCGTGCCAACCGACCCCGTTTACGGCGGCCGCGACGTGCTGGCCGAAGTCGTCGAGGAGGCCAAGAGCCGCGGGATGGCCGTGATCCCGTGGGTGGAGTACGGATTCGTCATCGGTTACTCCGGAGGCAAAGCGCCTCTGGTGGAGGCCCATCCCGACTGGCTGGCCAAACGCCGGGATGGCTCCAGCGACTTCTCCTGGGCTGGAGCCACAAAAAGCTTCTGGATCGCTCATTCCAATCCCGAAGGACAGAAGTTCCTGCTCGATCTCATGGCCGAGCTGGCGGCCAACTACGACGTGCCCGCGGTCCAGTTTGACCGCGCCCGCTACCCCGAACTCAACTGTGGCTACGACGAGTCCACTAAAGCGCTCTACGCGGCCTCCCACGACGGCGAGCCGCCTCCGGACGATGAGAAGGACCCCGAGTGGATGCGCTGGCGCGCCGGTGAGATCAACCGGTTCGTCGCCCGCCTCAACCGGCGCCTGAAGGACGTCAACTGGCGTCTGCTGGTGACCAACGCGCCCATCGTCTACAACTACTCCTACGTCAACTTCCTCCAGGACTACCCGGCGTGGATGAAAGCCTCGTCGCTCGATTTCGTCTCCCCACAGGTTTACCGTGCCGACCCGGCGGCCTTCGCGCGCGAGCTCGACAACCAGATCCAGGCTCTCGGCGGCGACGCCGCGCGCCTGGCGCCGGGGATCGACGTCACCAACAGCAGCGCCGGCGCGCTGATCCAATCCATCCAGATCTGCCGGGAACGAGCCGCTGCCGGCTTCGTGGTTTGGTACTACGGTGGTCTGCTCCAGAAGCAGGCTTTGGACCGTCTGAAGGAGACCGTGCTGGCCGAACCGGCGCTTCTGCCTTGGAAATGACCACTTTGGGCTTGTCTCTTTAGTACGAACACCGTAGATTGATCTAAGGTGATACAAACAGGGAAGCTCAGGTAGTACGCCAATACCTCATGGTACTGGCTCCCCCTAGAATCAAAGCATAGGACGAAAGGGGACCACCATGAGCGTCGTGGCTAGGCCGGAAGAGCAGGAATTGAGTACAGCCATGAGTGGCGCGCAGGAGCCTGATAACCGGAAGATCAAAGTGATGATCGCCGACGATCACCCGATCGTGCGCGAAGGTCTCCGCAAGCTGCTCAACCTGGAAGACGACATCGACGTGGTGGGCGATGCCGCCGACGGCCGGGAACTCATCGAGAAGGTGGGCGACCTGCAGCCGGACGTGATCCTGTTGGACCTGCGCATGCCCAACCTGGACGGCCTTGGCGCGCTGCAGACGCTGGCGCACACCAATTCGAAGGCTAAGGTCATCATCTTGACCGCTTCGGAAGACAAGAATGAATTCGTACAGGCCATGAAGCTCGGCTGCTCCGGCATCGTGCTGAAGCAGACCTCCGCCGACCTCATCGTGAAGAGCATCCGCAAGGTGTACAACGGCGAAATCTGGCTGGATTCCAACACCACCGCCGCTGTGATGCGCCAGTTCGCCGCTCCGGGTGAGCTCGGAGGCCCGTCCTCATCGTCGCGGGCGCGCGAACGCTCGCCACTGAGCACACGTGAGCGCGAGATTGTGGCGCTGGTCGCCCAGGGCTACAAGAACAAGGAAATGGCCGAGAAGATGTTCATCAGCGAACAGACGGTGAAGAACCATCTGCACAACATCTTCGACAAACTCGGGGTATCGGACCGCCTGGAACTGGCGCTCTACGCCATTCACAAAGGCCTGCATCTGGAGCAGGGTCCCCGTTAACTTCCTCCATACATTCACCTTCCGGAGAGAGAGATACCCTTCATCTGCCTGCTCGCCGCTATTGCATTCTGCCCGGCGCGGGCCTAGGATCAATTCAGAAGGACAAATAGATGCGGTTCTCTCCAGCACTCTTCATCACATTCATGTTGTTGACTTTGGCCGTCGCGCCCGCCCTCATGGCGCAGGAATCGATCCCGCGCTGCACCACCGTTGAGCCGATGAGCGGCAAGGTTGGGATCGATATCGTTGTGACCGGCGAAAACCTCGGCAAGGAGACGGTCGCCAAGCTCTACCTCACCGATGGGACGAACGATATCGAAATGGTGATCGCCGAACAGACCGGCACCACCATGAAGGCGAAGATTCCCGCCAAAGCCAAGGTCGGCATCCGCTACAAGCTGATGATTCTCACCAGGGGCAAGGAGCCAAAGCTGATTGAGCAGCCCGTGCGCTTTGAGGTGGAAGAGCAGCGGGATGAGGGCGGCCTGTTAAGATCGCCTGTTAAGATCGAATGAGCCGGGCACGTCCGGCGCATCGGTCATTCATGGTCCAAAGCACAAACTCCTACGACTACGATCTGCTGGTGATCGGTTCGGGTCCGGCCGGGCAGCGCGCGGCCATTCAGGCGGCCAAGATCGGACGGCGCGTGGCTCTCATTGAGCGCAAGAGCGTGCTGGGCGGAGTCTCGGTGAACACCGGCACCATTCCCTCCAAGACGCTGCGCGAAGCCGTGCTCGACCTCTCCGGTTACCGGGGCAAGGAGTTCTACGGCAAATCCTACAGCGTCAAGCAGCGCATCACCATGCAGGACCTGCTGCAGCGCGTGGACACCGTGGTGCGTCACGAGATCGACGTGACCCGGTCCCAGCTCCTGCGAAACCTCGTGGAGGTCATAGAGGCCACAGCTTCGTTCGTCGATCCTCACACGCTGCTGCTGACTTACGTGGATGGCGGCGGGCAGCGGCGGGTGACCGCGCAATACGTGATCATCGCCACAGGCACGGAGTCAACGCGCGATCCCCACATCCCATTCGATGGCCGCCGCGTGGTGATCAGCGACGACATCCTGGAACTGGATGAACTTCCCCGGACGCTGGCGGTGGTGGGCGCTGGAGTGATCGGCTGCGAATACGCATCCATGTTCGCCGCCCTGGGCGTGCGCGTCACGCTGGTGGATAAGCGCCCGCGGCTGCTGCCTTTCGTCGACGCCGAAATCATCGACACCCTAGCCTACCAGCTGCGTGAGAACCGCGTCACCCTGCGGCTCAACGAGAATGTGCACGGCATCGAGATGCTGGAGGACGACTCCGGCGAGCGAGTGCGCCTCGTGCTCGATAGCGGCAAGCAGATCGTGGCCGAAAAGGCCCTCTATTCCATCGGTCGCACGGGCAACACCCAGCGGCTGGATCTCGGACGCGCCGGGCTCACGCCCGACGACCGCGGCCGCATCAAGGTGAACGAGCATTACCAGACAACGGCGGAGAACATCTACGCCGTCGGTGACGTCATCGGCTTCCCCAGCCTCGCTTCCACTTCGATGGAGCAGGGCCGGCTGGCCGCCTGCCATGCATTCGGAGTGCCGGCTACCAGCGTGCCGGAGCTCTTCCCTTACGGCATCTACACCATTCCGGAGATCTCCATGTGCGGCCGCACCGAGGAAGAACTCACCCTCGCCGGAATCCCCTATGAGGTCGGCAAGGCGCGCTATCGCGAAATCGCCCGCGGCCAGATTGTGGGCGACACCACTGGACTGCTCAAGATGATGTTCCACGTCGAGACGCGCCAGTTGCTCGGCGTTCACATCATCGGCGAGGGCGCCAGCGAATTGATCCACATCGGGCAGGCCGTCCTCGCATTCGGCGGCAAGGTGGATTACTTCGTGAATACCGTGTTCAACTACCCGACCCTGGCCGAGTGCTACAAGACTGCCGCCTTCGATGGCGTCAACCGCCTCGGATTCTTCACCGAAAAGACAAATTAGAACGTGCCGCGCGGCTAGTATGCTGTAGGTGTCATGGACAACGTCCTGGCCATCCTCCTGGCCGGCGGCGCCGGGGAACGGCTCTTTCCTTTGACGCGGAACACGGCGAAGCCGGCTGTTCCATTCGGCGGGCTCTACCGGATCATCGACTTCACGCTCTCCAATTGCGTCAATTCGGGCCTGCGGCGCATCCTGTGCCTGACTCAGTACAAGTCTCTGGAACTGGCCCGCCACCTGCGTGAGGGCTGGAACCTCTTCGCCGGAGAGATGGGCGAGTACATCGAAGTGATCCCGCCGATGCAGCGGATCCACTCTAACTGGTACCTGGGCACGGCAGACGCGGTTTACCAGAATCTGGAAAGTGTGACGGTGGATCGTCCGGAGTACGTTCTCGTCCTTGCCGGAGACCAGATCTACAAGATGGATTACCGCGAGATGTTTGCGAGGCACAGGGTTCACCGGGCCGACGTGACAGTCGCCACTCTCCAGGTCCCGCGAGAGGATGCCTTCCGGTTCGGGGTGATGCAGATCGAGGACAAGACGCACCGGATCACCGGATTCACCGAAAAGCCCGAGAACGGCGTGCCGCCTGGAGCCCCGTCCGACATCACGACGGTCAACGCGTCCATGGGGATCTATGTCTTCAACACCGGGGTGCTGATCGACGCGCTCAACGAGGATGCCGGCTGCGCCGAGTCTTCGCACGATTTCGGCCGGGACATCCTGCCGCGCCTGATCCCGCGGCGGCGCGTGCTGGCCTACGAATTCCGCGATCTGAACAGGAAGAAGGTCCTCTACTGGCGCGACATCGGGACCATCGACGCCTATTACGAAGCCAACATGGACCTGGTGAATGTCAATCCGGAATTCAACCTCTACGACCAGTCCTGGCCGCTCCGCACCCGAATGCCGCAGGCACCGCCCGCCAAGTTCGTGTTCGCACAGGAGGGCCGCCGCATGGGTGTGGCCACCGATTCCATCGTCGCCCCCGGCGTCATCGTCAGCGGCGGGCGGGTCCATCGCAGCGTGCTGTCGCCGGGCGTGCGCGTGAACAGCTACTGCGATGTGCAGGAGTCCATCCTGCTGAACGGCGTCAACATCGGCCGCTACTGCCGGGTGCGCCGCGCGATCCTCGACGTCGGCGTGAGTTTGCCGGAAGGCACTATCGTCGGCGAGGACTCCGGGCGCGACCACGCCGCGGGCTGGCACGTCACCGAAGGCGGCGTGACGGTGGTCAGCGGCAATCACGCCGGCTGACCATCGTCATCAGCGGTAACGTGCCGCCAATTCCGGTTTGTCCCAGTTCTCGTACAGGCGGCCCAACCGCCTGCGGGCGAGACGTGTGCGGTTGTCCTTCTCTCCGCGGCTACCGAGCAGAGACTGATAGGCGGGACGCAGCAACGATTCGGCCTGTTGGAAGCGGCGCAGTTCGACGAGGCAACCGCCCAGAGCGCTTTCGGCGTCGGCAATGCGCCAATGGCCCGCGGGGAGCGCCTTGCCCTGGATTGCGACGGCTTCGCGCAACAGCGCCTCCGCCTGCTCAGCCTGTCCGCGATCTGTCAGCAGGCGCCCCAGGTTGGTCAGCGAGGTGCCGATCTCGTAGTTGCCCGCCGGCAGCGTCTTGCGCCGCAGCTCGAGCGACTGGCGATACAGCCTCTCCGCCTCGTTGAGCCGTCCCTTCTCATGCAACACTCCGGCCAGGTTGTTGATGCACCTGGCCGTGTCGGCGTTTTCGAGTCCATGAGCGAGCATAAAGACCCGCAGGGACTCACGATACTCTCGTTCGGCGCCATCCAGATCACCCCGCTTCATCAGCAACAGCGCGATGTTGTTCCGGTCCACGGCCACATCCTTCCGGTCCGCGCCCACTGTCTCGACATGAATGGAGAGCGCTTCGCGATAGAGTGCCTCGGCTTCTTCACCGCGGCCGTAGGTAGAAAGCAATAGCGCCAAGCTACTGAGCGTGGTGGCCACATCCGGGTGCCTGGCACCGAGTATCTTGCGGCGTAATGCCAGCGCCTCGCGGTAGGACCGCTCTGACGCCCCAACATCCCCTTGATTGAAAAGCAGCACGCCGAGACTGTTGAAAGCGTTGGCGACCAGCGGGTGCTCGTCGCCGAACAGTGCCCTGAATGCGGCAAGTGTCTGCCGGAGCAGCGGCTCCGCGGCGTCGTAGTCACCCTTCTCCATCAGTAATTCAGCCAGATTGGCCTGCGTCTTGGTCTCTTCGAAACGGTTGTCGCCTTTGAGCTGAGCGTACATCGCCAGCGATTGGCGCAGCCAGGCCTCGCTTGAAGCGAACTCGCGCCTGTCGTAGGCCAGCACGCCCAGGTTGTTCAAGGTCTCAGCCGTGTCTTTGTGCGCCTCGGGCAGGAGCTTGCGCTGCATCTCCAGAGCGGCGTTGAGTTGCTGGCCGGCGGCGTCGTACTCTCCGTTGCAGCGTAGGGCGTCGCCCAGGCTGCTGAGGCTGGCGGCGAGTTCCGTGCTTGCCGCACCCGTAGCCGCGCGCCGGATCTCAACGGCCCGCTGCAGAATGCTCACTGCTTTCTTGTACAGCCCGAGAGAGACGTGCACCTTACCCATCACGTCCAGGAGGCTGGCCTGCACCTCGGGCTGGCCGCCCAACTTCCGGCTGACGTTGTCCACGCTCTTATCGAGAATCTCGCGAACGGTTACCGCGTTGCCGCGTGATTCACCCGGATCGGCCACGCGGAAAGAGTCGACCAGGAAGCCGGTCACCTGCTGCGCCTTGTCGCGCTCGCGCCGGATCCTGGCCGACTGCACGCTGGTGGTAACAGTGAAACCGGCGGCCAACAGCAGGATGGCCGCCATCGCGGCTACGCCCAGCTTGTGGCGGCGCACGAACTTCGCAGTCCGGTAGCCGATCGTGTCGGGCCGCGCGGCCACCGGGTGGCCCTCAAGGTGCCTGCGCAAGTCCTCCGACAACTGGTCGGCCGAGGGGTAGCGGCGATGCGGCTCCTTTCGCATCGCCATGCGCACGATGTTGTCGAGGTCCCCTTCCAGCTTGCCGGGTTCGGTGGTACAGATCACGCGCCGGATCTCCTCCGGAGCGAGCGTTTGGAATATATGGGCTTTCTGTCCGGACAGGAGTTCGTAGAGGATGGCGCCCAGGGCATAGATATCGGTCGCCGTGGTAATGGGGCCGCCTTCCACCTGCTCAGGGCTGGCATACTGCGGCGTCAACGCCTGCACCACTGTGACGTCTGGTGAGACGTCGCCGTCCTCGGTTTCCGGACGAAGCAACTTGGCCACACCGAAGTCGAGCAGCTTGGGTTCGCCCGCCGCCGTCACCAGAATGTTGCCTGGCTTGAGGTCTCGATGCACGATCAGGTTCTGGTGGGCGTACTGTACGGCCCCGCAGATGCTGCGAAATAGCTTCAGGCGCTCGGTTGTGCCTAGGTTGTGTTGTTCGCAGTAGTCAGTGAGTGGGAAGCCGTCGACATACTCCATGACCAAGTAGGGGCGGCCGTCCTCCGTTGCCCCGCCATCAATCAGCCGGGCTATGTTGGGGTGCTCCAGGCGAGCTAGAATCTGCCGTTCCTGGCGGAAGCGGTTGAGCAGGACCTCCGTGTCCATGCCGCGCTTCACTACCTTGATGGCCGCGAGTTTCTGAAACTCGCCGTCGGCGCGGGTGGCCAGATAGACTTCGCCCATGCCCCCTCGCCCGATTTCGCGCACCACTTGGTACGGTCCGATCCTCCTGCCCTCGGCGGTAGAAGTGCCACGCTCCATCGCTTCAGCTTCACGGCCGACGGCGGACTGGATTATGCCGGGCGCTCCTGTGGCGCACTGAAGGAGCGATTCCACCTCGTGTCTCAACTCCGCATCGCCGCCGCAGGCAATGTCCAGGAATGCTGCCCGCTCTGGGGCCACATGCTCCAGCGCGGACTGGAAGATCTCTTCCGCGCGCCGCCATTGCTCAGTCTTCACGACTCGGCTGCTCCCTTCCATCCGATGTTGTGAGGTCACCCAACCTGCTTGTTCCGGCAGTTTACTACAGCAGGGTCAGATCTTCAGGACTTTTATGCGCCTAACAACAGAATTCGGGGCGGGTCCCGGTCGGAGGGCCCGCCCCGTGGCCAAAAGCTGCTGTCCAGTCACCCCTCCTACTGGGCAGAGCAATGCGCCTGAGTCGCGAGCCGGAATCGGGGTGGTTCGCGGCTCGCCGCAAGATCGTCAGCGCATGGGCTGGGTACGGGCCACTACCAGCCCGGAGCGGGCCCTTGCAGTCTTCGCGTAGTGCAGCCCGTGGTCGGTGTTACCTTCGAGGCGATTGCCGTCGAAACTGTTGCCCTGAGCGGCGTCGGCAAAGACAAAGATGCCGTCGTATCGATTCCCCGTGGCCTGGTTGAATTGCACAGAGTTGCCGCTGGAAGCCTGGCGAAGCCAGACTCCCGCCAGGGCTGTATTGGAATTGAACTCATTGTCGGTGACCTGATTGCGGTGGGACGCGAAAACGTCCATTCCGAGACGGTTCCCGTTAAGGTGGTTGCCCTGCACCATCACGCCGGAGGAGCGGTTCAACCGGAGACCAACCGCATTGCCGAAGCTCTTGTTGCCGGAAACGATAACCCCGCCGGCCGCCTCCACAATCTCGATTCCGGCGGTGAAGCCGGGAGCTGTACTGTTCGAGGTCACTAAGTTGTCTCTGATCTGCACGGCAGAACCAGGGCCGGCGACGATACCTTGAAGCGCATTGTGGTCCACAGTGTTACGGGCCACAAGCGCGCCGGACCGCTGAAGCAGGATCCCAATCTGGTTGTGGTGAATCCGGTTTTGTTCCAGGACCAGACCGGCCACGGGCCGGCCGGACCCCGCTGCGATGCCCGCTCCGGAGAAGCGGGCGATGTCGAGACCCTGGAGGCGGACGCCGTCGGCGGCAATGGTCAGGCCCGGCGTGGTCGCCGCGCCCGGTGTGGTGGCGCCCGGCACGATTCTGACCGTGCCCGACGCGCCGGCTGCGATCAGGCTCAATGCATCCTTGTCGATGACCAGGCCGCCGGTTGGTGCGGCGTAAACGCCTGAGCAAATGCGAATGGTGTCGCCTACGGCTGCGGCCGCCAGCGCATGCTGAATTGAAGTGAACTCGGCGGCCTGGCACTGGGCCCGGTCGTCGTCGACGGTGATGGTGCGAGTGGCGGGAAGAGCGGTCGCCAGCGAGGCCAGGATCGAAAGGCCGGTGAGTGCAATCTTGTGGAACATGGTGATTCTCTCTTTCGTTCGAGTTGCTTGGGCGGCCGCTCGGGCTACCCTCCACTCGTACATGTGAAAGAGAAGGGCGTGATCGATCATGCCCCGGAAAAAAAGTCGCAGGAGGGCTAGGCGGTCATCTCGCGGCGCAACCATGCCTCTGCGAAGCGCAGATCGCGGCCGACGGTGGCCACCGAGCAGCCCTCCATTGCAGCGATCTCTTCGATGGCCAGCCCGCCAAAGTAGCGGAATTCGATCATGCGGCTTTTCCTGGCGTCCAAGGCGGCCAGACGTGTGAGCGCATCGTCCAGGTCGAGGATGCCCGGGCTGCACGCCTCGGCCAGCGTGGCGATCTCGTCGAGCGAAAGCCTGGCGGCGCCGCCGCCGCGCTTGGCCGCACCCCTAGCGCGGGCGTGCTCCACCAGGATTTGGCGCATGGCGCGTGCGGCAATGCCGAAGAAGTGGGAGCGGCCTTGGAACTCCGGCAGCGGGCCTCCCACCAGGCGCAGATAGGCTTCATTGACCAATGCCGTGGCTTGCAGAGTATGGCCCTCGCGCTCCCGCCGGATGTAGGACGCCGCCAGGGATCTCAACTCGGAGTAAATGTAGGGCATCAGCCGGTCGAGGGCTGCCTGGTCGCCTTCGCACCAGGCGTGGAGCAACTGCGTGACTTCTTCGCGGGCCGGCACTGTGGGTGCTCCTTTCAGGACAGTGTACCTGTCCCTGCCCCGGACGGGTCCGTCAACCGCCGTGGTGACTGAAGGCGATGTGCGAAAATGGAGGTGTCCGACCCTCAAATCCCAACTTCCGAAAGAACTACTCCTATGACTGAAATCGTCGATATCGTCGCACGCGAGATCCTCGACTCCCGCGGCAACCCCACCGTGGAAGCCGATGTCTTCCTCTCCAACGGCAGCATGGGCCGGGCGGCAGTGCCGTCGGGCGCCTCCACCGGCGAAAACGAGGCCTGCGAACTGCGCGACGGCGACAAGGGCCGCTACCTGGGCAAAGGCACGCTCCAGGCCGTCAAGAACGTTGAGGATGAGCTTCTCCCCGCGCTGCTCGGCATGGACGCCGGCCGCCAGCAGGACATTGACGCCAAGATGATTGAGGTGGATGGCACGCCGAACAAGAGCCGCCTGGGCGCCAACGCGATCCTGGCCGTTTCCATGGCCTCCGCCCGCGCCGCCGCCGACGCTTTCGGGCTGCCGCTGTACCGCTACCTGGGCGGCGTCAACGCCCGTACCCTGCCCGTGCCGAACATGAACATCATCAATGGCGGCGCGCACGCCGACAACAGCGTGGACTTCCAGGAGTTCATGATCAGCCCGCATGGCGCAGCCACGTTTTCCGACGCCATCCGCATGGGCGCCGAGGTCTTCCACAACCTGAAGGGCGTGCTGAAGGGCCGGAAGTACTCCACCGCCGTCGGCGACGAGGGCGGCTTCGCGCCTAATCTGAGATCCAACGATGAGGCCATCGAGGTGATCCTCGAGGCCATCGTGAAGTCCGGCTACAAGCCCGGCGAGCAGATCTCCATTTCGCTCGACCCGGCCTCGAGCGAGTTCTACGACCGCGCGAAGAAGAAGTATGTCTTCAAGAAGAGCCGCAAGAAGGAGCTGACCAGCGACGAGATGATCGAGTTCTGGGCAAAGTGGTGCGACAAGTACCCCATCCTGTCCATCGAGGACGGCATGGCCGAGTTCGACTGGGCCGGCTGGAAGAAGATCACCAGGCGCCTCGGCAAAAAGATCCAACTGGTGGGCGACGACCTCTTCGTCACCAATCCGGCCATTCTCAAGAAAGGTATCGACTCCGGCACGGCCAACTCCATCCTGATCAAGGTGAACCAGATCGGCACCCTCACCGAGACCCTGGAAGCCATGGAGATGGCCTTCAAGGCCAACTACACCTGCATGACCTCGCACCGCTCCGGCGAGACCGAGGACGCCTTCATCGCCGACCTCGCTGTCGCCACCGGCTGCGGCCAGATCAAGACCGGCTCGGCCAGCCGCACCGACCGCATGGCCAAGTACAACCAGTTGCTCCGCATCGAGCAGGAACTGGGAGCCGCGGCGCGCTACGCCGGCCGCTCGGCCTTCAAGCAGTAGGAGCCCGGCCATGCACAAGCTAGTCCTCATCCGCCACGGCGAAAGCACGTGGAACAAAGAGAACCGCTTCACCGGCTGGACCGACGTCGATCTCAGCGAGAAGGGTGTCCAGGAGGCCATCGAAGCCGGCCAGGTGCTGGCTCGCGAAGGCTATGAGTTCGACCTGGCCTACACCTCGGTGCTGAAACGCGCCATTCGCACGCTGAACACCGTGCTTGAACAGATGGACCAGTTGTGGATCCCCGTGGAGCGCAGCTGGCGCCTCAATGAGCGTCACTACGGCGGCCTCCAGGGGCTGAACAAGAGCGAGACGGCCGAAAAGTACGGCGAGGCGCAGGTGAAGATCTGGCGCCGCAGCTACGACGTGCCGCCGCCCGCCCTGGCGCCGGACGACGAGCGTTACCCTGGCCGCGACCGGCGCTACGCCGGCGTGGCCAAGGAGGATCTCCCGCTCACCGAGTGCCTCAAGGACACCGTCGCGCGTTTCCTGCCGCTGTGGCATGAATCCATCGCCCCGGCCGTCAAGCGCGGCAAGCGGGTAGTCATCGGCGCCCACGGCAACAGCCTGCGCGCCCTGGTGAAGTACCTGGACAACGTCAGCGAGGCGGACATCCTCGAGCTGAACATCCCCACCGCCATGCCCCTGGTCTACGAACTCGACGCGGACTTGAAGCCGCTCAAGTCGTACTACCTGGGCGACCCCGAGAAGGTCAAAGCGGCCATGGAAGCCGTGGCCAAACAGGGACAGAAGAAGGCGTAGCTTCCCCCTATTGAACTCCCCACTCCCGGAGGCGGTTCAGCCAGCATTCTTGCGTTTCGGTGTTTGGCAGCAAGCCAGGATGAAGAAGCGAAAGGTGGGGGTTCCGCGCGATAGTCTGGTCCTCGGCTTTCGGTCAGTCCGAGAGATGACGGCCGGCGTGCTCCCCTGTCGGCCGGACCCCGCGTCAGATTTCTCTCCGCTCGCGTTATCAACCCGGAATCCGCGGGCCCACTCGCGCCCAGCCCTGGGGACGCCGACCGAGTCCATTCCACAACAGCTATCAGTAACTCATTGAAAACACAGCACCGTCTTGTTCTTGCGCCGGGGCCTACCGCCTTGGGTGCCGCACGCGCCGCCGGGACTTCAATCGATCTGAAATAATCGGCGGCGGAGCGCGTCTAGGCAGGCAGGAGAGACCTGAAATGGGAACACTCAGCCTGGCTGCCGGCGCGGAAACGATACATATGATGGCGCCCCCGGCATTCACTGACCTCTACCAGCGGTTTTCGGAAACAGTGTATCGGGCCGCGCTGCGCGTCACCGGCAATCCGGCCGACGCCGAGGACGCGATGCAGACCGTCTTCGTGCGCGTGCTGAACCAGGGCGGCAGGCTGGACCCGGTGGCGGTGCCGGAGCGGTACTTCCGCCGGGCTGCCGCCAACGCAGGGCTGGACATCCTGCGCCGCAGGGTCTCCAAGGCCGAATCGCAGTTG
The DNA here is from genome assembly GCA_016215215.1 of Acidobacteriota bacterium. GTDB lineage: Bacteria > Acidobacteriota > Terriglobia > Bryobacterales > Bryobacteraceae > Paludibaculum. The sequence continues at coordinate 12,776 of JACRKW010000007.1, forward strand.
GACGACGCACTGCCTCACGCGGCGGCCGAGAGCCCCCCGCTGCTGAAACAACGCCTGAGGCAGGCGCTGGCAAGCCTGGAGCCGCGTGACGCGGAGATCTTCGTGCTGCGTTACGTGGAAGGGCTTTCAAACGGCGAGATCGCCGCGTTGTGCGGCGTGGAAAAGGGACGGATCGCGGTGCGGCTGCACCGCATCCGGCAGGAACTCAAAGCGGAATTGGAAGGCTAAGGGAAGGGAGCATGGCCATGTCGGAAGATCGTCTGGATCAGGCTTTGAACGAGATGAGGAACGAGTCCGCCCCGGAGGCGGAGTTCGCCGCGGCGCGGGATCGGGTTCTCGCCAAGCTGCAGGCCCATCAGCCGGCGGTGTGCGAGGAGTTCCGCTCGGAGCTGGCGGCCTATGCCGCCGGCCGGCTCAGCGAGAGCCGCCGTCTCTTGATGGACGACCACCTCAGCCGCTGCGCGGAGTGCCGCAAGGCGTACGGGACGCTCCAGGGCGAGCGCAAGGTGGTGGCGATGCCTGTGCGGCCCGTGCAGGTCCGCTGGCAGCGTTGGGCCATTGCCGCCGGCGTCGCGCTGGTGGCGCTTTACGCGGGGCGTGATCCGCTGGACCGCGCTCTGGCGCCCTCAGGACCGCGGGCCACCGTGGAGGTGGCCAAGGGCGGTATCTACAAAGTCCCGGACGGCGCTTTGGCTACCGGAGCGGCCATCCAGGAAGGCGACATTGTCCGGACCGGCGCCGGCGCGCGGGCGGTGCTCCGCCTGGCCGACGGTTCGGCCGTGGAGTTGAACCAGCGCACCGAACTGCTGGTGCGCGCGGCCTGGTCGGGCCAGACCATCGAACTGCGCCGCGGCGACGTCATCGTTCAGGCCGCCAAGCAGCGGCGCGGCCGCCTGCGGGTGCAGACCGGCGATTCGCTGGCGCAGGTGAAGGGCACCATCTTCGCCGTCTCGGCGGGGATGACGGGCTCGCTCGTGTCGGTGGTGGAGGGTTCGGTGGCGGTGACGCAACCGGGCGGCGAGCGCCTCTTGCAGCGGGGCGAGCAGGCTGCCTCCAGCGCCGCCCTGGGCGCGGTATCGCCGCGCCAGGCCGTCGCATGGAGCGAAGACAGCGAGAAGTACTACGCGCTGCTGGGCGAGTTCTCCAAGCTCGAAAAGCAGATCGCCGCCATCCCGGCGCCGGCGCTGCGCACCCAGGCCAGGCTGGTCCCCTATCTGCCCGACGGCGCATGGGTCTACGGCGCGATGCCGAACCTGAGCGGTACGCTGAAGCAGGCGCTATTGCTGGCCGACCAAAGAGCCGGCGAGAGCGAAACGTTCCGTGAATGGTGGAACTCGGCCGCAGCGGGTGAGTTGAAGAAGATGCTGGAGCAGGTGCAATCCGTGCTGCCGATGCTGGGCGACGAGATCGGTTTCGTCATGATCAAGGACGGAACCGCGGGCAAGGGCACTCCGATGGTGCTGGCCGAAGTGCGCGCCGGCCAGAAGGAGGCCTTGCAGAAGGCCCTGGAAGGCCTGTGGGCCACGGGCAAGCCGAACGGCGGGTTCCGCGTCACCGACCAGGTCATGGTGATTTCCGACACCTCGGCGCACGCCGAATCGGCAATGGCGCGGATGGGCCGCGGCTCGGCAAGCCCGTTCGCCGCCGAGGTTGCCAATCGCTACCGGCGCGGCGCGGGCTGGCTCTTTGGCATGGATCTGGCCGCGATGCGTGGCGTTGGCGGCGCCGAGGCGAAAACAGCCCTGGCTGGCGCCAGCCTCAGCAGCGTCTTCTTCGAGCAGCGCACGACGCAGGGCGTGGAGGAAAACGAGGCGACGCTGAAGTTCGCCGGCGAGCGCAAGGGTCCGGCCGCGTGGCTTGCGCCCGGCGGCGCGGGCGGCGCGTCGCAGTACATCTCCAGCGACGCGGTTGCCTCCTTTGCCGGCACCATCGTCGAGCCCAGCCAGATCTACGCCGAGATCATGGCCATGGCGACGTCCAAGAACCCTGATGCCGAAGCCAAGCTGAAGGAATTGGAGGCCAAGCTGGGCATCAGCGTGGCCAACGATATCGCCGCCGCCATTGGCACGGACTTCGCCGTCGCGCTGGAGCGCCCCGGCGTTCCGGTCCCGGGCGTCGTCGCCGCGATTGAGGTCTACAAACCCGGCACACTGGACGGAACCATCGCCAAGGTGGTGGACGCCGCCAACCGGGAACCGGCCATGCAGGGCAAGCAGATCACGCTGGCCCAGGAGTCGGCCGGCGGCCGGCTCTGGATGTCGCTGAAACCGTCCACGGGCCTGCAGACCCTGTACTGGACCTACGACCAGGGCTACATGGTGCTGAGCAACGACCGCGGCCTGGCCGAGCGGGCCATCCAGACCCGCAACGGCGGCTTCGCCCTGGTGCGGGCGGCGAACTTCCAGCAGCAGATGCCCTCCTCGGCCGGGTTGCACCCCTCGGGCTTCTTCTGGCTGAACACCAAGGGCGCGCTGGAGGGAGTGCTGAAGCAGCTTCCCGCCGGCGGGCAAATGGATGCGTTTAGAAAGCTGGCCTCGGACCGCGATCCTCTGCTGGTGGTTTTCAGCGGAGAGAAGGAACGAATCCACGCCGCAAGTCGTACTCGTTTAACGAGCCTGGTATTCGACGCCATGATGGCCCCCATGTTGGGCGGTGGCGGAGGAGCGAAGGCCGTCGCGGCAAGGAAGGCCGGAATCGCCAAGAATGCCAACCGTAATTGAGCTCGACAACCTGCGAGTGCAACTGGGGCGGCGGGAGATCCTCCGGGGGATCTCCTGCCGCCTCGGTGTTTCAGGAGCGGGAAAGGCGATCGGACTGCTGGGGCCGAACGGCGCCGGCAAGTCGACGCTGATCCAGACGCTGCTGGGATTTCATATGCCCGTGGGAGGGCGTGCGCGCGTGCTGGGCTTCGACTGCCACCGGCAGCCGCGGCAGGTGCGCTCGCGCATCGGCTACATGCCGGAAACCGACAGCTTCATCGCCAACATGACAGCCGTGTCGTTCCTCAGGCTGATGGGGCAGATCTCCGGATTGCCGGCCGAAACCGCGCTGGAAAAGGCTCACGAGGTGCTCTTCCACGTTGGCCTGGGCGAGGCCCGCTACCGGCAGCTCGGCACCTACTCGCTGGGCATGAAACAGATGGCCAAGCTGGCGCAGGCCATCGTTCACGGCCCGGAGCTGGTGATTCTCGACGAGCCCACCAACGGGCTGGACCCGGCGGCCCGCCAGCGGATGCTGAAGCTTGTGCGGGAAATGAAGGAAGACCACGGCATGAACGTCGTGCTCTGCTCGCACCTGCTGCGCGACGTCGAAGAGGTCTGCGACGAAGTGGTGATCATGAAGGACGGCCAGGTGGTGCACCAGTCGGACTTGGAAGAGGAGCGCAGATCCAACCGCCGTTTTGTCGAGTTGGAAGTCATGGGCGACGACAGCCGGCTCGCCGGAGCATTGGCGGCGATCGGCGCCGACGGAGTGGCCGAGGGGGAAGGACGCTGGCGCATCGTGCTGCAACCGGAGATGGAGGTGGCGGCCATCTGGAAACTCGCCGCCGAACAGGATCTGCTCGTGCGCAAGCTGACGCACCGGCGCGACTCGCTGGAAGAGATCTTCCTCAAGGCAGTGGGCCATCTGCGGCAGACGCCGGGCGAAGCGGCGCGGGAGGAGGTGGCAGCCAATGGCGGTCTATAGGCGTGGATACCAGCGATATCAAGGCCCGCTGACGGGCCGCTTCGCGCGGCTGATGGCCATGCCTGCCTTCGCCTGGGAGCGCCTGCTGCAGCAGCGCCTGGTGGTGATCATGCTGTGCGTGTCGATGCTGTGGCCACTGCTATGCATGGCCTTCATCTACCTCGCCAACCTGCTGGCGCGGATGATGGTGCTGGTCGGGTTGCTCTCGATGGTCACCTGGGTGCCGGGCGTGATCCTGTTCACCATGCAGTCGTCAATGGCCGGTTGGGGATGGTTCACAACCAACTGGCGGCTTGGCGCCGGAGTGGTGTCGGGCTTCCTGTTGTGGATCGTGCTGGTGAGCCTGGTGGCCATGGCGAGTTCGGCCTACGTGAAGTGGCGCATCATCGCCGGGGCTCTTGTGCTGGGCTTCTTCTTTATCCTGGCAGGCGTGGCTGAGATGGTGAACGGGGTTCTGCGCGTGGACTGGGGCTCTCTGCTGAATCCGTCCAAGTCCATGTATCACATCTGGTGCTGGATGCTGGGCGCCGAACTGCCTGAAGGACCCGGCACGTGGGAGCAGGCCTCCGCGGTTGCGGCGCTGGCAGTTCTGCTCATCATGGTCCTGGAGCGCAAGCTGCGGCCCGTGGAGGTGATCAAGTGAGCGCGCCGCAAACCAATGGCAACCGCGGCGCGGCCAACCGGCCGCTGGTGATCTGCGAGGAGGTCTCGAAGTTCTACGGCGAGGTGCTGGGCGTCAACCGCGTCACGCTGGCAATTCCGCCGGGTATCACCAGCCTGGTAGGCCCGAACGGCTCGGGCAAGACCACGCTGATGAACCTGCTCACAGGCCTCATCCATCCCGACCGCGGCAGCATCCGGGTGCGGGACATCTCGCCGCGCGAGCCGGAGCGGATGATGCGCCTCACCGGCTATGCCACCCAGTTTGACGCCGCGCCGCGTTGGGCCACCGGCTTCCAGTTTGTCGCCACCAGCCTGGAGCTGTTCGGACTGCCCAGGGCCGAGGCCGAATCCAAGGCCTGGAAGGCGCTGGAGCGGGTCAGTCTCACCGACGCGGCGCACCGCAAGGTGGCCGGCTACTCCAAGGGAATGCGGCAGCGGGTGCGCCTGGCGCAGGCCATCGCCCACGAGCCTGATGTGCTGGTGCTCGACGAGCCGCTGAACGGCTTAGACCCGCTGGTGCGCGCCGAGACCATCGCCATGTTCCGCGAGTGGGGCGCCCAGGGCAGGCACGTCATCCTGTCGAGCCATGTGTTGCAGGAAGTGGACGTGATCAGCGACCAGGTGATCCTCATCGCCAACGGCATGATCGTGGCCGAGGGCGAGATCCGCGGGGTGCGCGATGAGATCAGCGAGCATCCCAGTCAGTACATCATTCGCTGCCGCGACGCCTCGCGCATCGCCTCGCTTCTGTTCAACGAGGACCACATCACCGAGATCAAGCTGAATGACGACCGGCTGGGGATGCTTGTGATGACGCGCAGCCGCGAGGACTTCTCCCGCGCGCTCGGCAGAATCGCCCTGGACGGCCACGTGATCGACGGCGTGATCCCGGCCGACGAAAACGTGGACGCTTTGTACGAGTACCTGATCGGAGGCGGGCGATGACAACCCAGTTCCGCATGAGGCAGGCGTGGGCCATCGCGCGCATCGAGATGCGGCGGGCGTTCTTCTCGCGGCGCGCCCTGTGGGTGTACTTGCTGGCGCTGTTCCCGGCGGTGATCTTCATCGGCCACGGCATCGCGATGACCTACCGGCACAACCGCTGGGCGGGCCAGGGCATGACCACGGCCGCGGCGCTGGACAGCATCAATCCGCGCGACACCGCCGAGGAAGTACTCAAGAAGGCCGGCAAGCCGATCAGCGACCGCGACTGGCGGCGGCGCAAGCTGATGAACGAAGAGGAAACGGAAAAGGGCGGCCGGATCCGGCGCTACGAGATGGTGGAAGGCCGGATGATGATGTACTACGACGGCCGGCGGCGGGTCAACCTGTTCTTCGAGAACGGCGTGCTGACGGAGAAGAACATCCGCGATGAAATGAACTTCGACCAGGACCGGCAGGCCTACGCGGGCGTGTTCCAGTATTTCTACCTGCGCCTGGCCATCTTCTTCGGCTGTTTGGGCATCTTCATGAACCTATTCCGCGGCGAGATGCTCGACAAGACCCTGCACTACTGGTTCCTGGCGCCGGCCCGCAGGGACGTGTTGCTGGCTGGCAAGTACCTGGCCGGGCTGACCGCCTCGACTGTGATCTTTACCGGCGGAGCGGCGCTGAGTTTCGCCGGCATGCTGTGGCCGCACGAGAGCACGGCCGTGGCGGCCTACTGGTCCGGACCGGGCATGGGGCACTTGTTCTGGTACTTGGCCTCGGCCGCACTGGCCTGCGTCGGCTACGGAAGCGTGTTCCTGGCCGCTGGCCTGCTCTTGCGGAACCCGATCATCCCGGCGGCGATACTGTTGCTGTGGGAGGGGATCAACGGTTTCCTGCCGGACCTGCTGCAGAAGCTGAGCGTGCTGTACTACGTGCAATCGCTCTGCCCTGTGCCGGCGCCGACCGATCCCAGCATGCCTCCGTTGCTGCTCACTCTGCTGTCACCGGCCTCGCCGGCCGCCAAGGAATGGGCCGTGCTGGGCGTGCTGGCCGTGACGTTGCTCGTCTTGTGGGCGGCGGCTGGAGCCGTGCGGCGCATCGAGATCAACTACAGCACCGAGTAGATCGGCCCCCGGATTCCCTCAACTGGCCGCCCCGGCTGCCGATGAGTGGGGCATCAGGACCCCATGGAAGCCGATCTGCTCACCACTGAATTGCTCTGGACGCTGGCCGGGCTGCTGACCGTCCTGGCCTGCGTCCCGGTCGCTCTAAACGTTTCAGGACGCCTCAAACCCCGAGGCAGGTCCCCGGCCCCCGTGCACGCCCCCGAGGCCCCGAAGGACGAGAACTTCCCCTATAGCCTGGCGATCCTGGCTCGGGTACTGGAGGCGGACCGGCTGCCGCAGACGGCCGACTCCACAGCCGCGAAAGAACAGATCTGGCCGGGTTGAAGAACCAGGATTCCGGTGTAGAATCTATCCTACATAGGAGTCCCCATGACGCAGCAACAGATGTTGGAGCAACTGCTGGCGGATCTGGGAATCGCACACAGGAGGCGGGAATCCGCCTCTCTGTCGTACGCCTCCGAGGAAGGCATGGCCAATGTCACCGAGTGGGACGTCTCGATCGACGTGCCGGAGGGAGTCGGGCTCCCTGGGTTCGTGGCGAGCTTCTACTTCGACGCAAATGAGTCGTTTCTGGCTCACCGGATCTGGAAAGCAGGGTAAGACCGGCGCGGCCCCCGTCGCCGCTGATCGGGGCGAACGCTCAGCTTTCGAGCACCTTCTGGCAGTACTGCACACACCGGCTCAACTCCTTCAGCGTCGTTGAGCCCTGCGGCACCGGGTACTCCAGTTCGATCGTCGCCTGGAACTTGTATTTCCTGTCCCTCATCATGAGCAGGATCTGCTTCAGCGGCGTATCGCCCTCACCCCACGCCATGCCCGGACCGTTGTTGGCCTTGCGGTCCTTCAGGTGCACATGTGTCACGCGCGCGTGGTTTTCCTGGATCCACTCGGCCGGTGAGAAGCCGTTCGACGCGAAGAAGTGGCCGATATCGACATTCGCCCCGTTGTACTTCGAGTACCAGAAGGCCTGCTCCCACGCTCCCAGGCGGCCGAACGCCTCCGGGTTGGTGAGATTGCCGTGGCCGTGGTAGCCGACCATCATCTTGTGCTTGGCCGCAAACACGCCGATGCGCTTGGTCTGGCTCACCGGAATCTCGCACGAAATCGCGTAGGCGCCCAGCGCCTTGCTCACCTGGAAGCAGTAGTCGACAATGTCGTCGGTGGCCGTGTTGATGCCGTCGAACTTCACGATCTGGATCAGCACGCCGGCGTCCTCATACTTCTTGCGAAACGCCTTGAAGTCGCTCATCGGGCGCGCCAGCCGCCATTTGCGCAGTTCCTCGATGGACGCCTTCTGCGCGGCCTCCTGCTGCGGCGTCAGCGCGGACTTCTGCCCGCGCGGCGGCGCCGCCGCCATTCCGACCCCGCGCGCCGCCAGCGCTGGCGCGCCCAAGTGCGCCTCCACCGGCTGCAGGCGCAACTCCGCCGCGCTGATGTTGGTCTCGGCCAGGTAGCCGAGAATCTGGTCGGCGCTGCTGGGCATTCCGTGGAAGCTGTAGGGGATGTTCACCCCCACCTGCACGCCCGCGAACTTCGACATCGGCTTGGCCGCGCGCGCTTGTACTGCCGGCAGCGCCGCCAGCGCCATTCTGCCCATATCCCGTCTGGTGATGTTCATGATCGGCTCCCTTACAGCTTCAGTTCCCAGCCCTTGCGGAACTCGGGCTTCACGTACTTGTTGGCCTCTGCGTTGTTGGTGAAACGCATGTTCCTGGAATCCCAATCGAGCCTCCCAGGCCCCATGCGCTCGGCGATGACGATCAGCGCCAGCCACTCGGCGAAGGGCGCGGTGACGCTGAAGTCCGAGCAGGACGGTTCGCCGCCCTTGCACGCCCGGATCCAGTCCAGCATGTGCCCGGGCGAGCGGGTGAGCAACTGCGGCGGCAGCCGGTACTCCTGCCACCGCGCCGAAGGCAGCAGCCACACGCCCTCCCCGCGCGACGAGGTCGCCATCACGCCTTTCGTGCCGATGAACACCGAGCCGTTGCCGGTCAGCACGCCCGGCTGCGCCGCACCGCCGCGCCCGCCGGGCGGCAGGTACACCGGTACGCCGGGACCGCCCGCGCCCATCGGCGGACCTCCTTCGGGCCGCGGCCCTCGCTTCGGGGCCCCTGCAGGCGGTCCGCCTGGACCCCCGCCCTGGCGCCCACCTGCCGGCCGGCCCTTGTCGCCGAGATTGTTGGTGGGCGGCAGGATGGTCTCGTTCTCCATACCCGGCACGGCGTAGGCTTCCGGATCGCCCGCCCGCGCCGAGTCGTGATAGAACACGCGCACGGGCGGCATCTTGCCGCGCGCCGGGAAGTCCAGCCGCACCACGCCGCGGTGCGGCATGGTGATCTTGCTGTGCCCTTCCACGCGGACGCACTCGATGCTGGTGGGCGCGCCGAGCTGCAGCGCTGTGTGCACCGGCCCAGCCGTGTGCGTCGCCCAATTACCCACCTGGCCCGTGCCGAAATCCAGGAACCCGCGCCAGTTGTAGGGCACATACGCAGAACTGAACGGCCTGTAAGCGGCCCCGCCCAGCCACAACTCCCAATCGAGCGTCGACGGAGCGGCCGTCGCCGGCGGCGGCTCCTGCAATCCCGTCGGGTGCGTTCCCGGCGAGGCGGAGATGTGCGCCTCGGTGACCTCGCCGATCTCGCCCGACCACAGGATCTCGGCCGCCACGCGGTTGCACTCGTGCGAGAATCCCTGGTTGCCCATCTGCGTGGCTACCTTGTACTTGACGGCCGCATCCTGCAGCAGCCGCGCCTCCCACGGCGTGCGCGTCAGCGGCTTTTCGACATACACGTGGATGCCGCGCTGCATGCAGGCCAGCGCCACGGTGGCGTGCATGAAATCCGGGATGCCGATGGTGCAGGCATCGATGTTCTTGCCCTCCTTATCGAGCATCACGCGGAAATCCTTGTACTTCGGCGCCTTGTACCGAGCCAGCCCGGCCGCGCCGCGCACCTCGTCCACGTCGCAGAGGGCGACGACGTTCTCCGTGCGGGCGGCATCATTGAGATCCGCGCCGCCCTGCCCGCCGCAGCCGATGCCGGCCACGTTGAGCTTGTCGTAGTACGGCTTGTAGCCGAGCGACTTGAGCGACGTCACGCTGCCGTAACCGCCCATCGGGACCGCGCCTGCCAGCAGCGATCCGAAGAAGAAATGACGCCGGGGTACCGATTCCATGGAAATATGAACTCCTTCTTTCGTGCTCTACCCTCGAACTCCTGCCCATCGGCCGGCGCGGGGCGCACGCCGGCGAAATCTCCTTAGCGCCGCGCGCCCGGATCTCCGGTCGGCGGCGGCGCGCGGTCTTCCGCGGCCGGCGGCCCCAGCAACTCCTGAAAAACCGGCTTCAAGGCGTCGGCCCAAACCTGATAGGCCTTCTCAGCCGGGTGCAGCTTGTCGGCGTTCATCATACCTTCCACAAGGCGGCCGTCGGGGCCGGCGAGCTTGTCGTTGATGCTGAGGAAACGCACCTTGCCTCCATCGGCCATCCGGGCGAGACCGCGATTGATACTGTCAATGACAGGCATCACCGCCATGTTATCGTTGCGCGGGAAGATGCCCATGAGGATCAGGGTGGCATCGGGCGCTTTGGCTCGAATCGCCGTCACCAGCGCCTGCATTCCCTTGACGATGTCGGCGGCCACGGCATCTTCCGTACCCGCCGGAACGGAGTTGCCCACGTTGTTTGTGCCCGCCAGGAGAACGACAACCTTGGGGTTCACGTTCTCCAGTTCGCCGTTGTTCATGCGCCACAGGATGTTCTGGATCCGATCCGCGCCCCAGCCGAAGTTGCCGGCATTCCAGCCGAAGAAGTTGCGGTTCCAGTTGGCCAGCAGTTGCGGATAGTCGGTGGCGCCCCAGCGCCGAGTGATGGAGTCGCCTACG